>DASRXR010000508.1:0-16962 GCA_035687405.1 Polyangiales bacterium
GACGAGCGCGTACGCGAGCGCGACGACGACCAACGCAGCGGAGACCCTGTGCCGACCGGGCCACTGGCCACACTCGTCGACGCCATTGGCTGCAGATACAGCGACGAGCAGCGGCGCTCCCAAAAATCGACCGGCCATGAAGTCTCCGCCAATGCGCACGACGTACAGCAAGTACAGTCCTGTCCCGGCCACGAGAAGGCGTTCGTACCGACCGCCGTGCAGCAGCGCAAACGTGCTGGCAGCGATCAGGACGATCAGCGTGACTGGATCGCGCAGCGATGACAGGCCGAGGTATCGAACACCTTCGAGCGCGAGCTGCGTCAGAGGTATGTCGATGTTGAGCTTCGCCAGCGCCGTGTTGGGCGTAAGCGACCCGTAATACACGAGAGAGAACACCTCCCAGACTGCGATCGGCGCCAACCCCAGCAGGCTAAACCGCAGCTGACCGCGACGCTCGAACGTCTGCGCGGCCCACAACGGTCCGATGAGCAGCACGGCATCGGCACGCGTCAAGAACACTCCCGACAGACACAGTGCCCGCACTAGTTCGCCGCGCGGGCTCGGGCTGGCACGACTCGCGACGACACTCGCGACTAGAGTCAGGTTGAGAAGTGGATTCTCGAGCCCGCAAACGCTGAACTCGATGAAGGCGCAACTACCCGTCAAGATCACGATCGTAACGATGTATTCGAGCGGATTCGCGCAGATGCGCCTCAGCAAGATCACCGTAGCTAGGCTCAACACCACTGCCACCGCGGTCATGCTGAAGAACATCTCGTGCGCGACGCCGTAGACGGCCAGGCCGACGAACATCCAGAGTGGATGCGTGTACGCCTGCACGCGCTCGTCCGGGTTCCAGGTGAGGCCCCAACCCGACCAGAAGTTTCGAACGGTCCGAAACGTGATGTAGGCGTCGTCGCATTGCCAAGCGCAGACCAGGAGCGCGTACATCACGATCGCGAGCGCAACATAGGTCGCAATCTGTACGGCCAGTGATCGCGCGGGGACTGTCGGCGCGAGCGACCATGGGACCGACGGTTGTGTCACCCGGCAATGGTATCGAATCGCGATCGAGTTCGCAGTACGCTATCCGTTCGAGCCGACCGTTCGGCCGCAGCTTCCCTTGCGAATTCGCACTCCCAGGCTCCTCGCAGTGTTGCTCTCGGCGGCAGTCGCCGTCCCTGCACTCGCGAACGGCTTCGTCTGGGACGACGCGGCGCTGATCACGCAGAATCCGACGATCGCTACGCCGCTGACGACCGTGCTGACCGCCGCGTTCTTGTACGACCCAGCCACGCACACCTCGCACTATTACCGGCCGGTCACGCAGCTTTGGTATGCGCTCATCCATCGGATCGCGGGTCCCGCGCCGTTCGCGTTTCATCTCGGCAGCCTCGCGCTGCATCTGGTCACGGTGTGGCTCGCCATAGGCTGGGTCGAGCGTCGCTTGCGCCCGCAGCGGACAGCGACGGACGGTGACCTGCGACGATTCGAGCTTACGGCCGCGCTGGGCAGCTTGCTGTTTGCATTGCACCCCACGCGCCCGCAGTCGGTCACGTGGATCTCGGGTGCAGGTGATCTGTTGTGTTGCCTGTGGTTTCTGCTCGCGGCCGCTGCATTCGATCGACGCGAGCAGCAGCGCAGTGCGGGCCCGCTAGCGGCGTTGTTTTGCGCGCTGGCGGTGCTCAGCAAGGAGAGCGGAGTAGTCGTGCCGATCGCGCTGGGCATCGACGCAGCGTTGCGCGCTTGGGATGTTGCTGCGCGCAAGCGCGTGGGCGGTGCATTGGCGTGGGCGTTCGGCGGCGTTGTCGCTGCGCTCGCGCTGCGTGCGCTGTTCGCTCCGCCGATGCCCCGGTCCGAGCTGAACTTGCTCGCTATCCCGCGCGTCATCACGTCGCTCGGATACGCCGCGAGTGCAGTCGTGTGGCCTTGGAACCCGCGCTTTCAGTTGAACGTCTCCGCGGAGACGCTCGCGTCGTACGATCCGAGCATCCGCTTTTGGTTCGAGTTCGGCGTGCTGATCCTCGCCGCGTACACGACACTCTGTGTCTACGCCCTGCGCCGCCCACAGCTTCGGCCGCCGTTGGCTGATCTGTCTGTCGCACTGCTCACGCTGGCCCCGTCGTTGAACCTGGTGCCGATCGGCGTCGGATTCACACTGAGCGAGCGCTACCTGACGCTACCGCTCCTCGCCGTCGCCGCGCTCGCGTCCCGCGCCCTCTTGCGGATCTCGGCTCGCCCTGTTCCCGTCGTCGCGATCGCTGCGTGCGCCTGCAGTGTGCTCGCGTTCTTCAACCTACGCGAGACGCGTGTACTCGCGAGCGAGCGCACTCTCTACGAACACTTCTACGCCCAAGACCCGCAAGAGCTATCGAGTCTCGATCACCTCCTCGAGGTGCGGCTTCGCGCCGGCGAAATACTCGGCGCGCGCGCACTCTCAAACGCGCGATTGCAGCTGATTTGGAGCGGCGGCGAAGCACCAGCGCCAAGCTCGATCAAGTCGCCGCGGCGCAGCGCCGAATGCGCGCTCGCACTTCTCAGTGCCGTTCGATTCGAGCTCTTGATCACCAGTGACGAGGATCAGTCGAGGCTCCTTGAGCTCCGAAGCGTGTTGGACCAATTTACCGCGAACGACGCGACCTCGGTCACACTTCGGCTCGCGGGCCAGGATTTCGGGTTACCAATCGATGCGGCAGCGCGCGAGGCGGCCCGACGACCGACAGCCGCCGGAGACTTGCGCGAGGATCGAGTGCTGGCGCACGCCCGCACGCTCGATCTCCCGACTGCGGAACAACTGGCGCGAGAGTGGTTGAGCGCCGACCCGGCTTCACCGCGCGCTCGGAGGTTATACGTACGCACGTTGCTGTGGCAGGAGCGTTGGACCGACGCGCTGCAGCTCGTCGGACCGGGCGATGAGGCACTCGCAATTGAATCGGCAATACATCGCATCGAGTCGGAGCGCGCAGGCCCGGATCCCGATCGCACTCGGCTCGTGCGCGCGGAAGTCTTGGCCGGGCTCGGTTTACCTGCCGCCGCGCAGGTATTGATCCGCGATCTCCCGCCGGGTGCGAACCGTTCCCGAGTCGCCGCCTCGATCGCGCTCGCGGACAAGCGTCCCGATCGCGCGCGCGCGCTCGGCTTCGCCCCGCCGGCGTTGCCTTTTGCGCGAAGCTCATTCGCGGACTACGAACGCGCAGCACCTCTCCGCGCAGGTCCAGCATTGGTCGCAATGCCGCGCTGAAGTCCTCAACGAATCGTGCGGCAACCACAGCACTAGTGGATCTTCTCGCCACGCACCAGCATCGCTACGAACTGCTCGATTCGCTTCGCTCGCGTCTCCGGCCGCTTTGCCGTCTGCAGACGCCACAAGATCGCGTAGCGGTTCGCACCGTTCAACGTCTTGAAGAACGCAGCCGCCTTCGGCTTCGCGGCGAGCGCTTTCGCAAAATCTTCCGGAACGACAGCGCTCTTCGGCGAGTCGTATGCCGCATCCCAGCGACCATCGGCTTTCGCACGTTCGATCTCGGCGAGACCCGGCGCTTCCATTTCGTCCCGGGCGATCAACCCAGCGACTTTCTCGCGATTGATCTTCGACCAAATGCTGCGCGCACGACGCGGCGTAAATTTGGTGAGCCAGTGCGAGTCGTCGATACCCTTGCCCTGTCCATCGATCCACCCCCAACGCAGCGCGCCGTCGACGGCTTCGGGATACGTGATCGACTTCTGCCCGGACCCCTTCTTCGCGAGCTTGATCCAGATGCCCGGCGACGCTGTGTGATTACGCTTCAGCCAGGTCCGAAACGCCGCAGCATCTTTGAACTCCAGAGTGTCGAACTCGGTAGCCGCGACCTTGATCGCAACGATCTTGCGAACAGGCTTCGCGACCGGTGCCTTCTTCTTCGCCGTCGTCTTCTTCTTGCGTGTGGCCATGCCGTAGCCGCTAATATCTCACACATGGAGATGCTTTCCACGTACGCCCGCGTGCTGCGGCAGCTGGGCGCTCGCAAACGGCTGGCTTGGACGCTACTGCTCGCGAATCTGACACTTGCGATCGCCCACTTCGCAGAGCCGGTGTTGTTCGGACGCGTGATCGATGCCTTGTCACGCGCGAGCTCCGGCGCGCATCCGATCACGCTGAGCGAGCTCGCGCCCTTGATCGGCGCGTGGGTTGCGTTCGGCGTAGTCAGCATCGGCGGCGGCGTCGCCGTCTCGTTCCACGCAGACGTTCTGTCGCACCGCCTGAGGCTCAACGCGATCGCCCACTACTTCGAGCACGTACTCTCACTGCCGCTCGGTTTTCATCTCACCGCCCACTCCGGACGCCTCATCAAGGTCATGACCTCGGGCGCCGACGCAATGTGGGGGCTCTGGCTCGGCTTCTTTCGCGAGCATTGCGCCGCACTCGTCGCGCTCTGCGTGCTGCTTCCAACGACCGTGTTCCTCAACGTCTGGCTCGGCTCCCTCTTGTGCGTGCTGGTGCTCGGCTTTGCGGTGTTGATCGCGCTGGTCGTACGCAAGACGCAGACCGCTCAGCTTCGCGTCGGCAAGTTCCACACGCGGCTCGCAGAACACGCGTCCGATACGATCGGAAACCTGCCCGTCGTCCAAAGCTTCACCCGCGTCCAAGCCGAGCTCGAGTCGCTCCGCGCGCTCAGTCAACAGTTCTTGGACGCGCAGCTTCCCGTACTCACGTTTTGGGCCGTGACCGCGGTCGCGACGCGCGCCGCTGCGACGTTGACCGTGACCGCAATTCTGGTCGTAGGCACTTGGCTCGTGCTGCACTCCAAGCTCACGCTCGGCGAGCTGGTCACGTTCATCAGCCTCGCGACGATGCTGATCAGCCGGCTCGATGCGACCGTCGCGTTCATCAGCTCGCTCTTTCAAGAGTCGGTGAAGATCCGCGAGTACTTCGAAGTCATCGACACGCAACCGAGCGTCCGCGAAGCGCCCGATGCAAAAGTCGCGGCGCGATTTCGGGGCGAGGTGGAGTTCGATGCAGTCTCCTTCTCTTACGATGGCCAGCGCCGCGCCGTCGACGGTGTGAGCTTCGACGTCAAAGCAGGCCAGACGATCGCGCTCGTGGGGACTACCGGCTCGGGTAAAACCACCACACTCTCGCTGCTGTATCGCGCGTTCGATCCCGAGTCCGGCTGCATTCGCATCGACGGCGAAGACGTGCGCCGCTACACGCTCGACTCGCTACGCCACAACATCGGCATCGTGTTCCAAGAGCCGATGCTGTTCGCCCGCTCGATTCGAGAAAACTTGTTGCTCGGCAATCCCGATGCGACCGATGCCGAGCTGCAGAACGCGGTCGATCGCGCCCAAGCGTCAGACATCGTCCTCACCCTACCCGAGGGTCTCGACACGCGTTTGAGTGAACGCGGGCGCTCGCTGTCGGGCGGCGAGCGCCAGCGGCTGTCGATCGCGCGAGCGCTGCTGAAGGCGCCACCGATCTTGATTCTGGACGAGGCAACTTCAGCGCTCGATGCCCGAACAGAACATCAGATCAAGATCGCACTGGATGAGGTGATGCGCGACCGAACCACGTTCGTGATCGCGCACCGCCTCGCGACGGTGCGCAACGCAACCCGGATCTTGGTCTTCGATCACGGCCGGATCATCGAATCCGGCACGTACGAAGAACTAGTCATGAGCAACGGCAAGTTCGCAGAGCTCGCGAAAGCCCAGTTCATGGCCGCCGAGTAGCCGCTATGCGTTTGCGACAGCCTGAAGTCTCGTCAACTCCAGCTGGTAGGCACGGTGATTGAGCGCCGCGATGAAGGCCTTGCCGCTCGCGATGACCACGTCGATGTCAGTCGCCTGCCCGCGCGACGTGATCCCATCCGCCGAGATCCCGATGCTGACCTTGCCCTGCGCATCCGACCCGGTGCTCAGCGCATCGATGTGATACTCGTCCATCTGCACTTCGGTGTTACCGGTGCACTCTTTCAACGCCTGCACGAGCGCGTTCACCGGACCATTGCCAGTCGCCTCACGCGTGAGCGTCTTGCCATCCACGCGCACGGTGGCCTTCGCCCAAGGGTCGAGCCCGGTTCCGCTGCGCGTCTCGAGCGAGACGAGCTCGTAGCGATTCGGCACGTTGAACACGTCGTCCGCGACGAGCGCGGTGAGGTCCTCGTCGTAGATGTTCTTCTTGCGATCCGCCAAGTTCTTGAAGCGATCGAACACCTGATCGAGCTGCGCCTGACTCAACCGATAGCCGAGCTCCGTCAAGCGGCTGTGCAGCGCATGGCGGCCGGAATGTTTGCCCAGCACCATCTTACTCTCGGTCACTCCGATGTCCTCGGGGCGCATGATCTCGTACGTGCGGCGATCTTTCAGCATGCCGTGCTGGTGAATCCCAGCCTCGTGCGCGAAGGCATTGCGCCCGACGATCGGCTTGTTCGCCGCGATACTCAAGCCCGTCAGCTGACTCACGAGCCGGCTCACGTTCATGATCTCGCGCGCGTTGATCCGCGTATCGCACCCGACCAAGTCTTTGCGAACGCGCAACGCCATCACGAGCTCTTCGAGCGCAGCGTTGCCCGCGCGCTCGCCGATGCCGTTCACACAACACTCGACCTGCCGCGCACCGGCCATGATCGCAGCGATCGAGTTTGCAACCGCCAAGCCGAGGTCGTTGTGGCAGTGCGTCGACACGACGATCGGCTTGTCGCCCACCACGTGTGTCATGATCTCTTTCACGATCCGCGTGTATTCGGTCGGCATCGTGTACCCGACCGTGTCCGGAATGTTCAGCGTGGTCGCGCCGTTCTCGACCGCACACGCAAACACTTCCTTCAAGAACTCGAGGTCGGTGCGCGTCGCATCTTCGGCCGAAAACTCGACGCTCTTCGTGAGCGACGCGCAGTGCTTCACGCCACGCCGCACTTCTTCGAGCACCTGTTGCGGCGAGAGCTTGAGCTTGTGCTCCATGTGGAGCTTGCTCGTCGCGATGAACACGTGAAGCCGCGGCTTCTTCGCACCCGACACAGCCTTCCACGCAGCTTCGATGTCCGGATCGCGCGTGCGGCACAAACCCGCAACCTCGGTGTCGTCCAAGACCGCAGCGATCTCGCGCACCGACTGCAACTCACCAGCCGACGCCGCCGGAAAACCCGCCTCGATGATGTCCACGCCCAGCGCCTCGAGGTTGCGCGCGATGCGCAGCTTCTCCTCCAGCGTCATCGTAGCTCCCGGCGATTGTTCGCCGTCGCGCAGCGTCGTGTCGAAGATTCGTACGTGGTTGTCCGTGGTCATGGCCTCAGCCTTTGGCGATGCTGGTGGGATGTACACTCGAGATGCGGCTGCGCCGCTCCGAGAACACGCCTTGCGGTTCGACTTTGTCTTTCACGAGTTTGTATTCGAGCGCATCGACCATCGCGTCCCAACTCGCGTGGATCACGTTCGGGCTCACACCGACGGTGTCCCAAACCTCATCTCCGTCGCTCGACTGAATCATCACGCGTACGACTGATCCGGTGCCATCTCCGCTGCTGAGCACGCGGACCTTGTAGTCGACGAGCCGCACGGCCTTGAGCGTCGGATAAAACCGATCGAGGAGCGAACGCAGGCCTTTGTCCATCGCGTGCACGGGACCGTTGCCCGTCGACACGATGCTCGCGACTTTTCCACCCACTTCGATCTCGAGGTTCGCGACGATCTCGTCGCTGCCGCCGATGCTACCGAAGTGATCTTCTTCGATGTCCGCGCTCACAGTCAGCTTCTTCAGCTTGAAGAAACGCGGACGGCGACCGAGCGCCTCGTCGATCATCAACTTGAACGAAGCACCTGCGGTCTCGAACTGATAGCCCTGGTTCTCGAGGTCCTTCAGCTTCGTCACGATCGCCCGCGTCTCGGGCGCACGTGGATCGAGCTCGAAGCCGAGCTCCAGCGCTTTCATCTCGACGTTCGCGCGACCGGAAAGATCAGACACCAAGATCCGCCGCTCGTTGCCGACGGACTCGGGCTCGATGTGCTCGTACGTGCGGCTGTTCTTCCGAACCGCATCGACGTGCACGCCACCCTTGTGCGCGAACGCGCTCTGCCCGACGTACGGCTGCTGCGACCACGGCGCGCGATTCGCGAGCTCGTCCATGCTCCGCGACACGTGCCGCAAGCGCGTCAGTTGCGCGGTCGTCAAACAGTCCACACCGAGCTTCAGCTTCAACGCCGGAATGATCGAGACGAGGTTCGCGTTGCCACAGCGTTCGCCCCAGCCGTTGATCGTGCCCTGCACCATCCGCGCGCCGGCTTGCACCGCAGTCAAACTGTTCGCGACTGCCATCTCGCTGTCGTTGTGGGTGTGAATGCCGATCGGCTTGCTCAAGCGCGACAGGACGTGCTGCACCGCAGCAAACAACTTATGCGGCATCGTGCCGCCGTTCGTATCGCACAGCGTGAGATAGTCGGCGCCGCCGCTCTGAGCTGCACGAAGTGCAGCCAGTGCGTAACTCGGGTCATCGGCGTAGCCGTCGAAGAAGTGCTCCGCATCGAAGATCACTTCGCCGGTGCGCGCCTTCAGATAACGAACGCTGTCTTCGATCAGCTCGAGGTTTTCTTCGGGGGTGATGCGCAACGCCTCGATCGCGTGCAGCTTCCAGCACTTCCCAAAAATCGTGATCGCGGGCACGTCCGCCGCCACCAGCATCTGAAGGTTCGAGTCCTGCTCGCAGCGAATGCCGGCGCGCCGCGTCGACCCGAACGCAGTGAGCTTCGCGTGCTTCAGCTTCAGCGACTTCGCCTGCTGGAAAAACGCCTCGTCCCGCGGGTTGCTACCTGGCCAGCCGCCTTCGATGTACGAAATGCCGAGCTCCTCAATCAGTCGCGCAGCCTTCAGCTTGTCCGAAACCGAGAGCTGAACACCCTCACCTTGGGTGCCGTCGCGGAGACTCGTATCATACAGGATAACTGTCACGGGCATTCACCAGGGCCTTCAGAAACCCATTCTTTTCGCGGGTAATCGCCGATCACAACCGTGCAGCGCATCCCCGGAAACCCGGGTCCCACCATAGTTTCACCCCGCTCGCCGCACAACACCCGGCGATGAGGGGTTTCTAAGCACAGCGGCCTTCCGTGGCTTAATGGGGTCTGCGCTAGCGTGCGAGCGCACGCCGAGCGATGGCCAGGAGGCTGGCCAACACGCCCAAGCGTCCCATGTATTTGACGATAAACAACGGCGTAGCGTCGGGCCGAAGGTCGCGCGCCTGAACCCCGTGCATGCCTGTGAATGCCCCATAAACCGCAGCGAGGAGCGTCACCGCGACCGCGACGTGAACGCCGATCACCACCCCGCGCGTCGCACCGCTGTCGCGCACGAGCAGGCTCGCGCCGAAGAGCAGCAGCCCGAGGATCAGCGCCGTGTCGCGAAGCATCTCGATCGGGCCGGGCAACATGCCGATCGACAGCAGCGAGCCTGGTGCCTGACTCGCCAGCACTTCCCACACACCTGCCCCTGCAGCGGTGCACAACACGATGACCGCGAGTCGCAACATCACGCGTGCGCTCTCGGGTGTCGACATTGGGTCTGCGTCATAACCGAACCCGCGCAGGTTGCAAACGCGAGTACCTCCGGGCCCGATCCTGGCCAGCACTACTGCGGTTTGATACACCCTTCGCCATGTTGGATTTACGTTACGTCGTCGAACACCTAGACGAGGTGCGCGCTTCGCTCGCCCGGCGCGGGCCCGACGCCGGTAAGAGCCTCGAACCGATCGCCGCGCTCGCCGAGCGCCGAAATACGGTCATCGCGCGACTCCAAGCGCTCCGTGAGCAGAAGAACGAAGCCAACAGTGCGATGGCGAAGCTCGACAAGGCGAGCGACGCGTTCAAAGAGCGCCGCGAGTCGTTGAAGCGCATCTCGGACGAGTCGAAGGAGCTCGAGACCGAGCAGCGCGAGACCGAGGCCGCGCTCGACAGCGTGCTGCTGATGCTGCCGAACCTACCGGACCCGAACGTGCCCGATGGTCTCAGCTCGGACGACAACGTCGAAGTGCGTCGTTGGGGCCAAGAGCCGAAGTTCGAGTTCACGCCGAAAGACCACGTGGAGCTCGGCACGACGCTCGGGATGTTCGACTTCGAACGCGCAGCGAAGCTCAGCGGCTCGCGCTTTTCAGTGCTCAAAGGCATCGGCGCGAAGCTCGAGCGATCGCTGATCTCGTTCATGCTCGACCTCCACACGACCGAGCACGGCTATCTGGAGATTTGGCCGCCGGCGCTCGTCACCGACGAGAGCTTGCGCGCCACGGGGCAGCTTCCGAAGTTCGAAGCGGACTTGTTCAAGATCGCGCCGGATTGGCAAAACCACATCTCGGCCGAAGTTAAGAAACAGCTCCCGCATCGCGAGCTGTACTTGATCCCGACCGCGGAAGTGCCGCTCACGAACCTGCACCGCAACGAGATCATGGAAGATCTGCCGGTGAAGTACTGCGCGTACACACCGTGTTTTCGTTCGGAAGCCGGCAGCGCCGGTAAAGACACGCGCGGACTGATTCGCCAGCATCAGTTCGACAAGGTCGAGCTCGTGCGCTTCGAGCAACCCGATCGCGCTGAAGCTGCACTCGAGGAGCTCACGAATCATGCGGAAGAAGTGTTGAAGCGGCTCGAGTTGCACTACCGGGTCGTCGAGCTGTGCGCGGGCGACCTGAGCAACGGCGCGCGGCGCTGCTACGACATCGAGGTCTACTTGCCGGGACAGAACGCGTATCGCGAGATCTCGAGCTGCTCGTGGTTCGGCGACTTTCAAGCGCGCCGCGGGCAGATCCGGTATCGCGCGAAGGCCGGCGACAAGCCGCAGATGGCTCACACGTTGAACGGCTCGGGTCTCGCAGTCGGCCGAACGATGGTCGCGATTCTCGAGCAGTACCAGCAAGCCGATGGCAGCGTGCGCGTACCCGATGCGCTCGTACCGTACCTCGGAGGAATCAAGGTCCTTCGCGCATGAGTGAACCGGCCATCGCCGAGCAGGTACCGCTTTCGCAGTACACCACGCTCGAGCTCGGCGGGCCGGCCGAACACTTCGTGCGCGTCGCCGATCGTGCAGCGCTGATCGATGCGCTGCAGTGGGCGCGCGCACGCACTCTGCCGGTTCAAGTGATCGGTGGCGGCAGTAACGTCGTGATCAGCGATCACGGGTTGCCGGGGCTGACCGTGCGCATCGAGACGCGAGGCGTGACGGTGTCGCGCGCAGCTGACGGCGTCGAGCTCCACGCCGAAGCGGGCGAGCCTTGGGATGGGCTCGTCGCGCGCGCAGTCGCAGACGACCTCGCCGGCATCGAGTGTTTGTCCGGCATCCCGGGCCTCGCGGGGGCGACACCGATTCAAAACGTCGGCGCGTACGGTCAGGAAGTTTCGCAGACCATTCGGCGGGTCGAGCTGCTCGATCGCGACTCGCTGCAAGTGTCGACGCGCACTCACGCCGAGTGCGGATTCGGGTATCGAACCAGCGCGTTCAAGGCGGAACCGAATCGGTTCATCGTGCTCGGCGTCACGTTCGGACTGCAGGAACACGGCGCCGCGAGCGTTCGATACGCCGAGCTGGCGCGGGCGCTCGCGAATCCGCAACCTTCGCTCGCAGCCGTACGCGACGCGGTGTTGCAGCTTCGGCGCACCAAGTCGATGGTCCTCGATCCGGCGGATGAAAACCGTCGCAGCGTGGGGTCCTTCTTCTTGAACCCCGTGCTGCCTGACTCTCGAGTGCGCGACGTCGCGGCGCGCGCGCTGGCGGCAGGCCTGATCCAGGCCGAGTCCGAGCTGCCCACGTTCGCAGCTGAGAGCGGCACGAAGATCCCGGCGGCGTGGCTGATCGAACGCGCAGGATTCACGAAGGGTCTACGCGCCGGCAATGTCGGCATTTCCAGCCGTCATACGCTTGCGCTCGTGCACCACGGGGGTGGGTCGAGCGCGAAGCTGGTCGAATTAGCGCGCACTATTCGCGATGGCGTCTTGGGGCAGTTTGGGGTGCACCTACATCCAGAGCCCGTTTTATTGGGCCTCCCGTTCTAGTACTGCTCGTAAAACATGCGATGTGGCGCCGGGTCTGCTTCAATCAGCAGGATGAACTCAGAACAACCCGAAGCATTTCAGAAAGTCGAAGCACAAGAGCTCGGCGATGCACTGCGCGCGGGCCTCGGCACCGAAGAGGACGAAGCGTTCGACCAGTTCATTCCGTACCAAGATCAGCAAGTGTCCACGGATTATTGGACACCGCTCCGAGTCGCGACACGCGCGGCGCAGTGGCTGAATTACTTCGGTGCGCGAAGCGTGGTCGACGTCGGGTCGGGTGTGGGGAAATTTTGCGTCGCAGCCGCGCTCGGCAGTACGTGTCAGTTCACAGGCATCGAACATCGACCGCGTCTGGTCGAAGCCGCGCGCACGCTCGCGCAGCTATTCGAGGTCTCAGATCGAGTCGCGTTCGTCGAATCGGCGGTGATCGACGTGGGCTGGCCGAAAGCCGACGCCTACTACCTCTACAACCCGTTCGGAGAGAATCTCGCGTCGGAGAAGTTCCAGATCGATCGCGACGTCGAGCTCGGTCTCGCTCGCTACCAGCGCGAGATCGCGGCCGCTGAGCGCTACATCGAGCACGCGCCGCGAGGCACCTTCGTGCTCACCTACAACGGCTTTGGCGGTCGCGTCCCCGACAGTTACGAGGAAGTCGCGGTCGATCGCGACCTGCCCTACGAGCTCCGAATGTGGCGAAAAACGCGGCAAACCGGCGCCGGGCGTGTCTGGCGCAGCGGCTGACCTCGGCTAGTCTCGGTCGCTTGAAGCGTCCCTCGTCGGGTCAGAGAAAACCGCTCTGCGCGGAGTTTCGCTCTCGCGCTGTACCGCCACTGCAACGCATCTCAATGCTCGTAGCCGGGTGTGATTTACTCCACCCTTAGCCGTGACTCGTAGCCGCATCATCCAGTGGGGCTGGGCTACCGAGCACGAACCATTGAGTTGCGATGCACGACATCGTCCCGGACACACTGCACGCAAGCTCCGTTGCCACGGACTCCCGACTCAGCATCGGGAGCCTGGTTGCGGACGGGCGGTTGCACGTCCTCGAGACGCTCGGACGTGGGGGCATGGGCGTCGTGTATCAAGCGTTCGACTCGGTCCGCCGCTGTCCTGTCGCGGTGAAGACGATGCACCGCACCGATGCGGTCTCGATCTACGCGCTCAAGAACGAGTTTCGCTCGCTGAGCGACGTGAACCATCCGAATCTGGTCCGCCTGTTCGAGCTGTACCGCGAGGGCGACAAGTGGTTCTTCACGATGGAGCTCGTGCGGGGCGAGCGCTTCGATCGCTGGGTGCGGCCTCACGGCAAGCTCGATGAGCGGCGGCTGCGCCAGGGCTTCGCACAATTGCTCGACGGAGTCGCTGCGGTTCACGCCGC
Organism: Polyangiales bacterium; assembly: GCA_035687405.1. Taxonomy (GTDB): domain Bacteria; phylum Myxococcota_A; class Polyangia; order Polyangiales; family JAFGIB01; genus JADGRF01. Next base: position 13,385 of record DASRXR010000508.1, read on the forward strand.
GGGAAAGCTTCATCGCGACATCAAACCGAGCAACGTGCTCGTCACCGCCGATGGACACGTGGTCGTGCTCGACTTCGGCCTCGTGACAGAGCCGCATCTGCAAGCGGTAGGTGAAACCGTTACGGACGCGAGCGTCGTCGGGACGCCTGCCTATCTCGCCCCGGAGCTCGTGCTCGGAAGTCGCGCGACGATTGCGAGTGACCTGTACGCGGTGGGTGTAATGCTGTTCGAAGCGCTCGCGGGCCAGCTGCCGTTCGAAGGCTCTGCGCTCGAGTTGCTGATCGCGAAACAGCAGTCCGCGCACGCCTGGCCGCGGTCGATCCAACACAGCTTGCCTGCCGATCTGGTCGAACTCTGCGACCAACTGCTCGCACGTCAGCCCCAAACTCGGCCTGACATGGCGAGTGTGCGCAGCCACTTCGAGAGCCTCGGTCGCGATTCGACGGCTCCGAGCCCGCGGCCGTTGCCGCTGACGGCGGCAGACCTGATCGGGCGCGAGTCGGAGCTCGAGCGGTTGCGCGCGGCCTACACCGTGAGTCTGACCGGGCGCGCGGTCGCCGTGTTCGTATCGGGTGAAAGCGGGATCGGGAAGAGCGCGCTGTGCAACGCCATCGTCGATGAGCTCGCGCGCGAAGGGCACGCGGTCGTGCTGCGCGGACGCTGCAATGAGCGCGAGAGCGTACCGTTCAAAGCGCTCGATTCGCTCGTCGATGATCTCAGCCGGCACTTGCGCCGATTGCGGTCGGAGCAAGCCGCGGCGTTGCTGCCGCGCGATGCCGCGGCGCTCACGACGTTGTTTCCCGTGCTCGCGCGGGTCGAAGTGTTGGCAGATGCTCCGGCGCGGCCGGCGACCGATCCACACGAGCAGCTGCGGCGTGCGTTCGAAGCGTTCCGCGAACTCCTCACGCGGCTGCGCGACCGGACTCCACTGATCATTCAAATCGATGATCTGCAGTGGACCGACCGCGACTCGACGCAGTTGCTTCGGTACCTGTTGCTGCACGCCGAGCCCACGCCGGCGCTGATGATCTTCAGCCACCGCTCGGAACGCGGAGGGTCGGATGAGCTGCTCGACGTGGTTCTGAACTCGGCCCAGGCCAACCGTGAAATTCAAGTGGAGAGCATCGAGCTCGAGCCGCTGCCGCATGATGCCTCCAGTCGGCTCGCGAAACGCTGGCTCGCGGGCTCGCACACGGAACAAGCCGGCGAGATGTCCGAGCGCATCGAGCGCGAGGCGCACGGCAATCCGTTCTTGATCGGCGAGTTCGCGCGCTTCGTCGCGCTGCACGGCGAGATCGACACCGAAGACCTGTCGCTGCACGTCGTGCTGGATGCCCGGCTCGCGACGATGACGCCATCGGCGCGCAAGCTGCTTCAGTTGTTGACGCTCGCGGGGCAGCCGATGGCGGCCGACCTGCTGCTGTTGGCGGCGGGTGCGACGCACGCAGACGTGGACGCGGTGCAAGCGGCCCACCTGATCCGTTCGAGCGGCAAGGCGAAGATCGAGTTCTATCACGACCGGATCCGCGAGCGACTTTGCGAGTCGATCACGGAAGCGGATGCGCGGTCGCTCTACGCCGAACTTGCGCACGTCTGCGCCGACCGGCCCGATGTCGAGACAGACACGCGCTGCGCCTACCTCGAAGGTGCGGGGAATCGTTTGGAGGCGGCGACGTGCGCAGCATCCGCGGCCGATGCAGCGGCGGCGGCACTCGCGTTCGATCGCGCCGCACGGCTCTACGAAAAGGCGCTCGATCTCGGCGCCTTCGATCGAGCAACTGGGCTGAAGCTCACGCAGGCGCTCGCGCACGCGCTCGAGAACGCAGGCCGCAGCGTGGAATCCGCCGAGGCGTATCAGCGCGCCGCGCTGCTCGCGCACGGCGACGACAACTTGGACCTGCGGCGGCGCGCGGCCGGGCAACTGCTGGCCGCCGGGCACGCGAACGAGGGTTTGGCGGCGCTCGAATCGGTGTGTGCCGACATCGGTTTGAAGCTACCGACGCATGCCAAGCTCGGAAATCTCAACCTCGTCTGGTCACTCGGCAAGCTTCGGCTCGCGAAGCCGGCGCCCGAGCCGCGGCCAAGCATCGGGGTGACTGCGGCGGAGCGGCGACGCTCGCTGCGACTCGACGTGCTGCAGACCGCGTTCATCGGGTTGCAGTCTTACTCGCAGGTGAACGGCGCGCAGCTCGCGCACGAGTATCTACGTGAGGCGCACGATCAAGCCGACATGCGTCATGTCGTGTGGGCGCTCGGCTCGCTCGGAATGGCGGTGAGTGAACGGGCGCTCTATCCAGAGCTGCTCGCGCGAATGGAAACGATCGCGGCCGAGGATGGCCGCCCTGAGCTGCGTGGGTTGGTGTGTGGCCTGCGCGGCTTCGTTGCGGGTCGCGCCGGAGAACACGATGAGGCGCGCGCGTGGTTTGGCAAGGCACTCGCTGCGTACGCGGATTGTTTGGGGATGCAGTGGCAGATCGACTACGTCCACGTGTTCGATCAGCAGAGTGCCTCGATCCGCGGCGACTACGCTGAGCTCGCGCGTACGACACCGGAGCTGATCGACGCGGCCTGCCAGCACGGTCGCGCTTGGACGAGCGCGATGCTGAGCGGGTTTTGGGGGATGGGTGCTTGGCTCGCATTCGACGACGCCGCGGGCTACCGGCGCGAGCTCGAGCGTGCGCTCGTGCAGTGGGGGCGCCACGGTGCGCTCCTGCCGTCGAATCGCGCGAGTTACGGTTTGCAGCGCGCGGAGGTCATGCTTTCGGTCTACGAAGGCAACCCGTTGATCGGGCGCGAGCTTCTCGTGCGACGTTCGAACGCCCAGCTGAAGCCGACACATCGCCGAGATCACAAGTTCTTGCGTAGTATGTGCTGCGTCGCAGCACTCGGCAGCGCGCGGGCGGGTCGGCTGCGGCTCGCGGATCGCATGGCGTTGCGTGAAGAGGCGCGGCCTACTTCGGAGCTGCGGCGCTCACCACAGTTTCAGGGCAGTGCGCATCAGATCGACGCCGCGATCGCGATCGACGAAGGGCGGCTGAGTGTCGCCGAACGCGAGCTTCGCGCGGCCGTGCGTCAATTCGAGTTGACGTCATCGCCAGTGTCCGCTGCGGCGACACGTCGCAGGCTCGGTCAGTTGATCGGTGGGGATGAAGGACGCGAGCTCGTGCGCGCGGCCGACATCTTCTTCGAAACACGACACGTGCGAAACATCGAAGCGTTCAACGAGCTCTTGTGTCCGGGCTGTCGTTCCGACTGAGCTCGCTGTCGATCGCACCGTCACTCACGAGATCGTTCGCGCTGGTGATCCCACTCACTCAGTGAGAACGACGTCGCGCGTATAGATAGCAGCACTTCATCACTCGCTGTCTCAACCGGAGCGACATGACACGTGACACAAGTAGAGATGGGTGGAAGAACCGTCTTCGTTATTCGCTGCTGACGTCCTGGCCGACCGCTTGGGGCGTTTTGAATCGAACGAAGTTCATCCACGCGCACGTCAACCGGTGGTTGATCGACAGCTCGATTCGGATGGCGCGCACCCGGCCGCATCCCTTGAGCACGATGTGCGACTATTCGAG
>DASRXR010000509.1:0-8990 GCA_035687405.1 Polyangiales bacterium
CGTTCGTTCAACGGCCGCACGTACGGCAAATGAATGTGCCCACCCACGAACAAGTCGATGCCAGCCTCCGACCAACAGCGCACCGCTCGCTCCGAGTTGTGCAGCAGGTTCGCGATGTCTTGCTTGCGAATCACGTGCACTGGCTGATGTGTGACAACGATGCGTAGCTGGTCCGGCCGCGCGCGCCGCAAACGCTCCGCCACGCGTTCGACCTGCTCGTCCGAGACCTCGCCATCTTTGTGCCGTCGCCGCCGCGTCGTTTTCACGCCCAACACCAGCACACGCTCCGACTCGTACTCCGGCTCGAGCTCTTCCCCGAACTCGCGCGCGTAGTTCGCGTACGGATACAAAAAACGCGCGAACAGATTGTACAAAGGAATGTCGTGGTTGCCCGGGATCACCAACAGGCGGTGGGGCGACAACGTCTGCACGAAGCTGTTGGCGGCAGCAAACTGTGCCGGGCGCGCGCGCTGCGTGATGTCGCCGGACAACACGACCAGCGCCGGCTCCTGATGCAAGATGAAGTCTCGCAACGCAGAAACGACGTTGTGTTGCTCCGTGCCGAAGTGCGTATCCGAGATCTGAATGATCAATGAGGTCGGCGGTGAGGCAGTTTCGTGAGGCATGAGGTGGGGCGACTCCAAATATAGTCCCCAAACTGCTCACGTCATCAGCTGCAGGCCCTACGTACGGTCGGCACGCAGTCCACGGCGAAACTGTGCCGGCGTCTGGCCGGTCCACCGTTTGAATGCGTGAAAGAAGCTGCTCGTGTCGGCAAAGCCGAGGCGCTGCGCAATCTGGTCGACCGGCTGCGATCCGTGACCGACCAACTTGCGCGCTTGCGTCGACCGCAACTCATCGAGCAGCGCGTGATAGCTCGTGCCCCGCTCCGACAATCGGCGCCGCAACGTCCGCTCGCTCATGTGCATCGCTCGCGCGAGCGCACCGAGCCCGACGTCACCGCCCTCGAGCTGCGTCATCAACTTCGCCCGCGCAGTTTGCACGACCGAGTCGGTCTCGGGCAACGACTCGAGCAAACTCGTCGCGTGTTGTTGCATCACCTCGCCGAGCCTCACATCGGCAAAATGCGGCTTCATGTCGAGCCACGCCTTTGGCACTTCCAACTCGTGGTGCGGTGCGTGAAGCTCGACGCGACAGCCGAGGTAGAGTTCGTAGGTCGCAGCATCCAGCGGCGACGCGTGCCCGATCCGAACCAACCCGTGTTTCGCAAAACCGCCGTCCGCGACGAGCTCGCGCATCACCCCTCCGATCGCCGCGAACATGCAGTCGGCCGCCAGGTCCGGAATTTTGTAACCAGCGGGGCGCCACAATCGAACGACTACGCGCTCACCCTCGACTTGCCAGTCGAGAGCCACCAAGTCGTCGATCAATCGCATGTACTTCTGCGCGCGCTCGAGCAGCTGCGCAAACGACTCGCTGTTGCGGATCAGATAGCCGTAGCCGCCGAGAGCGTCATACGAGATCCGCGCACCCGCGCGCAGACCGATCGCCGGATCGCCAGATACCTCCAGCGTCGCGTCCCACAACGCAAACTCGAAGCCCACGGCAATGCGGCCGTTCGCGTCGGCGAAGCGACTCCGTGGTAACCCGATGATCTCGAGCACGCGCGTAGTGTCGACACCGAGTGCCTCGAGCGCAGTCACATGCGCGAGCAGCTGCAGATTCGACAGGGTCCCTGGGATGTCCTGCGAGTCGTGCGCCATCGAGTGAGGTGCATACCGCGTTCCGCCGGCGCGCGCACGCGAGTCGTCGCCGACGTCGAGCAGACCGAGCCTCCGCGCGATTGGCCACCGAGCACAGGACTCTGGCCACGTCGCGCAATGTCAGCGAACGAAGCCCGCTCCAGACTGAGGGCCTAACAGACTGGAGACCATCATGAGTCAGCGGATGACAAGCTTCGAACAGCCCGAAGCGCAGCCGAGCTTCGTCCAAATCGTCGAACGATTATGCGAGGTTTCGGTTCGTAAGCCGCATGATCCGTTTCGCGATATCGCGTGGGATGCGCACGACACCGCGATCGACCCCCGCGATCCCCGCTTCCGCTTGCGACCGAACGAGCCGCTAGGAGCGACGGCCTGGTATGCAGCGCTTCCGGTCGACGAACAGGCGCGACTCGGGCTGGCACTGCTCTGCCAAAGCATGGAATTCGGAATCGCACTCGAAAACACGCTCAGTCGCGGATTACTGACGTTCGTTCACGCGCGCCATGAACGCTCGGCTGTCGCTCGTTATGCGTTGCACGAAGTCATCGAAGAATCGCGGCACTCGCTGATGTTTCGAACGTTCGTCGATCGAAGCGGCTGCCCGCCGGTCCGGCTCGGTCGGGTCGATACCTGGTTGTCCTTTCGCATCGCTGAGCTCGCGCCCTGGTTTCCGGAGCTGTTTTTCGTCTGGGTCCTCGCAGGCGAGATCTTCGTCGACGACGACAATCGCCGGCAGCTCAAACACCGCTCTGAGCTACATCCGCTCGTCGCGCAGATTCTGCAGATTCACGTGACCGAAGAGGCGCGACACATGCGGTTTGCCGATCGGTACATAGCCGAGCACTTCGCGATCGTGAGCGAGCCGGGAAAGGCACTCGTGCGCGCGGCCGCGCCAACGATCCTGCGGGAAAACGCGCGCGTGATGCTGCAGCCCTGCGCGGCAACAGTGAAGCGGTTCGGTATTCCGCCCAGCGTGCTGCGCGAGGCCTATGGACTCGGCACTGCCCATCAGGCGCGGGTCGATGCGGTCGCTGCACCCGTGCTTGCATTGCTGCGAGAGCCGCCGCGGTTAGCTGCGAGCGCGGCAAACAAACCGACCGCGAGCCCGATCACGACTGCTGCCACACCGCCGGCTGCTTGAGGTTTGACGACCATCGCGTACGTCGCACCGAGGAGGAGCCCGATGCGCGCGTACAGCGAAACCCGAAGAGCTGTCAGCGGCACTGCGATGGCGCGCGATGGATCCGCCGCAGCGCCGAGCTCGCGCTCGAGGCGGATCATGCGGCGCCCGGTGACCGCAGCGCCGAGCAAGAACGCGAGAATGAACGTGAGATAACCCATGCCGACCCAAGGCGGGTGCGGAGTCCACGTGGTCTGCGCCATGTAGATGCCGGGGCCGAGCACGAGTAACGCCGACACCGGGCCCAGCAGGCGATTCCCGCGGAACCCAGCGAGCGCTTCTCGCTGGCGTTCGAGGCTGGTCGCGCGCACGAGTTGGAAGAGCACGGCCGCCTCGATGCCCATGGCCAGGAACCAGCCCATCGCCCCAAGTACATGCAGGTACACGTAAATTCGGTAGAGCGCCATCACTTGCTCCGATCGGTTGAAATAATTACTAGAATGAATCGTTCATCTCGTAAACGATTTACTCTCGTTATATGGTCGCGTGAAGCAACGTCAACCTCCCCGCTCGGGTCCGACCGCGTTTTTGCTCTCGCAAGTGGGAGCACACGCCGCGATACGCTTTGCGCAAAAGCTCGGCCCGCTCGGGCTTGCACCACCACACGTCGGCATCCTGCGCGCGTTGTCCGAGTCCGCCGGGATGAGCCAACAACAACTGGCCACACTGCTCGGTCTTCACCCGAGCCGGCTCGTGGCGCTCGTCGATGACCTCGAAGGTCGCGGGCTCGCGGAACGCCGCGAAAGCCCCGACGACCGGCGAACGCACGCGCTGGCGCTCACGGAGGATGGGAAGAAGACGCTCGCAGAGGCGATGCGAATCTCGAGCAAGCACCAGGACGAGCTGTGCGCCGCGCTGGACGCGAAAGAGCGCGAGCAACTGGCGCAGCTACTCGAGAAGATTGCGCAGCAGCAGGGGCTCACGCCGGGCGTTCATCCTGGCTTCAGCAAGATGGGCAAGAAGTAGCCGGTCAGCTGAAGTCGCGCGTCTCGAAGCCTTCGAGCATGCGGCGGTCTTCCCAGACCGGAATACCCTCGGCTTTGTACTTCTCACGCGCGCGCTCGGTGATCGCGCCGACTCGCACGAGCGCGGGCATCATCAAGTGCTTGAAAGGGTGGATCTGGTCGCGCGGCGGCTCGAACTTTTGCCCCGACGTCGCCATCTCACCGACGCTCTTCCAGAAGTCGTTGCGATCGATCCCGCTGTTGTCGAGCACGCTCAAAAAGCCGGGATCCGGCGTGGCATCCCGCCGCCGTGCGCGGCGCATCAGGTCCACGATCTGAAACGCGAAGTCGGCGACATCCTCGCGTTCGTCCGGATGCATGTCCTTGATCGCGTCTCCGACGTAGATCGAACCGAACGCGACGTGGCGCGACTCGTCCCGCAACACGCCCTGCAAAATCTTCCGCAACAGCTCACACGGCGTGACCTGCAGCATGTTGTGAAACGAGGCGAGCGCGAGCCCTTCCACGATCATGTTCATGCCGATCGCGATCTTGACCCAGTGACTCGCGGTCAATGTCAGGTCGATGATGCGCTTCAGCGCCACGCCCATCGGATACACGATCGCGAGCTTGTGGATGTAGCGCGCGTACACCTCGACGTGCCGCGCCTCGTCCATCGTTTGTGTCGCTGCGTAGAGCTTGCCCTGGTAGTCGGGCACCGCGTGCGTGAGCGCAGCCGCGGTCATCAAGGCGCCCTGCTCGCCGTGCAGGAACTGCGACAACCGATGCCCGGCGAGGTGCGCCATCAAACGATCCCGCTGCGAGCCTTCGAGCTTCGCGATGAGCGGCACGCGCATGACGCCGCCGATGGCGTCGTCCTCCATGATCGGGCGGCTCGGATCGACCGTGTAGCTCCAGTCGAGGTCGGCTTCGGCGTCCCACTGGTACTTCTTGGCCTTGCTGTAGAGCGTCTTGAGCTTGTCGCTGTCGATCTCGTAGGCGAACTGCCAACAGATCTCCATCGGCGATTTCAAAACGTCTGCGGTTTCCCAGCGTGTCGTCATGCGGCGCCCTCGCAGTGAGCCGTCACCTTACACCCTGACTGCGAGGCGCGCATTGGCTACTTCACACATTTCTACGACGTATATCAGACTGCGCTGACCGTAGGCTCGGGCGCCTCGACCGGCGTTTCAGCCGGCACGAACTCCGGCGCTGTCGGCCGCGTCACTTCGTATTTCGACATGTCGAAGTGTTCGGTCCGCTTCCGAAATGTGTACGTCGAGCCTGGCCACAACGCCACGATTTTCCCAGCGCTCGTCTGATACCAGCTCTTGCAACCACCCGTCGCCCAAATGGTCTGCGACAGCTTCGCGTGCAGCTTGCGATTGAAGCCATCCTGCACCGCACGTTTCACGTCCACGCTCGCGACACCTTGCTCGCGCATCGTCTGCAGTGCGCTCGCGATGTATTGGATGTGCGCCTCGATCATCACCACCATCGAGGTGTGACCCAAGCCGGTGTTCGGGCCCGTGATCACGAAGAAGTTCGGAAAGCCCGCGATGCTCGCGCCGAGATACGCCTCCGCTCCGTGCTTCCATTCCTCGCGCAGGTCGCGCCCTCCCGCACCGTAGATGTCGAACGGCGCCGCCGAAAAGTCTCCGACCTGAAAGCCCGTCGCGTACACGATCGCGTCGACCGGGCGCGACACACCGTCGCGCGTGACCACGGAGTGCGCGTCGATGCGGTCGATACCATCGGTCACGACTTCCACGTTCTCGCGCTGCAGCGCCGCGTAGTAGTCGTTCGACAAGAGCACGCGCTTGCAGCCGAACGCGTAGTTCGGCGTGACCTTGGCGCGAAGCACTGGATCTTTGATCTCCGCGCGCAGGTTCGCGAGCGCCTCACGCTTCACCAACTCCATCAGCTTCGGTTTCGCGACGAATCCGAGCAAACGGCTCTCGAGCGTCCAGTAGATCTTCGAGCGCGCCATGTTCAACGTGAACGGCAGCGCTTCGAACATCTTTTGTTCTTTCGCACCGATCTCGCGGTCTGGTTTCGGCATGATCCAAGGCGGCGTGCGCTGAAACAGCTTCAGCGCGCCGACCTTCGATGCGATCGCAGGCACGACCTGAATCGCGCTCGCACCGGTGCCGATCACCGCAACCGTCTTACCGGTCAGATCGAGGCCGTGGTTCCAGCGCGCCGTGTGAAAGGCATCGCCCTGGAAGGTGTCTTGTCCTCGAATCTCCGGCAACGCGGGCCGGCTCAACCCACCCGTCCCGGCGATCAACACCTTGCAGCTGAACGACCGCCCGTCCGACAACTCCACTTTCCAAGACCCACGCCGGTCGTTCCAGGCGGCGCGCACGACCTGACATCCGAACTTGATGTGCGGGCGCACGCCGTACGCGTCCGTCACCTGGTTCAAGTAGTCGAGGATCTCACGCTGCTCCGCGTACATGCGCGACCAGCGCGGGTTCTGCATGAACGAGAACGAATACAAGAGCGACTGCACGTCGCACGCCGCACCGGGGTAGTGGTTGTCGCGCCAGGTTCCACCGACGCCGTCGCCCTGCTCGAGAATCGCGAAGTCGGTGATGCCCATCTCGCGAAGGCGGACGCCCATGCCGATACCGGCGAAGCCGGTGCCGATGACCAAGATCTCGTGATTGCCGTCCATGCTGCTGCTCTTCCTTGCGGCGTTCTCGACTGCCTGCCTCAGTGACTCATCCGGTTGAAGCCCCACTCCACGAGCGCACTCGCGCTATTCGGGAACGCGCGCTTCGCGAAATCGAGGAAGTAGGTCTCGCGCGTGATCAGGACGCGCGGTTGGTCTCGCACGATGCCGCGGACGATCGCTTCGGCAGCCTTTTCGGGCGGCAGCATCTTGCGGAAGCGCCGGATGATCTTCTTGTGGCGCTCTTGCTCGATCTCGTCGCCGACCACGCGGGTCTTCGCGGCGATGTTCGTCGCGACGCCACCCGGGTGCACGCTCGTCACGCGCACGCTCGTCTGGCCGAGCTCGGCCCGAAGCGATTCACTGAAGCCGCGCACCGCAAACTTGCTCGCGCAGTAGCTCGACTGGCGCGGCACGCCGACCAGCCCGAACACGCTCGAGATGTTGACGATGTGCGCTTCGTCGGCAGCCAACAGCGTCGGCAAAAACAGCTTGCAGCCGTAGACCACGCCCCAGAAGTTGATGCCCATCAGCCACTCGAAGTCTTCGAGCGAGTGCTCTTCGAACGTCGCCGAGACCGAGACGCCGGCGTTGTTCACGAGGATGTTCACACCGTTGTGCGCTTGCAACACCTCCGTGACGAAGCTCTCCATGCGCTCGCGCTTCGAGACGTCGACGACGTGTGTCGTGCACTTCGCGCCGGTCGCTTCGACGAGTGCTTTCGTCTCTTCGAGGCCGCCCCCGTCCACGTCCGAAATCGCGAGCCTGCAACCGCTCTGACCCAGGAGCACTGCCGTCGCCCGGCCGATGCCACTCGCGGCGCCGGTCACTACTGCAACTCGATCTTTGAGTACCTTCATACGCTCACTCACTTCCCTGTCTTAGTCTGTCTGCGTCTCGGAGCTGGCGCGCGCTCTCGCGCGCTCGAAGTCTTACGTGGCGCCGGCGGACGTGCGCCTTGCAGCCGTGAGAGGCGGTCGATCGCCCCCAAGCACAACTCGGATGCGAAGACGGTCGCGCCGTCGATGTCCGGCGGGTCGCACGCGACCATCAACGCACCCACCTCGAACGCGACCGCGCCGATCGCCGCCGGCGCGTAGTCGATCGGGATGTTCGGCACGAGGCCCGAGGCCATCGCTGTCTTGAGGTCGGAGCGCAGCTCGGCCAAGCCGAGCGTGAACCCAGTCTCGTCGAGCCCGAGCGAGCGCAGAGTCGAGACGTTGCGCCGCATCAGCTCGAACGTGATGCGGTCGTGACTGCCGACGAACTCGAAGTACGCGCGAAAGCCGTTGTAGACGAACTCTTCGAGCGATGTCGCTCTCGCCCGTGCTTCACGCACCCGGCGTGCACCTTCCGCACCTGACTCGCGCACCAGGGCGACCAGCACCGAGCGTTTGTCCGGGAAGTAGTTGTAGAAGGTGCCGGGGGCCAGGCCGGTCCGCGCGACCACGTCGCGAATGCTCGCGGCGTCATAGCCGATTTCGGCGAAGACCGAACGCGCCGCTTCCAGAATTTCAGCGCGATTTCGCGCCTTATTCTGCTCGCGTTTGCCGCTCTGAGCTGACCCGTCTCCGTGCATGATTCAAAAACCTGACGCCAACGCCAACTTTTTTAGGAGAAGTTGACGGAGGCGTCAAGTTCCATTTACGGCTTTGTAACCAAAGCTGTGGAGGACACTCAGCTATTTGTCGCGAGCAAGCACATGGTGCTTTCAGCTCGCTAGCGAGAATCTCTAAGCTGTCAGCATGATCGCCCGGCTCTGGGGCCGGAGACGAACACGCGATAGGCATCGCGTTCGCTCCGACCGAGGTGGCAGTGGCAGTTCAACCGTTCGGCTCGCGCAGCTGGCAGCGGCAGGCCTGGCCGCGTTCGCACTCAGCGTGGCGCTTTCCGACACCGCGTCCGCCCAGACGTGGTCTCTGAAGCGGGAACGCCCCGCGTTGTTCGAAATTGTCGCAGTCGACCAAGCCGCATCGACCCTGTGGCCGTTCGGGCAAGAGGACATTGCGAAGGACGGAGTGGGGACCTACGCGGTCGATGAAACTGCCGTCGACCTGAGGACCGTGTACGCCGACACGCGCCCGGACGGGCTGTGGGTGCGCGCGTACGTCGCGAGCGACGTCGATCCGATGTTGACCGCGGTCGCCTTCTTCTTTCTCGACAACGACGCGAACACGAAGACCGGTGGCAAGGCCGAAGGCGACGCGCTGTTCGACGGCTGGTCCACGGATCCCAGCACCGGTGGATACGAGGTCGCGGTCGGGATGCGTGGCGACGACACGCTGCTCGGCGTCTGGCTCTGGGACGACAAAAAGGCTGAGTGGACGTTGCAACCCGACAAACCCGAGCTCGTGAAGCTCGAGACAGGAAAAGCGCGCGACCCACTTCGGCTTTCGGGCGACGATCACGGATACTTCCAGATCGCGCTCGACTTGAAAGTGGTCGAGCTCGGCGACGGCTGCACC
>DASRXR010000510.1:0-8151 GCA_035687405.1 Polyangiales bacterium
CAGATGCCAAGGCCTCGCCGACGGTTCGGAACTGAACCTGCGTGGCGATCAAGCGCAAACGCGGCGCCGTGTGCTCGAGCGCGCGCAGAAGCGGTGCGAGCAGCCAGCCTTGCATCGCGTCCGCCAGGCCGAGCTTCACGCTGCGTTCGCTGCTCGCCGCATCGAACTTGGGCGGCGCGAGCGCGGCGTTCACCATGTTCTCGAGCATCGGCCGCACGCTCGCGAACAAACGCTCTCCGCGCTGGCTCAAGATCAACCCGCGGCCACTGCGCACGAACAATCTTGCCCCGACAGCAGCTTGAAGCCGGCGCAATGCAGCACTCACGGCCGGCTGCGTCAGGTACAGTTGCGAGGCTGCGCGCGTCACACTTCGCGCACTTGCCACGACGACGAACACCCGCAGGAGGTTCAGATCAAAGTCCCGAGCATAATTCTCCTGCATGAATCACCGATAACTCATGCATGGGATTGCTGGAAGTCGGGCCCTAGTTGCGGGCTGGGACTGTATCGCGGGGCCGCGTGGGTGTATGAAAGAGTACAGGCGGGAGCGGCGCTGTTTCGAGCCGAACCGGACGGGCTGAAGTCACTTGCAAGGCGTGCTTAACGAACAGGCCGTAATCGCCGCGTGGCTACGCGTGCGTGCGCTGATTACATCGAACCTCCCCGTGAACCTCGACGAGCTGCGAGGGCTCGAGCAGGCGCTGCGACCCGTTGCGGGTGTCGCCGAGATCCAACAGGCCCTCGTACCGCTGCTCGATCGTGCGCAGCTGCACGGACTTGCGATGGCCTGGGATGGAGAGCCAGCAGCCGTGAGCGACGAGTGGCTGAGAACGCGCTTCGAGCGCTGGCTAGCGCTGCGCGCGCCGGAGCTCGCGTTCTTGACCCTCGCGCAGCTCCAGGGGCGCGGCGCGGTCGACGAGAGCGACCGGCCTCGCGCGATGGAGCTGCTCGACGAAGAGCGTGAAGCGCGTGAGCCCCTCTACGCGCACAACATCGCGGCGCTCTACACGGTCGATCAGCCGTTGTGCGATCGCATCCGGACGAGCCCGCGGCTGAGCATCGCCCTTCGCCCGATCGGAGCCGGCATGGTGGAGTACACCGGCGGTGGGGGCCCTCCGCTCCAACTTTGGGCTGCGACAGCCGCTGAAGCCGTCGCGGAGTCCGCGCGGCTGTGTGCGCGCTGCGAGACGCGCGAGGTCTCGTTCATCGCAGGCGTAGGCGATGGAACGATGGCAAACACGGTCGCGGACTTGGCCGCTGAGGGGCGCATCCCAGGGTCGGTCCATCTCGTCGAAGGGCATCTGGTGCGACTGCGCGCCCTCCTCGAGATCGTCGATGTCGCGGATGCAATCCGGACTCGCCGCTTGTGGCTGCACGGCGGATCGCCTGCGGCCGATACCGTGGCCGATGTGCTGACGCGACTCACGCGACTCGATGAAGAATCGGTGATCGGCGGCGATCAGCTCGCGCTCGCGATCTTGGAAGCTGCGACCGAGCGCCTCGGAACTCCGTGACTACATTATAATGTCGAGAAGCTGCTCGAGCCGCTGAATCTCGTGGTCCGGCTCGTGCGCAGGCTCGCTGTCGTGCGGGTGGCGCAGATACACGGTGCGGCAACCCGCAGCTTTGCCCGCTTCGATATCCTTCCAGCGATCGCCGATCATCCACGACTGCGCCAGATCGATCGCAAACTCTTCGCTGCCTTGAACCAACATCCCGGGCTTCGGTTTGCGGCAGACGCACTCGTGCTGCTCGTCGTGGTAGCAGGCGTAGACTCGCGACACGGGAAGCTCGCGCTCGATCTTCTCGTGAAACTCGATCACGCGGGCTTTGTCTTGCCAACCGCGCGAGACGTCCGGCTGGTTCGTGCAGACGAGCAGCACGTACCCGCGCGCCTTGAGCGCTTCGAGTGTCGCCTTCGCGCCTTCGACGTACGCGAACTCGGTCAGATCCGCCGGAGCACGATGTGCACCCTTGCGAAACACAGTCAGATTGATGACGCCGTCGCGATCGAAGAATACGGCTTTGGCCCGGGAGGTCATTTGCCTCCCGGGTTTAGCACAAAGTCAACGCCGAGAATCTTGCGGGAAGTCGATGGAGATCGGCGTGTCCTCACCCGCGTAGACATCGATATCGCCGATGGAAAGCGTCGTAGACACGTCGGTACCCGACCGATCGAGCAAGGTCGCGTCGATCGAATACACGCCATCCAGCAAGTCGATCGAAGCTTCGAACGAATCGCACGGCGGGCGGATGGTGGATTCAACCGATTCGTACTCATCGTAAATGATGATCTCGAGCGTCCGCGCGCCGTAGTCGTCGCAAGCGAAGGGGTCATCCGTGTCGTCGAGCGTCCAATCGATCGTCAACGATCCGTCGTCGCCCTCGTACGAAGAACCACCGGTATGGACTTCGCAACCCGCGGCGCCGATCGCCAGCGCGATCAGAAGCGGTGATGCCTGCAGCCAGGGGCCGCTAAGTGAAGAAATTAAGCTTGAGTCGTTCATCGGTGATGCCGCCTGTCATCGTGATCGCGATCGTGCCGTGAATCGTGACGATGTTCTTGATGCGCGGGCGGTGGCCGACGCACCAGCGGCGCGCGATACACGCCGACTCGCGCTCTAGTAGCCGGCGCGCGGTATGCGGGCCGGCCGTGGTAGTGATCGTGATCGCGATACACGACCACGGGTGGCGGTGGGGCTGAGTAGACCGGACCTCGCCGGTAGACCGGTTCGTCCTCGTATACGTACTCAGCTCTCGCGGCACACCCGCTGCTTACGGCTGCAACGATGAGAAGCGCGAGCCCCGCGCCAATTCGCTGTAGATTCCGATGTGGCGTCGCCATCTGACACCTCCTGTGCGGCTGGCCTCGAGACCGCAAGTTGCAAATGGGGTGCCAGCCGTTACGCGCTAGAAGCAACGTAGAAGCCCCGTTGCGTATTCAAACGCGTCGCGATTCGTCGCATGAGGCCGTGTTGCCATGCTTCTGCAGGCACACGGGCACCTCTGCACTACGTCCCTGTTGTGCGTCGGTCAGGTTCGGCGGAATTTTGCTTCGATTTCAGCCGAGCGCATCACGCCATCGAACATGAGCTCGATGTTGTTCGGATCGCCCACACCGATGGCCCGCTCGATTCCGTTCACAATCTGCGGCAATTTCCAGACTGGATCGCGCTTCAGCACCGCGTGGGAGGCGTCGGGCATCGGAACGGATGCGGTATCGAGCTCGAGTTGGATGAGCGATACGGCTGCGGCGTCCACCGCCAACCGATCTTTACTCGCGAAGATCAGACCCGGCGTCGTGCGCACTGCGTCCGCCGCATCCCCTTGCGGGCCGCCGTTGATGACCGCGGTGAGCGCGTCGATGATGTTCATCGTGGGCTTGAACATCTGATTGATGATCGCGAGGTCTTTGCCGATCGCGTTGAAACTTCCCGCGATCGAGTCACTGAAGTGAACCGGATCGCGCGTCGAATCGCCGATGCCACCCATGAACGCCTTCATCGAAAGCGAGTAGAGCGCGTAGCGGTGATTTTTGCAGGTCGGAACATTGATCAGGTGATCGGCCTCGAGAATCTTCTTCATCGCGAGCAAGCCACCCGCTCCGGACCACGTGACTTCGTACATCGGCGGTTGCAGCAGCATCCATTCATCGGGCGCATCGGCGGGTGACTTCGCGGCGTAGACTTCGTCTGCACCAGCCATCATCGCCGCGTCGCGCATACCGCTGGCTGTGAACACCCGTTCGGTATCGGGAAACTGACGGGCCGAACGATCGCCGACCGTGATCTTGCCGGGATTGCGCGCTTTCACGAGCTTCACGACGGCCGCGAGGACTTCGTTGCTCGTGCGAATACCGGCCATACCGATCGCGCGATCGCTCACCGCGTTCGGTTTGATGAACACGGTTTGACCCGGCTGAATGTCGTCCAAGCCGCCGGCGAGCTCGATCGCACGGGCGACTGCTTCCTCCACGTTCATGCGCGAGACGATCCCGACCGTAATCTTGCCGCCGCTCACCATGCTGCTTCCGGCCGCGCCGGTTCCGCCGCTGCCAGCTGCAGGGCTCGGATTCCCGGCGGCCGCGGTCGTCCCGCCGCTGCCTGCTGCGGGCGTCGCTGAACCAGTTGCCCCGGCTCCGCCGCTCCCAGCTGCAGCTCTACCCGCCGTCGGCGCGCGCCCGGCGCTGCCTCCGCTGCCAGCTCCGGCGCTTCCACTCGCGCTGGAGCCAGCGCCCCCACCAGTCGACGTAGATCCAGCCTCTCCAGCTGCGCCGTTCGTCCCAGCCGATGTGTTCGGTTCGTCCGGCCCGGTCTCGACCGAGGTGCACGCATTTCCGATCGCGACAGCGCCTACAGCCGCGCTCGCCTGCTCGAGAAACTTCCTGCGGCTAATCGAGTCGTCGTTGTTGGCCATGAGGCCGGGCATACAGCGCCCCCGGCCAGCCCGAAAGGGATCTGAGCGATTACGGCGAACACTCGCGCAAGAATCTTCGCGAAATTGCCCTAATTTAGGCCACTTTGCAGCGCTGCGAGGCAGTTCTGCCGGTTGGCAGCACTAGTTCAGCACTAGTTCAGCGAGGCGCGAGCTTGCTCTTCGGTTCGCGGACGAACGCGTGCGTACTCCTGCGCTGCACGAATGAAGTTCGTGAACAGCGGGTGCGGCGCATGCGGTTTGCTTTTGAACTCAGGATGGAACTGACATCCGAGGAAGTACGGATGGTTCGGCAGCTCGATCATCTCGACGAGCAGCTGATCCGGCGAGACACCGGACAAGCGCAAACCCGATCGCTCGAGCTCCGCGCGGTACTCGTTGTTCACTTCGAAGCGATGGCGATGCCGCTCGCTGATCGAAGCCGCGCCGTACACGCGCGCTGCGAGCGACCCATCGGCGAGGTGACACGGATACGCGCCGAGGCGCATGGTCGCGCCCTTGTCTTGAATGCCGCGCTGACCGGGCATCAAGTGAATCACGGGATACTTCGCCTGCGGATCGGCTTCGACGGTGTTCGCACCTTCGAGCCCGCAGACGTGGCGCGCAAACTCGACGACGGCCATCTGCATGCCGAGGCAAATACCGAAAAACGGCACGTTGTTCTCGCGCGCGTAGCGGATCGCTTTGATCTTGCCTTCGAGGCCGCGATCGCCGAAGCCACCCGGCACCAAGATCGCGTCGTACACGCCGAGAAGTTTGTGCACGTCGTCCGAACGCTGCAGCTCTTCACTGTCGACGTAGTGCAACTCGACCCTCAAGTCGTTGGCGAGGCCGCCGTGCACGAGCGCTTCGTGCAGCGACTTGTACGCATCGCGAAGGTGCACGTACTTGCCGATCATGCCGATCGACACCGAAGCCTTGTTCGGATCGCGCATGCGTTCCGCAGTGCGCTTCCACTGCGAGAGGTCGGGTTGGCGCGACCAAATGTTCAGCCGCTCCACGAGCTGCTGATCGAGACCTTCTTTGTGCAAGCAGATCGGCAGCTCGTAGATGCACGACACGTCGGTCGCCGCGATCACGGCGTCCATCGGCACGTTCGTGAAGTGGCCGATCTTCCGCTTCAGATCTAGCGACAGCTCGCGATCGACGCGGCAGATCAAGATCTCGGGCTGAATGCCGAGACCGAGTAGCTCTTTCACCGAGTGCTGCGTCGGCTTGGTCTTCAATTCGCCGGCAGCGCCGATCCACGGCACGAGCGTCACGTGCACGGATACCGTGTTCTGCGCGCCCAGCTCGATCCGCATTTGACGCACGGCTTCGAGGAACGGAAGCGACTCGATGTCACCGACCGTTCCGCCGATCTCCACGATCGCGACATCCACACCGGCCGCGACCTCGCGCACGCGCGCTTTGATCTCGTCGGTGATGTGCGGAATCACTTGAACGGTCGCACCGAGATACTCGCCGCGACGCTCTTTGCTGATCACCGCGTCGTAGATGCGACCCGTCGTGAAGTTGTTCGCTCGCGTCAAACGCGCATTGGTGAAGCGCTCGTAGTGACCGAGATCGAGATCTGTCTCCGCACCGTCGTCCGTAACGTAAACCTCACCATGCTGGTACGGCGACATGGTTCCAGGATCGACGTTGATGTACGGGTCCAGCTTGATGTGCGTGACGCGCAATCCGCGGGCTTCCATCAGCGCGCCGATCGAAGCAGCAGCGAGGCCCTTTCCAATCGAGCTCACTACGCCGCCCGTCACGAACACGAATTTGGTGCGTTGCGATATCATGGCGCAATCCAGTCCTCGAGGCCGAGCCTCCGTGGGGTTCTTCGCGCTCACGCTCCGAAGCAGGCGCGCGCCCGTAAGCGTGCGACCCGAACCTTCGGCAATTTCGGCTGTGGTAGCCGCACGCACCAGTTAGCGATCACGGATGCGGACGACTGCGTGAGGTGAACTCGCAAAGGACAGGAGGAGCACTCAAATGGCTGAACAGCATGAGCCGTAGAGCGCCCTGCGAGCACGGCGGTCACTGTAAGGGGACGACCTTGGTGTGTCAACGCACAGCGCTTGGCAAACGAGAAAGCTCGGTAGAAGACGCTGGAAAATCTCGACCTGACCGCGCGCTCCGCATCTGTTACGGTCCGCCACGCGATCGTCATCGGCCATGTCGTACACGGTTCTCGCACGCAAGTATCGCCCCCAAACCTTCGCGGATCTGGTCGGGCAAGAGCACGTCAGCCGCACGCTCGGCAACGCGATCACGAGCTCGCGCGTTGCGCACGCGTTCCTGTTTACGGGCGCGCGTGGTGTCGGGAAAACAACGACCGCGCGGCTCCTCGCCAAGGCGTTGAATTGCGAGAGCGGGCCGACGCCGACGCCGGACAACACGTGCGATGCGTGCCGCGAGATCGCGCTCGGCACGGATATCGACGTGCTCGAGATCGACGGCGCTTCCAATAACAGCGTCGACGACGTCCGCCGGCTGCAAGAGACCCTGCCGTTTCGGCCGGCGCGCGATCGCTTCAAGGTCGTGATCGTCGACGAGGTGCACATGCTCTCGGCCGGCGCGTTCAACGCATTTCTGAAGACGTTGGAGGAACCGCCGGAGCACGTGAAGTTCGTCTTCGCGACGACCGAGATCCACAAAGTTCCGATCACGATACGTTCGCGCTGTCAGCGATACGATTTTCGGCTGATTCCACACGCGGTGATCAGCGCGCGGCTCCGCGAGATCTTGGCGCTCGAGAAGATCGAGGCGGATGACGCCGCGATCGCGATCGTCGCGCGTGAGGCCGCGGGCTCGATGCGCGATGCGCTGACCGTCCTCGATCAGGTGCTCGCACTCGGAGGCGATCGCCTCGAAGGCGATGCGGTCGCGCGCGGCCTGGGCGTGGCGGGACGTAAACACGTGTGGGCGACCCTGGGCGCAGTGCTGCAAGGTGATGCCGTGACCGTGCTGCGCAACATCCATGACGTCGCCGAGCAGGGCTTCGACGTCTTGAACTACACGCGGCAGTTGCTCGAGTGCGCGCGCGATCTGGTGGTGTTCAAAGTCGTGAACAGCTCCGATGAGCTGCTCGAGCTCTCGCCGGAAGAGCGCGACGCCGCGACCAGCCTCGCCGGTGCGCACCAGCAGCAAGATCTCGAGCGCTTGTTCTCGGGGCTGAACGCGCTGATGGAAGAAGTGGGCTTCGCCGGGATGCCGAGGCTCGCACTCGAAATGGGTTTGGTGCGTTTGTCGGATCGGCCGCCGATCCTTCCGCTCGGCGAGTTGCTCGATCGCTTGTCCGGGCTCGAATCGCGGCTCGGTCCTGCAGCGGGTGGCGGCGGAAGTTCACGCGGACCGCAGCGATCGGGTCCGCCGGCGAGTGGCGGGCAACGCGGGAGTGGTCCCGCGCCTGGTGGTGCACGTGCAGTCGGCGAGGGGTATGGCGCGCCCACGCCTGGAGCGCCGCCCGTCGTGGTGAGTGCACCTTCCGGTCCCGTCGCGTCGGCGGCCGTACCTGCGTTCATGGCGCCCGGGCTCGCCACCCCGCGCGCCGAGCCTCCGCAGCCCAGAGCTGCGGTAGATCTTCGGTCGACCGCGGCTGCAGTTGCGGCGCCCGCGATCGCTCCGCGCGAGGTTGCGCCCGCGGCGCAGCCGCTCGCTACGCCTAGCCTGGCCGCCGTTCCGCAGCCTGCCGCTGCAGCTCCGAAGCCAGCTCCGGCTCCGCAG
>DASRXR010000511.1:0-2955 GCA_035687405.1 Polyangiales bacterium
AGGGCCTGCCGCTCGAGAGCTACCCGGGCATGCTCAACGCGCTCGCGGAGCTGCCGTGTGAATACCGGTGGTCATCGCGCTTCATCTTCCTCGACGCGCATGAGGCCGTGCAGCACCTGGAGCGGTTCCGCAAAAAGTGGCGCCAGAAGGTTCGCGGCGTTCTCGACCAAGTCCTTCAGTCGCACACGGGCGCGGTTGACCGTGACGCGGTGGACATGGTGAGCGATGCCGAGGCCGCGATTTCCGACGTGAACAGCGGCCTCGTCGCCCAGGGCTACTACACGAGCTGCGTCGTGCTGATGGACGTCGATCGCGATGTCGTGACACGCGCAGCCGAACAGACCTACCGCGTGGTCACGCGACTCGGCTTCGCCGCTCGCATCGAAGATGTCAACACCATCGAAGCGTGGCTCGGCAGCTTGCCCGGGCACGGCGTTCAAAACGTCCGACGGCCCCTGCTCAATAGCTTCAACTTCGCGGACCTCTTGCCTTCGAGCACGATCTGGGCCGGCGAGAGCGCGGCGCCGTGTCCGTACTATCCGCCGGGTTCGCCGCCGCTCATGCAATGCATGACGACCGGCGCGACGCCGTTCCGCTTGAACCTGCACGTGCGCGATGTCGGGCACACGTTGATGTTCGGCCCGACGGGTGCGGGCAAGTCCACGCACCTCGCGATGCTCGCGGCGCAACTCCGCCGATACCCAGGCCTGCAGCTCTACGCCTTCGATAAGGGTTTGAGTCTCTATCCGCTTGTGAGCGCTGTTCGGGCAAGCACCGCTGGACGTTCGGGCCTGCACTTCGCATTGGGCGGGGATGGGGACCTTGCCTTCGCGCCGCTGCAGTTCCTGGAGACGCGCAGCGACCGAGCGTGGGCGATGGAGTGGATCGATCTTGTGCTGGGCCTCAACAACCTGAAGACGAGCGCCGAGCAGCGCAATGAGATCGCGCGCGCCGTGCTCAACATGCACGAAACCGGCTCGCGATCGCTCACCGAGCTTGTCCTCACGCTCCAGGATCAAGAACTACGCGCCGTGCTCGAGCAGTACACGGTGCGCGGCTCGATGGGCCATTTGCTCGACGCGCAACACGACGGGCTTGCGCTATCGGACTTCACCGTCTTTGAGATCGAAGAGCTGATGTCCTTGGGTGACCGCTTTGCGCTTCCGGTGCTCTGGTACCTGTTCCGACGCATCGAGCGATCCCTGCAAGGTCGCCCTTCGGCGATCCTGCTCGACGAAGCCTGGCTCATGCTCGGGCATCCCGTATTCCGCGAAAAGATTCGCCAGTGGCTGAAGGTCCTTCGCAAAGCCAACTGCCTCGTCGTGCTTGCCACGCAATCGCTGTCAGACGCGGCGCGCTCCGGCATCTTGGACGTGCTCACCGAGTCCTGCGCCACCAAGATCTTCTTACCCAACCCCAATGCGCGCGAGGAGTCCGCGGCCGCGCTCTATCAGGGCATGGGGCTGAACAGCCGCCAGATTGAGATTCTCGCGACCGCGACGCCCAAGCGCCACTACTACTACGTCTCGGACCAAGGCCGGCGTCTGTACGAGATCGCGCTCGGACCCTTCGCGCTCGCGTTTTGTGGCGCGTCCGGCAAAGAAGACCTCGAGACCATTCGCAAGCTCGAGGCTCAGCACCAAGACGCTTGGGTGCCGCGCTGGCTCGAGCGGCGCCGCGTGGCGGTACCTGCGCTCGAGGTGGCAGCGTGAGCGCCGCGACCAACAAAGACACGACGGTGTCGACGGAGAGCCCGTACCTCGCAGCCCGCCGAACGTGGAACGACCACGTCGGCCGACTCGTGGCCGATCGCATGCTGTGGCAGGCGGTGGGACTTCTGAGCCTCCTGGTCGCGCTCGCGTGCGTGGGTGGCCTCGTGCACGTGGCAGGGCAATCGCGGTTCATTCCGTACGTGATCGAAGTCGACGCGCAAGGTGCAGCGCGCACTGTTCGACGGGCCGATGCCATGCCCGTCGCTAACCAAGCTGTGATCGAAGCGCAGCTGGACCGCTTCGTCACGCTCTCTCGCCGCGTGAGCGCCGACATCGCCGTCCAGCGCCAAGCCATTTTCGATGTGTACGCAGTGCTCGAGGCGGAGAGTGCGGCCGCTGCGAAGATGACCGAACACCTGAATGCGGATCCGCTCAAGACGCCGTTTGCGCGAGCGCAGAACGAAACGGTGAGCACGGAGACGCGCTCCGTCCTGCAACAGAGCGGCGAATCCTGGCAAATCGACTGGACCGAAACGATCTACGAACGCGCGAGCGGCCGACGCAAAGATCAGTTCGACATGCGCGCGCTCGTGCAGATCCGTCAAGCACACCTCCAACACGACAGCGAAGAGTCGCTGCGTGCCAACCCGCTCGGCATTTACATCCGTGACTTCACCTGGAACCGGATGCTGGAAAGGAATCCTTCGCCATGAGACCCGCCATCGTCGCGATCATCCTTGTCGTCACAAGCTCGGCCGCCGCGCAGCGTGCCGAGGATGTGTACTTCGGTGACCGAGAGCTCGAGCCCACGGCTGAAGAGCAAAGCGCGCTCGAGGCGCTCGAGACGAGTCGACCGCACGGCGGACCGTCAGACAAACCGATCGTCAACGCGGACAAGTCGGTGCGGTTCACGTTCGGTGCGTCGCTACCGATCGTGATCTGTGCACCGCTTCAAGTCTGCGACATCGAGCTCCAGTCCGGCGAAGAGGTGCGTTCCGTTCAAGTCGGCGACAACATTCGCTGGTCGGTCGAGCCCGCGGTGACAGGAGTAGCCCCTGAAGAGGTGCAGCACGTCGTCGTAAAGCCGATGGACGTGGGGCTACGGACCTCACTCGTGATCACGACCGACCGACGCACGTATCGTCTGCAGCTCAGCTCCGATCGCACCCGCTACATGTCCAGCGTCTCGTTTGCGTATCCGGAGGATGCCAATCGCCGCTGGAGCGGGCTGACTCACTCCGGC
>DASRXR010000512.1:0-7459 GCA_035687405.1 Polyangiales bacterium
CGTCGTCCACGATCAAAATCGTGCTGCGCGGGTCGCCACTCGGCGCAGTGAGCTCGACCTCCTGCCGCGGCGCCGGAAAGAACGTCCGCACCCGCGTACCCATCCCCTCACGGCTCTCGATGCGAATCGCACCGCGGTGACCCCGCACGATGCCGAGTACCGCGGCCATGCCGAGCCCGCGGCCTTTGAACTTCGTCGTGAAGAACGGATCGAACACGCGTGCGGCGGTGATCGAGTCCATGCCCGCGCCGTCGTCCGTAACTTCGAGGCACACGAACTCACCCGGCGCGGCAGCACCCAAACACGAGTCGAGCTCGGCTTGTGACACGTAGTGCTGCTCGACCGAAACGACGATGCGCCCAGGCCGTTGGCCGATCGCTTCGGCCGCGTTCGTGATCAAGTTCATGATCACTTGGCGAAGCTGCGTCGGATCCGCGTCGATGCGCGGTAAGCCCTCCTGCACGTGGTGGTGCAGCACGACCAGCTTCGGGATCAGCGCCTTCACGAGCTTGGCCATCTCGCGCACGACCGCCGGCAGCTCGACGTTTTCGATGCGTGAACGACCCTGGCCCGCGTAGTCGAGCATCTGCTTCGTCAGATCCGCCGCGCGCCGCGCACCGAGTTCGACCTCTTCCAGCAGCGTCGCGACCTTGCTCGTGCACTCCGGCAGGCTGCGCGCGAGCGACGCATTGCCCAAAATCGTGACGAGCAAGTTGTTGAAGTCGTGCGCGATGCCACCCGCGAGTACGCCGAGGCTCTCGAGCTTTTGCGTGTGGCGCAGCTTGTCTTCGAAGCGCTTGCGCTCGGTGATATCCAGAAACGTGCAGACCGCGCCCGTGATGGCTTGCGACTGCGAATCGCGGGTTGGAACTGCGCGAAACATCGCCCAGGAGATTTCCCCGTTCGGTTTACGCATGCCGATCGTCGTCGCCGGCTGCGGTTGCCCGGTCGCGATCGCTCGGCTCACCGGATACTCGGACGCTGGCGCGGGCGAGCCGTCTTCGAACACCGACGAGACTCCGAAATCGCTCACATAACGCTTCGTGAGCTCGTCGTAGGTCAAGCCGAGGATGCGCAAGGCTTCGCCGTTTGCGTGCAGGATGCCGCCGTCGGCTGCGACGTGAACGATCCCGCCCGGCAGCACCTCCATCAACCGCTCGTTCAGCTCGAGCGTTTCGCTCAGCCGCGTTTCAGTTCGCTCGCGCTCGCGGATGTCGCGCTTCAGCTCTTCGTTCACCTGCGCGAGCTCGCGTGCGCGTTCCTGCGCGCGTTCTTCGAGCTCGAGGTTCTTGCGGAGCAGCTGCTTGTCCGTCCGTTTCGTGAAAAATCCCGGCACGTGATAGTTCACGACGCTCGGGGCGAGCTTCGGGTTCCGCTCGAGATAGGCGGCGATGCGCTGCTCGATCCGATCCGGTGTCGCCATGATGAATCGGCAGAATTCGTCGCCTTTCGCCCGACACAAGATCTCCGTCGCGACGAGCGCCCGACCGAAGCTGTGTTCGCACCAGCCGGACGAGTAACCGGCGTTCATCACGCACACCGGGTGCGACGAGGGCTTGTTCGCGTTCAACCACGAGTCGGACTCGAACGAATACGGGTGATCGTAAAGCAGATAGTAGTTCTCGTTGGGCGTCGGCTCGCTCTCCGACGAGATGTCGACGAACGCCCAACCCGCGTGGGCGAAGTGCACCGGTCCGGCCGACACGCGGGCGATCGGATCGGTCAGGTTCATTCGCTCTGCAAACGCTTGCCCATCGGCGTGCCCCATCGCGTGCGCGACGTCGAACAACAAGCTCTGCGCGACCGCGACGGCTTCGCTGTCCTCTCGGTACAAGCTCTTCACCATCTCGAAGAACTCGACTGACATCGACGCCGCGCGCACGAGCACGTAGCGCTGGCCGCCGAGTTCGAGCGTCCCGCGCTCGGGCGCCATCTGCAGCTCTCCGAAGTAGCGCGACACATACTCCTGCGCTTGCTCGAACAGCGCAGTGTATTCCTCGGGTACTCGGACCGTGTTGAGCATTCGCCTCGCGAAGTGATTCGAGTCGACGCGCACGATCCCCACGCTGATCCCCGCCTGATCAGCGCTCGTGCACGGTTCGCGCGAGCCCGCCCCTCGTCGCGGCTCGATCGTCTTCACAACGCTCGCGTTTTGCAAGCGTGAATCTCAGTCACGCACCCGCCCGAGGCGCGTCGACCCGACATGTGCTCGCCCACCGAGCAGCCCGAAGGGTTCGCGCTATATTGCGGCGATTCGGATGAAACTGCGTGATCTCGATGTCCTCGTGCTCGATTGCCAGGCTGGCGGTGCGACGCCCGCATACGGCGACCTGCTCGAGCTCGGCTGGGCCGTGTGCGAGCGCGGCGAGGTCAAAGACGTACGCGGCCACTGGATCGTGCCGCGCACGCAGCGGCGCGTACCTGGCCCGATTCGAGAGCTGACAGGCTGGAACGAAGCTTGCGTAGCCGAGGCGCTGACCGAGCAACACGTCTGGACCGAGCTGCGCGGGGACATCCTGCGCTTGGCGTCGCAACATCCGCAGGCTCGTGCGCCCGCCGTGATCCACTACGCGCGTTTCGAGCTGCCGTTTCTGCACGATTTGCACACGCGGCTCGGGGACGGCACGGAGTTCCCGCTGGATACGCTGTGCTTGCACGCGATCGGCGCGCGTTTATTTCCAGACTTGCCTCGTCGAAACATTCGGGCGCTCGCCGGATTTCTCGGGCACACGCCGGAGCTCCTGCGCCGCGCAGCCGGTCACGTGCACGCGAGCGCGTTCATTTGGCGCGCGGTCGTTCCACGACTCGAAGCCGAAGGTGTGACGACGTGGACCGAGCTCTCGGCCTGGATCGCCGATGCACCCCCGCGGACACGCCGGCCGCGCCGCATCTTTCCGTTGCCGGTCGAGCGCCGCCGTGCGCTGCCGGATGCGCCGGGTGTTTACCGAATGCTGCGCTGCAACGGCGACGTGTTGTACGTCGGCAAAGCCGTGAGCGTGCGCAAGCGCATCGCGGGCCACTTCAAGAGCAAGGGTGACTTCACCGAGCGTGCGCTCGAGCTGCTGAGCCAAGTGCACGAGCTGCGGATCACGGAGACGCCGAGCGTGCTCGAAGCGGCGCTGCTCGAGTCGGACGAGATCAAGCGGATCGATCCGCCGTACAACGTCCAGCTCCGCAGCGGAGAGCGGCGGGCGTGGTTCGCATCGCGCGACCTCTACGAAACCGTGTCCGAGCCGGACGACTTGCATCGGATCGGCCCATTGCCGTCGCAACGCGCAGTGTTGAGTCTCGCCGGCCTGCGGCTCCTAGCTGCAGGCGCCGAGGCTACACCGGCGTTGCGTTCGCTCGCCCTCGCGGTGCCGAGCGCCTACTTGCCGGACGACGAGCTGTGGACGGCTGGCTATCAGACCTTTGCGGCCGAACATTTCACGGGGTCGCAGCCGAATGCGGCGAGGCGCGTCGACGCGGCCTCGCGCGCGCTGTGGCGTTCGCGAGGGCGCCAGGAGATCGAGAGCACGACCCCCGACGACGCCCCACCGGACCATTGGGATCTCGCACGCGTCAGGCGCCGCCTCGAGCGCAGCCTCGTGCAGTGCGGGCTACTCGTGCGGCGCGCGCGGTTCTTGTGTTTGCTCGCAGATGCGGACGTCGCGTACCTCGAAAAGGGCATGCCGCGCGCGCGTGCGCTCGTTGTCTCGCGCGGCCAGATTCGAGCGCTGCGTGACCTCGACGACGTCGCCGCTATCCGCGGCTTGCCAGTACGCCGCGTGCCTTTGTTACAGGAGAGGCAGCTGGCGTTCGATGCAGCCGCCTATGACAGGCTGCGCGTGCTCGCGACCGAGTTGCGCCGTGTGCTGGACGAGGCAGGGCAAGTGGCCATCCGCTTTGGCTCGCACGTGTTCGAGGGTCCGCGCCTCGCGCGGCTCACGAGCGCCATCTAGCGCTCTGAGCAGGGAATAAGGCCTTGATTGTCAGATCCATGGCGGGTCGCGGCGGCCCGGATCTGCCTGTTGACGGCCGGCAGGTCCGCGACCTACACCAGGGGCCGATTCACAGCCCTGGAGAAGACATGTCCCATTACAAGATGCTGATCGGTGGTGAGCTCGTAGACGCGAGCGACGGCGCAAAGCGCGAAAGCATCGATCCTGGCTCGGGCGAGCTCGTGGGCACGTGTCCGCAGGCGAGCGCGCGCGATGCCGAGCAGGCGATCGACGCGGCGAGCCGCGCGTTCGAATCCGGCGTGTGGCGCGACATGGCTCCCGAAGAGCGCGCGCGCATCATGATGGACTTGTCCGATCGCATCTCCGAGCACGCAACGGAACTCGGCATCCTCGAAGCACGCGACAGCGGTGGTTTGCTGCGCCGTACGACCGGCGATGTGCACCTCGGCGCGCGGATGCTCCGCAACCTCGCCCGCGTCGCGCAGGACGACTTCAAGTGGACCGAGGAAGCGCCGAACGGAAGCGTGACCGCGAGTCGCCACTACATCCGCCGCGAGCCGATCGGTGTGTGCGTCGGCATCGTGCCCTGGAACTTCCCGTTCACGATGGGCATGTGGAAGATCGCGATGGCCGCGCTGATGGGCAACAGCGTGATCTTGAAGCCGGCGAGCGACACGCCGCTGTCGGCGCTCGCGCTCGCGAAGATCGTCGCCGGGTCCAAAGTGCCGAAGGGCGTGATCAACATCATCAGCGGTCCGGGTGGATCGCTCGGCAGCGTGCTGTGCACACATCCCAAGGTCGACAAGATCGCGTTCACCGGTTCGACCGAAGTCGGTTCGCAGATCATGCAGATGGCTTCGGGCACGATCAAAAAGGTCACGCTCGAGCTCGGCGGTAAGTCTGCGAACATCGTGCTCGACGACGCGGATCTCGATTCGGCGGTCGACGGCGCGATCCTCGCGTCCTTCCTGCACTCGGGTCAGGTCTGTGAATCCGGCACGCGCTTGCTCTTGCCGGACTCGCTCTACGACAAGTTCGTGAAGCAACTGCGCACGCGCATCGAGCAGATCAAGGTCGGCTACCAGCTCGACCCGAAGTCGAAGCTCGGTCCGCTCGTCAGCAAGAAGCAGCTCGAGTCGGTCGCCGACTACGTGAAGATCGGCAAGTCGGAAGGCGCCGAGCTCATCACCGGCGGTAACCAGCTCGAAGTCGAAGGCTTCCGCGACGGCTGCTACTACGCGCCGACGATCTTCGGCAACGTGACGAACGACATGCGCATTGCGCGCGAAGAGATCTTCGGGCCGGTGCTCAGCGTGATTCGCTATAAAGACGAGGAAGAAGCGATCGCGATCGCCAACGACTCACCGTACGGCTTGGCCGGTGGTGTGTGGTCGCGCGACATCTCGCGTGCGGAGAAGGTCGCCGGGCAGGTTCGCACCGGAACGATGTGGATCAACGACTACCACGTGTTCAGCGATCTCGCGCCGTTCGGCGGCTACAAGCAGAGCGGCGTCGGCCGCGAGCTCGGCGTGTGGGGCCTCGAGGAGTACACCGAGGTCAAACACGTCCACATCGGATCGGAAGGGCATCCGGCGCTGCGTCCTGCCAACCGCTTGCTGCTCAGCTATCCGCGAGCAACGGGCTTCAGCTGGGCCGGCGGAACGAAGCTCACGATCGGTCCAGGTCGCGCCGCGGGCGTCGCGGACGAAGTCAGCAAGCTCGGTTGTAAGCGCGTGCTGCTGATCAGCGATCGCGGGATCGAGAAAGCGGGATTGCTCGCGGGTGTGAAGGGCGCGCTCGGCTCGATGCTGAAAGCGACGTTCCTCGACGTGCCGCAGGACTCCGGTCTCGACACGGTCGATGCCGCCGCGCTCGCAGGTCGCGAAGCGGGCGTCGACGCGGTCGTCAGCATCGGCGGCGGCAGCGTGATCGACACGGCGAAGGCGACTGCGATTTGTCTCGGCTGCGGAGGCAAAGCGATCGACCACATCGGCGTGCAGATGTTGAAGGGGCAGCCGATGCCGCACGTCGTGATTCCGACGACGGCAGGCACCGGCAGCGAGGTCACGAACACCGCGGTGATTCACCACGTCGAGCTCGGCCGCAAGGTCTACTTCCTCGATGACAAGGTGATCCCCGCGGCGGCGATCCTCGATCCGATGCTGACCACCGGCTTGCCGCGCGGGCTGACCGCATCGACCGGCATGGACGCGCTCACGCACGCGATCGAAGCGGTCGTGAGCAAGACCGGCAATCCGATCAGCGAAGGGCTCGCGCTCCAGGCGATCCGCACGATCGCGCAGTACTTGCCGCTCGTGATCGAACGGCCGCTCGATCTCGAAGCGCGGGTGCAGATGCAGATCGCTTCGAGCATGGCGGGTTGGGCGTTTTCGGTCGCCGGCGTCGGGCTGGTCCATGGAATGTCCCACGCGCTCGGTGCCCTCGTCCGGGTGCCGCACGGCACTGCGAACGGCATCCTGTTGCCGCACGTCATGAAGTTCAACGCGAGCGCCGCCGCGGGGAAGCTCGCGCTCGTCGCTCGTGCGCTCGGTGTCACCGGTGATCACGACGACGCGCACCTCGCGCTCGCGGCCGCGCAGCAGGTCGCAAACCTGCTGACGCGGACGCAGCACCCGACGACGCTCACGGATGTGGGTGTTAAGGCTTCAGATCTAGAAGCGTGTGCAGCGCTCGCACTGACCGACGGTGCGACGATGACGAACCCGCGCGGCGTGCGGAGCACGGCGGAGATCATCGCGGTCTACAAAGAAGCGAGCTGAGTCGAGCAACTGTTGCGCCGCATGCTGCTGTCGGCATGCGGCGCGAGCTTTACGTGATAAAAGCAAGGGCATGGGCTCTCGCAATCGTCGCTACCAACAACGGCAACAGACTTCCGCCCTCGCGTACTTGTATCTGGCGTTTGCCCTGATCGGTCTCGCTTCGACGATGTATTTCAACGTGCGGGCGATCCAAGCGTTCGGCAGCGGGTACACGCCGCTCGCGTTCATCCTCGCCGGTTACCAGGGCTCGCCGATCCTCGGTTCACTCGCATCGGACTTTTGGGTCGGCGCGATCGCGAGCACGATCTGGATGATCGCGGAGGGCCGATCACTCGGCATGCGAAACATCTGGGGCTACGTGTTTCTCGCGCTCATCCTCGCTTGGGCGTTCGCGCTGCCGTTGTTTCTCTACATGCGCGAGCGGCATCTGAACAAGGGTGGTCAGACTGCGCGCATCGCCGCGGCGCGTCTCACCGGTCGAAGCCTCGCGAACTACTGATCACTCCGGCCAGTCGAGGGTGCCGCGGAACTCTTCGGGTATCCCCGAAAACGCGCGCATCGCGTCCTCGGGTTCGAAGTGGCGGGGCATCTTCACGACGTAGCTCATCGACGATTTCTTGAAGCTCTTGCTGTGGGCGAGGATTCGGCAACCGGCTTTCAGCAGTGCGTCGCGATACAGCTCGGCCGCGCGGTGCATCAGCGGGATGTCGATCCCGATCGTCACCTTCTTGATCGGTG
>DASRXR010000513.1:0-9493 GCA_035687405.1 Polyangiales bacterium
AACCCGCGCGGCATCCCCACAATCTCGTCGAGCGGCGGCGGCGCGTCGTGCGCCAACATCAACACCAAATCGCTGAAGCTATCGGCCGGATACGGCAGATTGCCGCTCAACACCTGGTAGAGCACGACCCCGAACGCGTAGATGTCCGCGCGATGATCGACCGAACGCCCGCGCATCTGCTCGAGCGGCATGTAGTGCGGCGTCCCAATCAACGTCCCGCTCTTCGTCATGCCCTCACCGAGCTCGCCGCCCGGCGCACCCGACATCTTCGAGATGCCGAAGTCGAGCACCTTGCCACTCTCCGGCAGGTTTCGCGCAGCCTTGCAGATGAAGATGTTCGCCGGCTTGAGATCGCGATGCACAATCCCAGCGCCATGCGCTTCCGCCACACCGCGCATGCACGGAATCAACAACTCGCACACCTCGGTCACCGAAAGGGGGCCCGCCCGATCGACGCGCTCGGCGAGCGACTCACCTTCCAGCAATTCCATCACCATGTAGAACGAGTCGCCCTCGTTCCCGACGTCGTAGACCTCCACCACGTTCGGATGCTCGAAGCGACCGGCGACCTGCGCCTCACGAATGAATCGCTGTGCGGCATCTCCGTTCGCAGAGATCTGCGGCAACAACCACTTCAATGCGAAGCGCTTGCCGGTGACACGGTGGGTGACCTGATACACCGCACCCATCCCACCGCTGCCGATGGCGCAATCGATCCGGTACTTGCCGGCGATCACATCTCCCGGTTGGGGAAGTGTCAGGCGATCCGCCAATCCTGCCTCCACTACGAGCGAGCCAGCCCCCGGCTCGGTTCTGTAGCCGCTACTACTGATAGCACGGCACGGCCAGATGTCCGTAGCCCACCGTCAGCGATGAGTGTGATGCGATTCACAGTCCGGATGCTTGCTCCCCGCACGTATCCCGGTCCGCCACCTCTCGTGGGTCTGAGCCGCCCGCCTCGCCGGTGCGCAGCGTAGTCGCGAGCTCACCTCGACTGACAATGGTTCCCTGGCCGGCAGCATTGAAGCCGTCAGCGGCGAGCTGCTCACTGCGGAATGCCGGTGCACCCGAAGAGGATTTGAACCTCGGGCGTCGGGTCCTTCTTCACGAGCGCGCAGGCGTTGGGGCACAACCGAATGTGGTCGTCGATGTAGAACGCCGGCTTCATCGCGCACTCTGCCGGCGCTCGAACTTGCCTGAACCGCTGTGCGCCCATCATGTTGCCGCCGGGCCGGTACTCCAGGTTCACCGAGTCGAGCAGGAACGCTTGATCCGGCGGCGCTTCTGGAATCTCGAACTCACAATCCGATTGTGATGCCTGAATCACGCTCGTCGCGAGGACGTGAAAGATCGAATCGAACGATCGACCTTCACACACCGGATAGCGCAAGGAATCGGTGACGATGCTCAGCGCTTGGTAAGTAGCCCCAGGCGCGGGTGCCGTATCGCACGTCGAAGTCACGATGCTCTGGTGCGGAAAGAACGGCTCGCCTCGCACCGGCCCAGCTGCCATCCCGACGATGCTGAAGAACTGGTACTTGATGTCCGGCGGCACGCCGAACTGCGCGCCGGAGCGCGCGAGCAACGCCGCATGAAACCCCAGCGCGTCCTCGAACGCATCCACACCGGGTTGGCCGAACATGACTTGCGATTCGCCTTGCCCGTACGCGCAGAGCGGGTTGTCGTCCGTGACGATCACGAACGCTTTGTGCGCCTCCGGCCGCAGCCAAGCCTGCCAGCCTTGCGGAGCTCGGCCGCGAGCGTCGGGGTGATCAAACGTCGACAGGATCTGACACAACGCGTCGTTGCTGCCGATCTCTATATCGTAGTGATAGAAGACCGCGCTGTTAGTTTTGTCGATGCCGAGATCACAATCGGCTTCGGCGAGCGGCGGCTCGATGCACACGCCGAGCGAGTCGAGGCCGTACTTGGAGAGCATGATCACCCGGTAGTCGACACCACTCGCGGCGATGATCCCGGCGAAGTCGCGGTTGATGTTGTCGCGGACGGCGGCGATCTCCTCGTCCATGCTGCCCGAGTTGTCGATCACGAAAATTACGTCGACCGGGCGCTTGGGACCGCGCATCGCGTGAACGGACTGAGCGCTACACGCTTCATCCTCGCTGACCGCGTGGATCGCCGCGTCGGCCATGACGAGGCCGACTCCCGCCGCGCCGGCGCCAGCGTCCTGGCACTTTGCGCCGGTGCACTTGCCATCGCTGCAGGCTCCAGTCGCCACGAGCAGCGTCGCACACAGCACGCTCGAGAAACGGCGCGCGCGCAGCGAGCGAACGAGGGCAGCCATGGCGGCACGCTACACCAGATCAGCGCGCGGATCGCGCCTCGTCGAAATCCAGGTTTCGAACCTCGTCACCCTTTGACGTAAACGGAGATCGACGTAGCGTGCGGGGCCATGCGACCCAATCTCCCAGGCTTTTTGCTCGCGCTGCTCGTGGTCCTGAGCCTGGGGGCGTGCAGTGACAGCTTCCGCCGCGGTGCTGCCGGAGACTCCTGCACTTCCACGAACGATTGCGAGTCTGGGCTGAGCTGCGTTTCGCAGGCCTGTATCGCCGCGGACAGCGGCATGGGCGAACAGCCCGAAAATGCGGTTTGCGATGCGCGTCGCAACTGCGAGACAGGGCTCGCCTGCATCACCGGCACCTGTCAGATCGCGTCCTCGGGGATGGGCGGCAGCAGCCGGTACAGCGGTAAGGGGGAAAGCTGTACAGCAAAAAACGACTGCGAGCCGAGTCTCGCGTGCGTGATGGGCGTATGCCGCTCGCTGACAGTGTCGCTCGGGCGCGTGCCGAAGAGCTGCTATCGCGTCGAGTGCGAGGTGAAAGAAGACTGCTGCCTCGCCTTTGTGCCCAACCCGAACTGCGCGACGTACGAGATGAACTGCGCGATGGATCCGATCTTCTGCAACACGTATCGGAGCTTGTGCCAGTGCACGCAAGACTGCGACGACGAGCAGTGCGTCGCCGCTGCGCCCGGCTGCATGACGAACGCCGAGTGCACGTCGACGCAGACGCCGTACTGCGTCGCTGGGAAGTGCACGCAATGTGACAAAGACTCCGCGTGTTCGGGCACTGACGCGAAGTGCTCGCAGGGCGTGTGCATGGCTGCCTGCAAGCAGGACGAGAACTGCCCGCTACTCCATGCCTGTCAAGACGGCGTGTGCGTCGAGACGGGTTGCAAGAGCGATCGCGAGTGCGCCTTCATGATCAGGAACGCGCTGGCGGTGTGCAACACGGGCGAGTGCGAGTTGCCGTGCAACACCGATACGGATTGCGCGACGACGACCGTTCCGAGCACGCCGGGCATGATGTCGATGAGCTCGGCGGCCAACGCGACGCGCGGCTTCGAGGCGTGCGAGATGGGGAAGTGCGTTTTCGTGGGTTGCGAGAACAACTCCGAGTGCCGCGCTCTGCTCGGGCTCGAGAACCAACGCAACAACATCGCGGCCGTCTGCCGCTAGCAGTTTCTACGCCGGCGTCGCCGCACGAACCAGACTGCGACGAGTGCGAGCACAGGCAAGAACGGCCTGCGTTCCGTGCGCTCCTGCAGCCGACAGCCGCAGCCGCCGTCGTCCTTCTTCGCCGGAGCCGCGCCACCTGCCATCGGTTCGCTCGCTAGGCTGCCGCTTCGGCCCGTCGCCGGCGGTCGCACCGGCGCGACGCTCCCGGCGCCGCCGCTCGTAGCTGCACCTGCTGCACCGGTTGTACCCGCGTCGTCCTCGCCTTCGATCTGATAGTGCTTGTCGCAACCATCCCCCGACCGCGTGTTGCCGTCGTCGCAGGTCTCGTACGGCAGATCGCTTCGCGCATCGCCACAAAACAAGTGCCGCCCCATGCAGTCGCCGCCGCAGTGGCCGTACGTCGCGTTGTCGGGGCCGTCGTCGCAGATCTCGTTGCCGTTGATACTGCCATCGCCGCACACCGGCTGCGGATCCGCGGGCTCGGGTTCGGTCTGGCACTGGTTCAAGACACAGCACGAGTCGAGGCCGAGGCTCGTCACGACGCCCGCGAGCGAATCAGCGAGCGCAGCGGCACCTCCGGTTTGGGCTGGATCGACGACGAGCGCGCTCTTCGTGTTGCCCCACATCGCGTATTGATTCAGCTGAGTGGCATCGAGCTCGTTGCCACTGCCGAAGCCGATCACGTACGTGTCGACTCCATCTGACACTAGATCGGTCAGCGCCTTTTGAACATCACTCGATCCCTCGGACGTCTGGCCGTCCGTGATCAACACGTTCACGAATCGAGTCTTGTCGTCGATCGCAAACGGCGCCGAGCTCTTCTTGTAGTCGGCGATGGTCTTGCGCGCGAACTCCAGGCCTTGCCCGGTGAACGTGGTCGGCGTTTGGCCGGTGCAACTCGTCGAGTTCGGCGTTTCATGGCAGCCCGGCATGTAGCTGTACGTCGTGCGCACGAACTTCGGATCGCGATCGGTGTCGCTGTTTTTGTACGTCCACGTGAGCGGAGAGCCGCCGTACGGGTTGCTGCAGCCAGGCGCGACACACGACGTGGCCGGGTCCATCGCCCACGCGATGTTGTCGCGCATGCACGGCGCAAAGCTCGCCATCAGCTTCTGCTCATCCGGGCCCGCAAACGCGACGATACCCAAGTGAACGACGTCTTCGATCGAAGCTTCGCGGCCGCCGACCTGGATCTTTCGCGTCAGCACCGGCTCGACATAGCCCATGTCCCCCGGATTCGCTGCGGTGGGGTTGCCGGTCAATGCGAAGCGCGCTTTGTCCCACTTCGTTTCGCCCGGCGCACTGCCGACGATCATCGACGTGGACGCGTCCATCGTGATCAGCACGCGCGCGAGCTTTTGCGTGCACGACGGCACGATGACCGTGTCGCGAATGCGATCGAGCACACGCGTGAACGCATCGACGATGCCTTTCGGCGTGGTCGCGTCGATCGCACTCACCGTACCGCCCTGCAGCGCAGTCTCGTTCAGCGAGCGCTGCATCGTCGCGTCGCCGAAGGCGATCACGTGCACGGGGATGCCCGCCGCTTTCAGCTGCGCAGCGACCGGCGCTGGGTCCGCATCACAGCTTTGACCGAATCGGTCGGGACAGGTCCAGTCGCCATCTGTCATCAGAACGACTTCGTAGTCGCGTTTACCCTCGCCCGGTTCGCTCTGATGATTGAGCCGCGTGCGATCGACCAGCCCGTGAGCGGAGTCGAGTGCGCCGGCTGTCCACGTCAGCATGATCGCGTTCGCATCGCCGCTCTGCAGGACGGGCGGCGGCGGCGTCCCATGCAGCACTTGGATCGCGGCTTCGACGCCACTGGCCTTGCACTCGAGGTACTTGCCGTTACTGCCGTCGAACGGAACGTCGATCGCGAAGCCGTCCGTGATCCGAGGAAACGATTTGTCAGTGGTGATCGTCGTCCCGGGTGTCATCGGATCGGGATCGTGCGCGAAGCGGCTCAACCCGATGCGCGCGTTGTTTGCGAAGAAGCCGCTGCCGTAGCGAAGGATCCAGCTGGTCGCATCGAGCGCCGCATCCCAGCGCGTCGTCATCGTTTGGCCCGCCGGGAAGAAGGCTGGTGCGTTCTCCAGGCCGCGCATCGAGCTCGAGTAGTCGAGCACGAGCAAGATGTTCGGCTTCTTGAAGCTGCACGAGCTCTCGCTCTCGCACATCGACTGCGCGCGTACGGGCCGCACGAGCGCTGACAGCACCAGTGCTCCGATGAGAGCAGTTCGACGGAGCACCGGCGTCCGCGGCATGGGGACCATGGCTATCAGTGCTGGGAGGCCCTGGCAAGCGCAGCTCCGGCCAAGCGCGTGTGGCGCACTCAGCGCATCTGGGCTTTGCTGAGTGCGATCAGCTTGCCAGCGCGTTGATGTCCGGACTCTCGAGCAACTGCTTCGGCGCACCGTGTTTGCAGGCGATGAGCATCGCGCGTGCGAGACGTTCCGTGTCGGTGACGTACTTCGGAAAAAGCCGCTTGAGCGCGGGGTAGAGCGGCTTGATTGCGAGCATGGCCACGCTGTAGAGCGGCGTGCGCGACGTCTCGCCATTCATCGCATGGATGTAGGCAGGCCGGAACATGTACGCCGCTCGCAACGGCAGCGCGAGGAGCGCGTTTTCAGTCTCGCCCTTCACGCGGGCCCACATGCTGCGTCCCTGCGCGCTGCTATCCGTGCCGGAACCCGACACGTACACGAACGTCAGGTTCGGATTGCGCGTCGCGAGTTCGCGGGCGACCGCCAGCGTGAGGTCGTACGTGATGTGGCGATAGTCGGCTTCACGCATGCCAGCCGAAGAGATGCCGAGACAGAACAAACAGGCGTCTTGGTTTGCGAGGTCGCCGGCGTAGCGCGAGACGTCGAACAGATCCGAGACGACGACTTCGCGCAGCTTCGGGTCCGATTCGCCGAGCGACGTCCGCGTGATCGCAACCACGCGATGGACTTCGGGATCGAGGAGGCACTCGCGCAATGCAGCCTGCCCTAGCATTCCTGTTGCGCCGAAGAGGATGATGTTCATGAATGGACCTCAGCGCGAATCGAAGCGCGTACGGGGAACGAACTTGATTAGCCTGACTCGAGTTGTCAACATGACGCGTTGATCAAGCGCGTCATCATCGCAGTTCTCAAGCTCTCGGGCGTAGTTCTGCTGATTGCGATCGCGACCTCGATCGCGATCGGGTGGCGGGCGTTCGGAGCGGCGCCGAGCGGTTCCCGTCTCAGGCGTATTCAGAGCTCGCCGGAGTGGCGCGACGGGCAGTTTCACAATCCACAACCGCTGCAAAACGACCTGGTCGGGTCGCTCACCGGCATGTTTCACGCGAGTGCGCACGGGAGTCCGGAGACGCCGCTTCCGGCTGAAAAGCTCGATCCACAGCGCTTGAAAGTCGCGCCCGCGTCGGGGTTGCGCGTCAGCTGGCTCGGCCACGCTTCGACGTTGATCGAGATCGATGGCGTGCGCGTTCTGACGGACCCGATGTGGAGCGAGCGCTCGTCGCCAGTTCCGTTCTTGGGCCCGAAACGCTGGTACACGCCGCCGATCGCGCTCGCGGATTTGCCTGCGATCGACGCGGTCGTGATCTCGCACGACCACTACGATCACCTCGACTACGCAACCATCGCCGCGATGGCGCACTGGAAGAGCAAGTTCATCGTGCCGCTCGGGATCGGAGCGCACCTCGCCTACTGGGGTGTACCGGAATCACAAATCGTCGAGCTGGATTGGTGGCAACAGACACAGCTCGAAGGCATCGTCATCCACTGCACGCCCGCACGACATGCGTCCGGCCGCACGGTGTTCGACAAAGATCACACGCTATGGGCTGGCTATGCGCTGATCGGGCCGAAGCACCGCGTGTTCTTCTCGGGCGATACGGGGCTGTTTCCTGCGATGCGCGAGATCGGCGAGCGATTCGGTCCGTTCGATCTCACGCTGATCGAGACCGGCCAATACCACCGGGCGTGGCCTGACTGGCATATCGGGCCCGAGCAAGCGGTGATCGCGCATGGGATGCTGCGAGGCCGAGTGCTGTTGCCGATCCATTGGGGTCTGCTCCAGCTCGCGTACCACGGCTGGACTGAACCGGTGGAGCGGACGCTCGCAGCTGCACGCAAGGCGAACGTTCAGGTCGCGACGCCCCGGCCCGGTGAGAGCTTCGAGCCCGATTTGCAGGTCCCAGTCGAGCGTTGGTGGCCGGCGGTGCCTTGGCAGACCGCAGACCAGGCCCCGGTGCAGTCGACGCACGTGATGTGAGTCGCAGCAAAATTCTCCAAGTTCCAGCGGCGCCAGCCTGGGATGCTCAGCGGCACAGGAGAACGAGATGGCATCCATACATCGAGAGATCGTGATCGAGGCTGACGTCGAACAGGTTTGGTCCGCGCTGCGCGACGTCGGCGCAATTCACACGCGGCTCGCGCCGGGCTTCGTGACCGACGTGAAGCTCGAAGAAGGCGCGCGGGTCGTGACGTTCGGCAATGGCATGACCGCGCGCGAACTGATCGTGGATCTAGACGACGACAAGCGCCGACTCGCGTGGTCGGTCGTCGGCGGCCGCATGACGCATCACAACGCGTCTGCACAAGTGTTCGCGGAAGGTCGGAGCCGCACGCGCTTCGTCTGGATCGCAGATCTGCTGCCGCACGAGCTTGGCCCGACGGTCGCCGGCATGATCGAGCAGGGCCTACAGGTAATGAAGCAGAACTTCGAGCGCGCGAAGTAGCGCGCTTCGAGCGAGCTCAGCCGCCAATGCAGACGTCTTTGTTCACGACTTCGGGATTGATGCCGAGCGGCACGTTGCGAGCGCAGCGCATGCCGGTCGGACACATGCCGTCCTTGCAGAGCAGCGCACAGTAGGCGTACGCGCAATGCGCGTCGTATCCGCCGGGCTTCGGGCAAGTCGCCGAGGTTTCGCAGTACGGCCCGCACACGTACGTCGACACATCGGTGCCACCGACCCAAGCCGCGCAGTTCGAGTTTATTCCCTCGCCGGAACACACGTCTGAGATGGACGCGTCACACTTTTTATAGACGTTGCGCTTGCAGTCTGGAGAGCAAGTGTCGCTGTTCCAGCCCGGCGCGTTTTGTTCGCACTCTTCGATCCCGGCGCAAATGAAACCGTCGCCGCAAAATGCGTCTTGGCAATGCGGGCAATCACCGGATTCGGCGTTTACACCGTCGTCGCAGCCCTCACCGGGATCCTCGACGGAGTTTCCGCACGTGCTCGCGCACTTCCCAGCGGCGGAGCAGGCTTGACCCGCGGGACACGCGTCGGGCTGGCATCTGCCACCGCATCCATCTGGACCGCAGGTCTTGCCACCCGAGCACTGCGGCGTGCACTTGCAGATGCCGCTCACGCAACTCTCGTTTGCCTTGCAGTTTGTGACGCTGTTGTCGGGCGTGCCGTCACAGTTGTTGTCCACGCCGTCGCACAGCTCCGCGCTGGCTTTCACCGTGCTCGTGCAGACGCCCCATTTGCCGCTGTTGCAAGTGCGCTTGCCCGGTTTGCACGGCCCGAGCGCTGCCGACATGCAATCTTCACTCACGCCGGTGACACAATCGCAGCCTTCGTTCATGCGGCCGTCACAGTTCTCGTCGACCATCGGTTGATCGCAGACCTCGGCCAGCATCGGATCGACCGCGCCTTTGCACGTCGTCGACCACTTGCCGCCCTCGCACGTCTGAGCTCCGGCTCTACATAAGCCGGTGTTCTTGCCGCAAGGTTGCGTCGAACCGTCGATGCACGTGCAGCCTTCGTTGTGCGTGCCGTCGCAGTTCTCGTCGAGGCTCTGCTCGTCGCAGACTTCAGCCTTCGGCTCGGTTGCACCGGTACACGTGCTCCAGGTTCCCGCGGCGCACGTCTCCGTGCCGGGTTTGCATTCGCCCTTTGCTTCGGGTCCACACGAACGGGTCAGGCCCTCGTCGACCTTGCCGTCGCAGTTGTTGTCCTTGTCGTCGCAGGCTTCGTCCGTGGGCATTGCGCCGTCGGGGCACGGGCCCATCGGTTGC
>DASRXR010000514.1:0-14861 GCA_035687405.1 Polyangiales bacterium
CACTGCGCCCACCGCGCCCACCGCGCCCACTGCGCCCGCGCCGACGAAACCGGAGCCACCCGCGCAAGCGGTGCCCGTGCATCCTGCGACGCCGACGCCACCAGCTGCGCGTCCGCCGACCGCGGAAAAGCCGGCCGAGAAACCGGCGGAAAAGCCGGCCGAGAAGCCGCACGCCCCCGGGATTCCGGACAACCCGTTCTGAGAGCTCCGGGCGAGGCACGCGGCGGCCCGCGCCTGGCTGTCCATATGCCTGGCTGTCCATATATCGAT
The DNA here is from genome assembly GCA_035687405.1 of Polyangiales bacterium. GTDB lineage: Bacteria > Myxococcota_A > Polyangia > Polyangiales > JAFGIB01 > JADGRF01. The sequence goes on from DASRXR010000514.1 coordinate 271, forward strand.
ATCGCGAGCTCGTGCGCTCACGCCGATCCGTCCGCGCGGCGTGTCCCCACGCACACACCCTGCGCGCACGCGCGTACGCGTCTCCGCCACGAAAACACGCATTTCCGCGGAAAACCGCGGTACGCCAACCCCCTACCAACCACGCTCGCGCGCCGCGCAAACTCGCATGGCCTCCTCGCGTTGATCAATTTTTTGACGCGCGCGATCCGCTAGAGGACAACCGCCCTAGCGGAGGTTTTGGGCTATGGCTGAGGGTGCACGGGTCACCGACGAGGTCGAATTCTACAAGCGACGCGGCCAGCTGCAGAGCGCCGTGCGCGTGGTTCGCGCCCGTACGCCAGAAAGGCTTCGCTGGCGTGCCGCCGTAGCTTCGATGACGCAAGTCGCCGGCGACCTGCGAGGACGCGACCGCGCGCGGATCGAAGAGCCCGTACGCGAAATCGTGCTCGACCTCGAAGACAAGATCCTACGTCGCGAAAGCGTCCTCGACGCGCGGCGCAGTGGCGTCGATCTCGATCGCGGCGAAGTGTTGCGCCCTCACACGCGTTGGGATTTGCGTCGCACCGCGTTTTTGACTGGTGTCGATCACGAAGTACTGGGCCGGCATTTGCGGTTGCCTGCAGAGTACTCACGCTCGATCGACACGGCAGCGGTCGTCATCGTCTCGCGGGCGCTGGCCCAAGCTCACAAGCAGCGGGCCGAGCGGCTGCTCGCGCGGCTAGCGGCTGCAACAGAAACTCAGCTTCAACGCCACGAGCAGTACATGCTCGAGCGTGCGGAGCGAGACAAGGACCTCGCGAGGCGCTGGATCGCGCTCGCCAAGGTGATGGTCGAAGGTTCGCGCTGAGGCTGGGCTGAGCTGCGGATCAGCTCACGAGCGACGTGGCAGCGTCCTTCAACCAGATCATGCCGATCTCCTGCGCGAGGTGCTCCGACTGCCTCGCCAGATGCCGCGCGTGATCTCTCGCCGCCGCATCCCCTCGCACGAACAGCCAGCGCGCGAACTCGTACTGCGTCCGCGCTAGCTGCGGCAAATGCGGCAAACGCGCATTCATCGCCAGCGCGGCTTCGAAGTGATTCGCGACTCGGTCGTTGCGACCCGTCGCCGCTGCCAGCAGCGCCAGGTAACGCGACACGCTGCCGTGCTGCAGCAACACCAAATCCGGTGTGTTGTGCTCCGGGTACGGCGCCAGCAGCTCGTACAAGATCTCCGCCCGCGCCCGATCGCCGAGCGCGATCGCTGTCAGCGCCGCGTTACTGAGCGTCAACAGATAGCTGTGCTCCTTCGGCACATCCTCAAAACCGTTCTGCGCGAGCCGATTGAACGAACGCTCGCCGGTCTCGCGTGCACCCGCTTCGATCGCGAGCCGCGCCGAATACGCAGTCACACTCGGAATGCCCTGCAGCTTCGACCGCTTGTCCCAAACGTCGACATGCGGACGCATCGCTGGACCACCACGCTGTTCCCACTCGAGCGCGCCGCGGACCATGTCGATCAAGCTCGGCCCGTATCCGAGGCCCATCTGCGCGCTCTTCGCTCGCAACGCTTTGAACGCCACGCGCCCTTCGGCAAACCGCCCTTCGAGCATCAACGCTTGCGCCAGGTGCCGCTCGTAGTGCCAGCGCGCTTCCGGCAAGTTCAGCTCTTCGCCGAGGTGGCCCGCGGCTTCGAGCGCGTTGCGCGCCGCACGCATCTCACCACGCGCGAGCAACGCCGCATACCGCGACATGTGCGCGCGCCAGCTGACGTCCGTGCGCGGTTGATCGAGCGCGAGAATCTCGTCGCAGACTGCGAGCAATGCTTCGACGTCGTCGGGGCCGCTCAGCGAGTACAGGTTCGCACGCAACGCCTCGAGCAACGTGGAGCGCCCGTCGACGACGTGCAGGCGCGCATAACTCAGCGGGTTATACCCACGATCGACCTCTGCCGCTGACGGCTGCGAACCGCGCTGAGCCTGCTCGAGCTGGGCGCGCCGCTCGTGCGCCAGATTCAACGCGAGCGCCGTCATCTCTTTGCTGCGCTGGAGATCGATCGCGACCGGCGGCATGCAGGCGAGCTGACTGAGTGCGTGGATCCGCTGGGGATGTGGGCCCGGCGGTGCCGTCCGCAACGCGTGCTCGAGCGCGGACTGCACGAGCTCGTCCGGAACGGTGCTGAGCGTCGGCGTCGGCCGCAAAATGCCGGCTGCCTTCACGAGCAGATCCGAAAAGCCGTGCTCCGAAGCGAGACCGATCGCCTTCTCGAGCGTGCGCCGCGTGTCTTCCTCGCGCCCGGCCAGGCGCTGCGCATGCCCGCAGCGCACGAGCAAGTCTGCACGCTCGCGCGGACCCGCCGTCCCGTCCCGGCCTTGGGCTTCGAGCGCCCACTGGTAAAACATCGCCGCGTCTTCGAATGCGTGCAGGTCTTCGGCGGCTTCCGCCGCACCGACCGTCGCGCGCGTGACCGCAGCCGGATCTCCAGCGGGCAGCGAGTTGAAGAAATGAATCGCGATCTCGCGCTGCCGTTGGTCGCCGTCGGCGGCCTTCGACAACAGCACCGCGGCACGCCGGTGCACCGCGACGCGCTCGTCCGGCTGCATGTCGTCGTACAAGATCGTTCGCAGGAGCGCGTGCCGGAACTTGTACCGGTTTGGAGCCTCCGCGAGCACGATGCCGAGTTGCCGTGCGGTCTCGAGCCGATCCAGCAGAGAATCGATCTCGAGCCCTGCCACTTGCTTGAGCAACGTGAGCTCGAACGTCTCGCCGAGCACGCTTGCAGTCGAGAGCAGCGTGAGCTGCGGCGCATCGAGCGCAGTCAGCGGAGTGCGCAGCACGTCGCGCGAAACTTTCGACGGTTGCACGACGGACGGCGGCGCCGTCTGGAGCGAGTCCGGCGTTCGACCTGCCAGCAGCGATCGCACCGTCTCCTGAACGAACAAGGGATTGCCCGCGCTCGCCGCGAGTACGGCCTGACTCAACGCAGGCGGCGGATCGACGTGGTGGGCAACCTCCGAGATGTACCGCGCGACATCCGCGCTGGTTAAATACGAGAGCGGCAAATGCTGCCCGCGCCGCGCGAGCCCGGAAAGCGCACGCTCGTTGTGAGGCGCCGCGTCGTCGCGCCGCGTTCCGAGCACCATGCAACGACCGAGCATCAGCTCCGGCGCCGCAAACGACAACAACTCGATCGACGCTGCATCTGCCCAGTGCAGATCGTCGAACAGCAGCAGGAGTGGGATCAGCCGCGCCGCTTCCAGCAAGAGCTGCACTGCGGAGTCGAACAGCCGGACGCGGTTCGATGTGACCGTGTCGGCACTGCGCGCCCCGATCGTACCTTGCAGCGCCGCTGAGAGCTGCGCGAGCAACGCGTTTGCCGGTTGCTTCAAACGCTGCTCGACTTGGGCGAGCCCGCGCAGGATCTGTTGCCACGGTTGGAACACGGGCGCGCCGACGCCCTCGACCGAACTCGCGTTCAACACCAGAAAGCCGCGCGTCTCCGCGTTGCGAGCGAGCTCCGATGCGCAGCGCGTCTTCCCGATGCCCGCTTCACCGACGAGCACAGTGAGGTTCCCGCTGCCGTGCTCCGCCGCATTCAGTTGCGCCTGGAGCTGTTCCATCACTTCGCCGCGACCGACAAACGGTGATGGCCCCGCGATCACCGGAGCTTCGGGCACCGGTGTCCGACTCGGCGGTGCGTTGTCGATCGAACTCAGATCTCCGACGAAGCGATAACCGCGACCGTGCAGCGTTTCGACCGGAGCTTTCTGCCAGCGCGTTTGCTCGAGAGCCCGCCGCACATGACTGATGCTCCACGTGACGGCGGCGTCATTGCCCGTGCCGTCTTCCCACAACGCGTCCAGCAACTCTTCTTTGCTGACAATCCGGTCACGATGCCGGATCAGGTAGTGGAGGACATCGAAGACCAGAGGCTGAAGGTGAATCTCACGCCCGGCCCGGGTCAGCTTGTAGGCATCGGAATCGAGGTCGAAGCCAGCAAACTTATAACGCACGCGCCGAATGTATCGACCCGCGCTTGCGGTCGCAATCCGGTGCGGCGTTGGAGCCGGCTGTTGGCACTGCTAGCCGCCCCATTTCTTCCAGAAAAACAGGGCGAGCGCGGCCGGCGGTACGAAGATCGCGAGCAAGATCGGCGCTTCCTCAGCAGCTGAGTAACCCGCCTTCAGTACGCCCATCGCCATGTTCCCAGCCGCGATCACGAACCACGCCGGCACGAACAAAAGCGAGCCCTGCGCAATGCCGGGCGTGCCTTTTACGGCCCGACCTACCAGCGCGAAGATCGCTAACAGGACGAAACCACCAAGAATGATGAGGGCTGTACGCATTGCAGGGCCTCGCGAATCAGGACAGAGCGACCCGAGCGCCGAGCGCCGACGGCTGTGCGCCGACGGAGCCTCAGCGCAGCACGGTGAGCTCGGGAATCGGAACGACGAACTGGCCGCCCCATTCCCGGATGTGCGCCATCTGACTCATTACCTCGTCGCGCAAGTTCCAAGGCAGGATCAGCACGTAGTCCGGCTTGGTTTCGCGGATCTTGTCCGGCGAAAGAATCAGGATGTGGACACCCGGTAGCGCGCGACCTTGTTTGTGCGGGCTGCGGTCGACCGTGTAGTCGATGAAGTCGGTACCTACGCCGCAGTAATTGAGCAGCGTGTTTCCCTTCGCCGGCGCGCCGTAACCGACGACGCTCTTGCCGGCTTCTTTCGCCTCGATCAGGAACGCGAGTAGTCGGCGCTTCACATTTTTGACCCGCTCGGAGAAGTCGCGATACGCGTCCAAACCGTCGAGCCCGGCAGCGCGTTCGGTCTGTAGCAACGCCTCCACGCGATCCGTATTGGTCTGCGCCGCGAGCCCCGAGTGGCAGGCATAGATCCGGAGCGAGCCGCCGTGTGTCGGCAACTGGTCGACGTCGAAGATGCGGAGGCCGTGATGGGCGAACACCTTCTGCACGGTCAGAAACGAGAAGTAGCTGAAGTGCTCGTGGTAAATCGTGTCGAACTGATTCTCGCGCATCAGTTGCAGCAGATGCGGGAACTCCATCGTGATCACGCCGCCCGGCTTGAGCGCGATCTGCAAGCCGTGCACGAAGTCGTTCAAATCAGGAACGTGCGCCAGCACGTTGTTGCCGAGGAGTAGGTCGGCCGCCTTACCCTCTGCGACGAGCTTCTTCGCAGTTTCGGTGCCGAAAAATGCAACGCGCGACGGGATGCCCTTCTGCTCGGCGACCTTGGCGACGTTCGCCGCAGGTTCGATGCCGAGCACCGGGATCGACTTGCGCACGAACCACTGCAGCAGATAGCCGTCGTTGCTCGCGATCTCGATCACCTGGCTGCCGCTCGATAGACCAAAGCGATCCGTCACCAGGTCCACATACTTGCGCGCGTGTTCGAGCCAGCTCTCCGAGTACGACGAGAAGTAGGCATAGTCGCTGAAGATGCCGGACGGGCTCTCGAACTCCTGCAGCTGCACGAGCAAGCACTTACTGCACACGAACGTATGCAGCGGATAGAAGCGCTCCATGTTGCTGCGCGCGTCAGGCTCGATGTACGAGTTCGCGAGCGGCGACATGCCGAGGTCACAGAACGAATGTTCGAGTGGGGTTCCGCAGTGTCTACAAGCAAAGGTCGAAGTCATGTCAACTCTGTCTTCTTCTGTCTTGCGGACCTTTCAGAGCTAAACGCGCAGCTTTAGGTCTTTTAGGTCCAAGTCTTCCAAGGCGGATTGCCAGACGACCACAGTGCTTCGAGGCTGATCTTGTCGCGCATGGTGTCCATCGCGTGCCAGAAGCCGTGATGTTTATAGGCAGCCAACTGCCGGTTGCGAACGAGCGCCTCGATCGGCCCCTTCTCCCACACGATCGAATCGTCCTCGACGTAGTCGAGCGCCTTTGGCGAGAGCACGAAGAAGCCGCCGTTCACCCAGCTACCGTCGCCGAGCGGTTTTTCTTCGAAGTGATCGACCACGCCACCGGGATCACCGGAGAACTTCAACGCGCCGTACCGGCCTTGCGGTTGCACTGCCGTCACGGTCGCGAGGACTTTGCTCTTGCTGTGAAACTCGACGACGTCTTTGATGTCGAGATCAGTGACGCCGTCGCCGTACGTCATGCAGAAGTCTTCGTTGCCGAGGTATGGCGTCGCGCGCTTGAGCCGGCCGCCCGTCATCGTTTGATCGCCGGTGTCGACTAAAGTCACACGCCAAGGCTCCGCGGTGTTCTCGTGCACCTTCATCGTGTTGTGTTCGAGGTCGAACGTCACGTTGGAGGTATGCAAGTAGTAGTTCGCGAAGTACTCCTTGATCATGTAGCCCTTGTAACCGAGGCAGATCACGAAGTCGTTGATACCCGCTGAGGAGTACAACTTCATGATGTGCCAGAGAATCGGTTTGCCACCGATCTCGATCATCGGCTTCGGGCGGAGCGTGGACTCTTCACTGATTCTGCTGCCGAGTCCGCCGGCGAGAATGACCGCTTTCATGAGTTGGTCCTTTGACCCATTCGGGCCCCTGGGTCAAGACATCGAGACGCGTGAACACGTGAACGTTTGGCTGCACTTAGACTCTGATTGCGCGCAATCGATCGTCGGCGGTCGTGCGTGCACGCTTCGGACACGCCGTAAACGCCAATCCGACGCAAGTCGCTTCTTCCAACACCGAGCGACCACCGAGCGGCCTTGCAACTAAACACGCCCGTTGTACGTTCGAAGCCGCTCGAAGCGGCAGCCGAGCCTACGGGCGGCCGCAAGATGCGGGAAGGCATTGGATTATGAAGGTCTTGGTTACTGGGCATCTGGGTTACATCGGTGTCGAGGCCGTGACGGTTCTGCGCGCGGCCGGCCACGAGGTCGTCGGGTTGGACATTGGCTTTTTCAATGACTGCGACTTCGCGGCGCCCCCGGACCCGGTTCCGGAGATCAAAGTCGACCTGCGAGACGTGAAGTCTTCGGACCTGAAGGGTCTCGATGCGGTGGTGCACTTCGCCGCGCTGTCGAACGACCCGCTCGGCGATCTGAACCCGAACATCACGTACGACATCAACCAGCATGCATCGGTGCGGCTCGCGAACGCGGCGAAGGACGCGGGCGTGTCGCGATTCATCTTCTCGTCGTCGTGCAGCTTGTACGGCGCGGGTGGTGACGGGTTTTTGGACGAGACCGCCGCCTTCAATCCCGTCACTCCGTACGGAGAGTCGAAGATCTTGGTGGAGCAGGCGTTGGCGTCGCTTGCAGATGACTCGTTCACTCCGATGTATCTGCGTAATGCGACTGCATATGGTGTTTCGAGACGGCTTCGCGGCGATATCGTCGTCAACAATTTGGTCGGTCATGCAGTGACGACCGGTAAGGTGTTGTTGCAGAGCGATGGAACGCCGTGGCGCCCGCTCGTGCATATTCGCGACATCATCGCGGCAGCGGCGGCTGGTCTGACTGCGCCTAAAGCTGCGATTCACAATCAGGCGTTCAACATTGGACGTAACGGTGAGAACTATCGGATTCGCGAGGTGGCGAACCTTGTCGCGGAGATCGTTCCCAACTGTGAGGTGACGTTTGCCCCCGGTGCTTCGGCTGACAAGCGGGACTATCGGGTGGACTTCACGAAGGCCGAGACCAAGTTGCCCGGCTTCAAGCCATCTTGGACCCTGCGCGCGGGGATCGAGGAGCTGTACAAGGCGTACAAGCGGTCGCTCACGGCGGAGGATTGGGCGGGGCCGCGCTACTTCCGGTTGAAGACCGTGAAGGGTCTGCAGGAGCGCGGTGTCCTCGACTACGACTTGCGCCGCGTGGCCGGCTGAGATTGGTCGCGAGTACCGCACCGTGAATGGTTCTGCGCGAGCAGGGTGGCGGCTCACAGAGGTGAGTCGCACCTGCCCCGCGTAGCGCGAGCGGTGCGGCGGCAGGCGGAGTGGGCTGCTCGAGGCCGTGCAGCTGAGAGCTGCGCCAGTTTGTGGCTTGGCGGCGCGCTCGGACCGGCGCAGCGCTAAAAGCCCAGCTGGGTAGCGGTCGCCGCAGCGAGACGGGCCGAAAGCTCTTGAGCCTGCCGGCGGGCGGTGCCGAGCTCCGGCGAGTTTTCCAGCTTTACCCAGACATCAAGGTAGAGCTTGAGCTTCGGTTCGGTGCCGCTCGGCCGAACCGTGATGCGATGCTCGCCTTCGAGTTGGAAGGCGACGACGTCACTCGGCGGGAGCTCGGACGCGTCGAACAGGATGCCTGGGGGGAGGGCGGGGCGCGCTTCCGGCGATTTTGCGAGATCGACGCTCCCGACGACGGAAAGCCCGGCGAGGTCCCGGGGCGGATTCGCGCGGAGCTTGGCCATCGCGTTGCGGATCTCAGCGAGGCCCGTGGTCCCCGGCCGCGTGAACGAGATTTGGGTGCTGTGACACAGGCCATGGCGTCGATACAGCAGCTCGAGCGCATCGTGGAGCGTGCGCCCGGCGCGCGCGTGAAGCTCGGCCATGTGCAACGCGTGCGCGGCCGCGGCGATGCCGTCCTTGTCGCGAGTGATGTCGCCGATGCAGTAGCCGAGTGCTTCTTCGAAGCCGAGCACGAAGCGAGACCCGCGTTCACGCGTGACTTGCAGGGCTTTGCCGACGATCCACTTGAAGCCGGTCAGCGTGCGAATGCACTGGGCGCCGTGATCGCGGACGACGCGGTCCAAAAGTGGGGTGCTCACGATGGTGCTGACGACGAAGTTGCCTCCGTCGCGCGGTGCGAGTGCGAGCAAGTGGTCGGCGAGAAGCACGCCGACTTCGTTGCCGCTGAGAGCGGCGAGGCCGGCACCCTTGAGGCGTGCAGCCAGTGCCAAGCGGTCCGCATCGGGATCGTTGGCGATCGCAAGATCGGCGCCGATGCGTTCGCCGAGTGCGAGCACGAGGTCGAGCGCGCCGGGCTCTTCCGGATTGGGAAATGCAACGGTAGGAAAATCAGGGTCGGGCGCCGCTTGTTCGGGCACGCTGTGAACATCGGTGGCCCCGATCGCGGCAAACACGCGCCGAGCGAGTGGTTCACCGACGCCATGGAGCGCGGTGTACGCCGCTCGCAGCGGCAGCGCTGGTGGCACGCCCGCATTTGCGGCACCCGCATGTGAGTGTTCTTCAACCACCGCGCCGCTTCCGCCGCTGTCGCGAGTGCCGCCAACCCGCGCGCCGCGCCCGACCGCTGCGGCGACCCTTGCTACGTAGCGCTCACTGACCCCCGATACGGATGGCGCCAATCCCGCCGCCTGCGCCTCCGCCCACGCCAGACGCGGCAACGCCAACACCGAACCGATCTTTGCCCGCTCCAATTCTACTTCTCGGTCAGCCGGACTCCCGAGTTGCGCCCCATCCTCCAAATACACCTTGTAGCCGTTGTATTTAGCCGGGTTGTGACTCGCTGTAATCACGATGCCGCTCACAGCTGCAGAGTCCAACACCGCGAACGCAACCAACGGCGTCGGCACCACCTCGTCGAACCTGTGCACGACGAACCCCGCACCCTGAGCGACCGACGCAACCTCGTCGGCAAACGCCCGACTCTGATGACGCCCGTCGTACCCGAGACAAATCCCACGCTTCTGCGCATCTGGATACTGCCGCAACAGATACGCGCACAACCCCGCCGTGGTCCGAGCGACCACGCGGCGATTCATGCGGTTCGAACCGGCCCCGATCAACCCGCGCAATCCGGCAGTTCCGAACGTCAGCTCAGCCCCGAACCGCTCCTCGAGCTCGATCCAGGCTTCGCCGCCCTCAGCTGCGCCGGCGCGCTGAATCAACGCCCCGGCCTCGGCTCGCGTCACCGGATCCGGATCATCGTCGCGGAATACGCGAGCCGCCGCGAGCAGCGCCTCTCGCTCCGCCTTCATCCCGGCTCGACTGCTCCCGCCGGCTCGACCCCCTGGACGTGTCGCTGGCCGCGATACACCGACGCATAAAACACGTAGAGAATGGTCGTCGCCGCCATCAGCCCGGCGAAGAACAAGTAATACGACGGGCCCGACAACTTGCTCGACCCATCCGGGTTTTGAATCCACACGTTCACGAGCGACGTGAACAGATTCCCGAGCGAGACCGAAAACAAGAACAACGCCATCACCAGCGACTTCATCCGATTCGGCGCTTGCGCGTAGAAGAACTCGAGGCCCGTGCCGTACACGAGCACCTCCGCCAACGTCAGCACCGCGAACGCAAACAGCTGCCAGCCGATGTTCACCCGCTCACCCGTGCCGATCCGCATCTCGATGTAGGCCGAGATCAAGAACGTCAGACACGTGAGTGCGAACCCAATCCCGATCTTCCGCAGCGGCGTGAGCAGCCACACCTTCGAGACCTGCGGATAGATCACGTAGCTCGTCAGCGGAATCAAAGCCAACACCAAGATCGGATTGATCGCCTGCACCTGCGACGCGAGCCACGTGTGCCCGAGGAACTCGAGGTCCATCTTCTCGGCCTGCAACACCCACGCCGAGCTGTTCTGGTCGTAGAGCGCCCAGAACATCGCGATGAAGAGCACGAGCCCGAGCACGCGCAACAAGAGCACCGCACCGCCTGGCGAGATGACCTCCTTCAAGAACGTGGTCCCCGCCGGTGGAATGTGCGCGAAGTGTTTGCGCCCGAGCCAAAACACGAACGTCGCAATCAGCATGAACACGCCCGGCAGCCCGAACGCGACGCGCGACCCGTACTTCTCGAGCAACACCGGCGTCAGCAACGTCGAAAAGAACGACCCGAAATTGATCGAAAAGTAGAACCAACCGAACACACGTTCGAGCAGGTGCTGATTCTTGCCCCCGAACTGATCGCCGACGTGCGCAGACACGCACGGCTTGATCCCGCCCGCGCCGATCGCGATCAACGTCAACCCGACCGTCAGACCGAGGCGCGTCTCGTCGAGCGCGAGTGCCAAGTGGCCCAAGCAGTAGACGACCGACAGCGACATGATCGTCAGGTACTTGCCGAGGAACGCGTCCGCGATGATCGCGCCGATCAAGGGAAAGAAGTAAGCGCTCGCAGCAAACGCGTGAAACGCTGCCTTCGCCTCGTCGCCGCTCATCGGCGCATCGGCTCCAGTCGCGTTCTTCAAGTGGTGCGTCATGAACACCACCAAGATGGTCTTCATGCCGTAGTAGCTGAAGCGCTCCGCGAGCTCGTTGCCTACGATGTAGGGCACGCCTGTCGGCATGCCGGTGATCTGCTCAGGCGCTTGCCTGTACGCCATGTCTGATCTTCCAATCGTCTACGCCGCGTGCAGCGGCCATTCCAACTTGGACAACGACTGACGCAGCTCGTGGAAACCTTCGCGCATCTCCTGAACGCTGATGCGCTCCCCCGGATGCTGCCGCAAGCCGTTGCCGATCAACTCGCCTAGGGTCTGCATGCCCTTTTTGGCACACAACGCCTTCAGCTTGTCGGGAAAACCGTCGTGATTCAGATGCGCCTGGATGATCGACAGCTCCGAAGCGCCATCGAACAGCGTATCTCCGGTGAGCGTCTCGTAGGCCAAACACGCGTACGCGTAGACATCCGCGTCCATCGGCCGCGGATCGTAGTCGGGCGGCACGAGGCCCCAAATTTCGGGCGCACCATACGGACCCGTGGCGCAGCCTGGGCGAAGGTTGCGCCCAGCAAGGCCGAAGTCCACGAGCACCGGCCGCATCGTCTCACTGCCCGCATTGCTGTTCGCGACCGGCCGCATGATCACGTTGGAGGGTTTGACGTCGAGGTGCCCGATGTCCACGCGATGCATGCCCTGCAACCCCGCCCCGATCCCATCGAGCAGCTCGAGTGCCCGTCCGACGTCGAGGTCCCCGCGCTCGATCACGCGCTCGAGCGTCGGCCCTTCGACGAGCTCCATCACGAGGATCGGCTTCGGCCGCGCACCGGCATCGAAAGTCACGAAGCCGGCGAGGTTCGGATGTTGTGGTAACGCGAGCAAAGCTCCAGCTTCCTGCCGGAACAAGTTCAAGAACTCTTCCTCCGACAGCGTGCGCGCGGCTTCGGCGTTGTAGTCCGGAACCTTGAGCGCGAAGCGGATGGCGTCGTCGTGATGCCGCTCTTCCGCGCGAGTCACCACGAACACGCTCCCGACGCCGCCTGCACCCAGCGGGTTCAGCACGTAGAAGCCGCCGATCGTGCGCCGCCCCGTGAGCCACGGCGGCAGCGGCGCTTCCTTCGGCGATGGAGGCGCAAAGCTGTTCGGCCCGCGCGTCACGCCCGACACCGGTAGCTCGGCGACGCGCCGCATCACCATCAACACGGTCTTCGCGACTGCGAGTGGCAAGTCGCGATCGAGTGCGACCTCGATCTCCTCCAAGCTCGCGCGGATCGCATCCGCACCCTCGCGCTCCGCCCGCTCGACTGCGAGCGTGAACGCGGCGAGCGTCGGCGTATTTGACTGCGGCACGGCCCGCGGCACGATGCGCCTTCGCGCACCCGAGGTGAGCTGACTCAACGTGCCGATCACCGCTTCGAGCCCGAGCAGCTGATCGTGGCCCGTGCCATCTGCGAGCTCACTCAAAGTGCGCGCAGCGGCGACGTCTTCGAGCCTGCGCGCCAGCAAGAGCAGCTGTCCGCGCAGCGCGCTCACGCGCAACGTGCCCGCCCACGGCAAGACTTGCGCGAGATGTTTGAGCGCATCGATCGCATGCCGCGCGTTTCGCCCCGAAGCCTCCGGCTTGTCACTCGTGCGCACGAGCTCCGCGTACGCCGCGAGGCTCTTCTGAAAGTCCGGCAGCATCGAAGCTTCCGCAACGGCGGCGATGTCATGTACGTGCGGTACGTGATCTGCGACCGCGACGAGCACATCGGATAACTCGCACAGCTCGTCGCGCACGAGGGCATCGAGCGCGCGTGCCAGCGCGGCGCACACGATTCGGCGGAGCGGGGAGGGCGCGTCATTTCGGGCGCGACCGAGCAACATCTTCGCGATCCGCAGCCGCCGCGCACGCCGCTGGCCCGTGATGTCTTCGCCGTAGCTTCCATCCGCATCGACGACGTGGAGCAACGTGCGTAAGCGCCGCATGCGCAGCGACAGATGCGGAACTGCGCCGCTCGTCTGAACCGGCTTCGATTCGAGCCGCAAGAGCCACGCCGTCAACCGTTCGAACAAGTCGCCGAGCGCTGCAGCCGCGTTCGGCGCTTGTGCCGTTCCGCCCATACTCAGCAAGTCGGGCAGCGCCGCGGTCTCGAGCAGCGCTGCGTCGATCTCGCGCATCAAGCGAAAGGACGCGCGCCTGCCCGCCGGTTCCGCATCGGATGCCATCTCGAGCTCGCTGATCTTCGCGACTGCAGCCTGAAACGCGACCTGCGCTTCGCGAAACGCGTACCGCGCGTCTCGTTCGGAAAACCCGCGCACGGCGCTATCGAGTGCGTAGCGCAAGTGCGGCTTCGGATTCGCGAGCTCGCTGATCAGCGATTCGCACAGCGCGATCCGCCCGTCATCGTCACCGCGCTGAAGCGCGAGCCATTTCTGGAGCTTCTCTTGAACTGCGATCGCGGCGCGAACACCGAGGTCCGCTTCCATTCGATCGCGCCGCAGCTCGACGAGTGCTTCCGCGACTTCGATTCCACCGAGCTTCGCGAGTTGCTCCAGCAGATCTTCCACTGCCTCGGGCTCGACTTCCGCCGCGTGGCCGAGCCCGAAGATCATCGTCTCGCTCAATCCCGGATCCGATCGAAAGGTCTCGCTTTCGAGGAGCGCACGGCAACGCGCCAAGCCCACGTGCGGGTCGAGCGCGATGCTGGCACCGAGCGACACCGCTGCACGCCGCCACTCGGTCGGTGTGAGTTTCGGATCGAGCTGGCTCTCGATCTCTTCCGCGAACTCAGGCATCGCTTTTGCGAGTAAGCCGCGTGCAGTCGCGACGTGACGCCAGACCAGTGACTCGCGATCGTGAAACAACAACTGCCACGCCGCGCGAACGGCCGGTAACGCAAACGCCGCCAAACTTCCGCCGTCGCCCTCCGCGGCACGCCGCGCGGATTCACGCGCGGCTCGCTCGAGCAGACGCGCCGCGAGCCGCCGCGACGGAAGTGAACCGCTCGCGGGTTCAGTCAGCCACTCGCGCCGCAGCTCCGCGCGCGAGATCAGCATCAGCGCGAGCGAATCGATTCGAACGCTGCCACCGAGCGGCAGCTCGAGTGCGAGCGCCATTCGCGCGCGAATCGGAGCGCCCGTCAGAGTGCGCTTGGAATCCGCGGCGAGCGAATGCGCGAGCACGACGAACGTCTCGACGTCTCCTTCGTACAACCGCTGCAGCACACGCCGGCCGAGCTGCCTCCGCTCCGGTCCGACCGGCAGCGCCGACGCCAGCTCGTAGACCGCCGCTGCAGCTCCTGGCGGCGCAAGCCAATCCAGATCGTCGAGCAGGTTCGCTTTGAACACTGCGCGCACTGCCTCTAGCAGCTGTGCGGGATCGAGCCCTTCGAGCGGCACCGGCTGCTGCTCGAGTGCGGCCCGAGCGAGCGTGGCCATCGCTTGCCGCCAGAGCGAACGCCGTTCTTCGTCGCTCTCCACCCGCGGCAGCTCGAGGAAACTGCGCAGGTGTTGCGACAAGATCATTCAGCGTGCTCCTTCGCCGACTTCCCGCACCGGCTGCGGCGGTGCCTGTTGCTGATCTTG
>DASRXR010000515.1:0-19331 GCA_035687405.1 Polyangiales bacterium
GTCGTCCCAGATGTACGCCTTGCGCGTGAGCAGATCGACGACGCCCGAGAACTCGTTCTCGGTGCCGATCGGCAAGACCATCACGAGCGCCTTCGCGCCGAGCACTTCACGCACCTGCTTGACGACGCGGTAAAAGTCCGCGCCCAAGCGGTCGAGCTTATTGACGTACACCAGGCGCGAGACGCGCGAGTCGTTCGCGTAGCGCCAGTTCGTCTCCGACTGCGGTTCCACGCCCCCCGAGCCACAGAACACACCGATGCCGCCGTCGAGCACCTTCAGCGAGCGATAGACCTCGATCGTGAAGTCCACGTGCCCCGGGGTGTCGATGATGTTGAAGCGGTACCCCTTCCAGAAACAGGTCGTCGCGGCCGACTGAATCGTGATGCCGCGTTCCTGCTCTTGGACCATGAAGTCGGTCGTGGCAGCACCGTCGTGCACCTCGCCCATCTTGTGGATCTTGCCCGTGAGCTTGAGGATGCGCTCGGTCGTGGTGGTTTTGCCGGCGTCTACGTGCGCGAAGATGCCGATGTTTCTCTGCTTGGTGAGGTCGTGCACTGAGGTTGCCTTTGAGACGGGGGGAGCGGCTGTCCGCTTCCAGGGTATGAAGGGGCCCTATTATGACGCGATTCGGTGCGCCCCGTGCCACATCTTAGGGCACAGCGCAACCCGACCAGCATTTCGCCGCAAAACTCAGGGGTTTGCGGAGGGTGCCGGGTGGGACCGGTGCGCAGGCTGTGCCCCGCTGTCCCGGCTCTCGCGAGCGACCGGCGCTCTGCAGCTGATGGCTGCAGGCGCACCGGGCGCGATCGGCGTGACGATCGCGCGGGGCCGTATTCCTCGGGTTAAAACCTGTTTACGTCAAGCGTCTACGCGGCAGTTCCCGCGCGTCGGCCCAACATAAGTCGTCTCGGGCGCCGTGCACGGATGGCGTGCGCTTGCCGGGCTCGTGACGCCGGTGCTACTGGTCGGCCGAAACCCGGAGGCGACGATGGATGTGCTCATAATCGGCGACGGCCCTGGAGGCCTAAGTGCAGCGCTGTTTCTCGCAAAGGGCGGCCTGCAGGTGGGCGTCTATGGCCAGGACAAGACTGCGATGCACTGGGCGTTCGTAAAGAACTACCTCGGGGTGCCTGACGTCCTCGGCAGTGAGTTCCAGAAGGTTGCGCGCGAGCAGGTGAACGCGTTCGGCGGAAACATCGTGAACGCCCGCGTTGATTCGCTGACAAAGGGCGGTCGCGGGTTCGAGGCGACACTCGAGGGCGGCGATAAAGTCGGAGCCCGGTTCGTGATTCTGTCGGAGGGCAAGTCGCCGCGGCTCGCGCAGCAACTCGGCCTGAAGTTCGACGAGGAGCACGGTTTGTCGGTCGACGTGAACGGCAAGACGGCGGTTCCGGGCGTGTACGCGGTCGGGCGGTTGGTGCGGCCGAAGCGGAGCCAGGCGATCATCAGCGCCGGTGACGGTGCGGCGGCCGCGATCGACATCTTGTCGAGCCTGAAGGGTGAACCAGTCCAGGACTGGGATTCCCCCCCTGAAACCAAATAGCGATTTGCGTCGGCTTTTGCCCTGAGAGCGGCTTTCGTCTTCGGTCCGGACGCTGCGCAATACAGGAAGTATTGCTCGGTCCGGCCCTCCGGGCGCGCTCGCTCTCAGGGCAAAATCCTCGCAAATCCGGCTCGCATATCGCCGTTGCTGCTCGCTCGAGAACGAGAGTTAGACGGTTGCCACGGGCGTTACTGGCGAGCCGACTGCTCCTGGCAGCCGGAGCGGCGGCGCCGTTAACAAGAAACGGTGGCGGGCGTTCGATCTCAGCCACGCCGCCAGATCGCCCAACCACCACAACTCGCCCAGCGGGATCCCCAGCTTGAACAAGCAGTGCTCGTGCAGCGGCAACGCCGGACGCGCTTCGCTTCCCTGCGTATCCGTCGCTGGGTACGCCTCCACCGCGTAGTTGTCGGCGCACAACGCCGCGATGCCCGTATCCGTAATCCAGCGGAGCAGCTGCGGATCACGGCCGTCCAACACCGGGCAGGCTCCGTGCAGCACGTGCGGATCGGGCTTTCGGTTCATCCCGAGCACGAGCTCCGCGTAACCCGTGTGCAGCAGCAGAATGTCGCCGCGCTCCACGTTCACGCCGTCCGCCGTCAGGATCTGCGCCAGGCGCTCGTAACCGACGAGCGTTCGATCGTTGCCGAGGTGCGCGTGCAAGTCGACGAGCACGCCGCGGCCTTGGATCGCATGCGCCGCAAACGTCTCGATGCCGAGTGCCACCGCGTACGAGCCCGTCGCACTCGCCCCGTGCTGCTCGAGGCCTTCGTCACCTGGGCCGAGCACGTGTTCGTGCGCACGAAACCCGTTGTAGTAGACCTGCTCTGCGACGCCGTCGCCGTCCGCATCGAAGAACGAACCGATGTGCGCGAAGCTGTCCCACTGCGTGGAGTACTGAAGCGTGAGCAGCACTTGGTCGTCGCACACGACGTCCGTGTTGCGCGGATCGACGTGCGTGAGCGCGTGATTCATGAACGGATCGCCCTGCATTTCGGTCGGGCGCAGTTGCGGCGGATGACGTCGCGCGTTCAGTTTGGTCTCGCCCGGGAAGTCGAGCGGCAGGCTCAGACAAAACCGTTTGCCGGTGCGAACCTCGGCGGCGCCTTGGCGAACTTTTTCGTCGGTGAGCAGGTTGAGCCGCCCGAGTTGATCATCCGGGCCGAACTCGCCCCAGTTCGAGCCGTCCGGACGTCGTTGCCAGCGAGCAGTTGTCACGACAAGCCTCCGCGAAACCCAGCCCTCGCATAACGCAAAGCCATGCCGAGTTGCAAGCGGGCCGGGTCGCAGCTGTCAGCTGCAGGCCTCAGCGGGCCGCAGTGGCTTGCATCAACGCGTAGAAGTACTTCGCGTCTCCGGTTGAAAACAACCCGTACCAGGCGTCGGCGACCGCCTTCGGATACATCTCCAACGTCTCGAACACTGTCTTCGCAAAGTCGAGCGACGCAGTCGAGCCCGCCGTGATCAACCCGCGATCCCGAACACACCGCTCCTCGCGGTACAGAGCCGAACCCGCATACCCCGGCACTGCTTCGATATACACCTTCGCGTTACTCGTATGTGCGCGGTCATTCAACAACCCCGCACGCGCGAGACCCGCCGTTGCACCACACATCGCCGCAACCGGCACACCGGCCGCGAGAAACTCGCGCGCCTTCTCGGCGGCCTCGAGATTCTGCCCCTCATCCCAACTCGAACCACCCGGCAAGATCAGCATCGCGCTCTCGGACGGCGCGATCTCAGCGAGCGTCAACTCCGGAAGGAGCTTTAGTCCGGCAGTCGTAGTGACCGGCTCGCGCGTGAGCCCCACGCTGCGAACCTTATAGCGACCGGGCTGCGTCTGATAATCCGGCTGATTGATGTAACCGATGGCGTGACCGACCTCCCAATCCGCCAGCGTATCGAACACGTACACGTAGACATTTCGCGGCTGCATGAGTTGCCTCCCGGTCGATTTTCACTCCCGAGATACATACACGCGCTCGCGGTCAATCTCGGTCCTCGATCAACTCGAAAGCAAACGCAGCAATTCGGCCTCGTCGATCACCGCAACGCCGAGCTCCTTGGCCTTTTCGAGCTTGGTTCCGGCCTCTTCACCGGCGACCACGAAGTCGGTCTTCTTCGAAACCGAGCCCGACACTTTGCCACCGGCGCTCTTGATTCGATCCGCCGCGTCATCGCGCTTGAGCGTCGGCAAGCTCCCCGTCAGCACGAACGTCTTACCGCTGATGGCTGCCGACTCCAACCTCGGTGCCCGCACCGAGTCGAGCTTCACGCCCGCCTGCGCGAGCCCTTCGAACACGCTGCGCAGCGGCGCTGAATCCAGCTCCGCGAACACGACGTCCGCAGTCTTCTTCGCGAGCCCCTCGATCGCCCCGTTTCCGCCGTCCGGAGCCGCCGTCTTCACCGCCTCCGCATCGCCCGCAACGTAGCGCGCAGCAAATGCGAGCAGCGCATCCGCCGTCCCAAAATAGTTTGCGAGGGCCTGACTGGTCGTTTCACCGACGTGCCGGATCGCGAGCGCGTTCAACACCTTCGCGAGCCCGCGAGGCTTCGCCGCTTCGAGCGACTTCACCACGTTTTGCGCGCTCTTTTTGCCCATCCGATCGAGCTCGGCCAAGTCGGTCTCGGTCAGCGAGAACAACTCATCGGGCCGCGACACGCCACGCTTCTCGATCAACTGATCGATCAGCGATTCCCCGAGCCCGTCGATCGCCATCTGTCGCCGGCCGGCAAAGTGCACGAGACGCTCGCGCCGTTGCGCCGGACACGCCGGGTTCGGACACGTCACGAAAATCTCTTCCACCACCACGTCCACACCACAGGCAGGACATTTCTCGGGCCGCTCGATCACCTGCGCGCTGTCCGGCCGCGCGTCCTTCAAGACGTCGACAATCTGCGGAATGATGTCGCCGGCTTTTTCGACCCACACGTGGTCGCCGATCCGCACGTCTTTGCGCGCGACCTCGACGAAGTTGTGAAGACTCGCGCGCGACACGGTCGTGCCAGCGAGAAACACCGGCTCGAGCTGCGCAACGGGCGTGATCTTCCCCGTCTTGCCGACGCCGTACTCCACACCGAGCACGACGCTCTGCTTTCGCTCGGGCGGGAACTTGTACGCGATTCCCCAGTGCGGATGATGTCCGGTCGCGCCGAGCACTGCGTAGCGCCTCAGCTCGTCGATCTTGATCACCATCCCATCGGTGTCGTACGGCAGCGAGTGCCGGAGCTCGCCGAACGCTTCGCACGCTGCGACCACCGCGCTTGCCGTGTCCGAAACCGTCACGTGTTCGAGGTACACACCCGCACCGAGCGACGCGAGCCACTCGAGGACCTCGTGCTGCGTCGGCGGCAAGGCGACACCTTCACTCCACGGAATCGCATACACGAAGGACGTGATGCCGATCGCCTCGAGCCCGGCGAGCTCCTTGCGCTTGATCATGCCCGCACAACCGTTGCGCGGGTTCGCAATCGTCTCCTCGCCGGCTGCTCGCATCCGTTCGTTGTAGGCGTCGAACTTCTCGCGCGGCCAATACAGCTCGCCGCGCACCTCCATTTTGCCGTGCGCCGCCTTCAGCTGCAGGGGAGCCGCCTTCGCCTGCTTGATCTGCTTCGTGATGTCGTCGCCCTTGGCGCCGTCGCCACGGGTGACCGCACGCACCAGCTTGCCCGAATCGTAGAGCAGCGAGATTCCGATGCCATCGATCTTGGGTTCCACGATCAACGGCAGCGGCGTCGCCGGCGCAAGTTCCAGATCTTTGCGCCGCCGCTCGACCCACTGCCCGAGCTGCTCCGCAATCGGCACGCCGACACCCTTCGTGTCGCGCCGATTCGGTGTGAGCTTTTCGAGCGACAGCATCGGCACGATGTGCTCGACCTGCGCGAACCCCTCGGTGTGGTCATCGCCGGGCTTCGCGTCGGGCCGCTCGCCTGTCGCTATCCCCATCGCGTCGGCGAGCTCGGTGTAGCGCGCGAGCAGGTCGTCGAACACCGAGTCGGTCACCTCGGGCACGCCTGCTCGGTACGCTTCCTCGTGATGCCGGATTTGCACCTCGAGCTGCTCGAGCTCGTGCCGCAACTCCTCGTGATTGGCTGCGCTGGTCATTCGGCCCGGGCGTTTTAGCACGAGCCGCCGCGTCCATCAGCCCGTCGGTGTGTAGATCATCCGCGTGATCGGCGGCGGTATCGCGCCGCGATGCAGCGCGTACACGCGCTCCCGCACGAGCAGGTCTTCCATCGTAAAGCGCTCGCGCTGGCGCAGGTACTCGGACCAGGAGTCCACGAGGAACGTCTCGACGTAGCGGCTCGGGTCGGCCGGGTCGCGAAACAGCCCCCAGCGCAGTGCACCATCGCGCAAGCGAATCTCCTTCAGCGCATCGATCGCTTTCGCGAACTCCTCGGCATTGTCGGGATCGACGTCGTACGCCACCGAGATCAACACCGGCCCAGCCTCGGGCTTCGGTTCGACCGGCAAAACCGGGACCGAGCGCGCGCGGCCCGACGCCGCCAGCGACAACAAGTTCAGCTCGGGGTGCCGCACGCGAAAGCGCCGCGTGAGCGGCACACCGATCAACAACCCTGCCGCCGCGGCGGACAGCGATACCGGCGTGCTCGTGTGACTCGCCACCAAGCCCCAGACCGCGCTGCCGATCGCGAGCCCGCCTTGAAACACCATCTGGTACGCCCCGAGAGCGCGCGCTTGCACCCACGGCGGCACGACGGTTTGCACCGCGACATTGAACGTCGCAGTCGTGCTCGTCCACGCGAACCCGGCGAGTAGCAGCGACAAACACACGAGCTCGACGCGATGCACGAACGCGAGTGTCAACAACGTCGCGGCGAACGCGAGACCCGCAGCAGTCACGATCGCGTTCGCAGACAGCCGCAACCGCACGCGCGGCAACAGTGCTGCGCCGAACACTGCGCCGACGCCGAGGCACGCGTTCAACATGCCGTATCCAAATGCGCCGCCTTGCAGATCCGAACGCGCGACGATCGCGAGTAATGCCCACACCGCGCTCGCGCAGCTCGTCATCAAGAAGGTGCGGATCAACACGCCGTGCAGCTCGGGCGCATGCCGCACGTAACGAATACCCGCTTGGAGCGAACCGATGAAGCGTTCGGCGGGCAGTTGGCTCGTGCGCAGCGTCTTTCGCTTCCAGCGGTACAGCGCGAACATCACGAACACGAACGACAGCGAGTTCACCAAAAACACCGCCGCTGCTCCGCCGCGCGCAGTCGCAAACGCCGCGAGCATGCCGCCGCCGAACGCCGGACCGATCACCCGCGCCATGTTGAACACGGCGCTGTTCAGCGCGATCGCTTGCGATAGCTGAGTTCGCGGCACGAGCTCGGGCACGATCGCTTGCCACGCTGGATTGTTCATGGCCGCACCGACGTTCAGCAGAAACGTCAACGTCAGCAGCGAGAACGGACCGAGCGTCCCTGCCACACCAAAGACACTGAGCAGTAACGCGGCGCCCAGCATCCAGGCCTGCCAAAAGATCAGGAGCTTGCGGCGATCGAGAATGTCGGCGAGCGCGCCCGCGGGAAGACCGAGCAACAACACGGGCAAGCTGGCCGCAGTCTGCATCAACGCGACCAGTAGCGCAGACGTCGTGAGCGAAGTCATGAGCCACGTGGCAGCCGTGTCCTGCATCCACGTGCCCGTGTTGGACAGCAGCGACGAGAGCACCCGATTGCGGAAGTCGGGGTTGCGCAATGGGGCAAGTGGGCTCGTGTCTTCTTCGGTCGCGGTCGGAACGGGTGACTCCTCGCTCGGGCTTGAAAGCGTGCGCATTGGGATTAAGCCGAGTCGGCGCGCCTATCCTGGCGCGGGTCCGATTTGTCGTCTACCAGGAATACTCATGGCCAAGAATCAGCCGGCACTCTGGGACTTCCCCGCGCTTCGGCCACTCGCGCCGCTGGTGCTCGCGGCGTGGGACGACGAATGGCTCACACCCGCCGAGTTGCTCGCGATCCGTGACGCTCTCGAGGGCAGCGCGAACGTCGAGCCAGAAGCGCGCGAGGTGCTTCAAAGTTGGTTGAATCCGGACCAGCCGCCAACAGCTGCAGCGTTGCGCGATCTCGACCGTGAAGTCACGCGCACTGAAGTCGAAACCTGGTTCACGCCGCTGGCCAGCTCCGATCGGCTCTCACCGGGTCAGCTCGAGCTACTTCGGTCGATCGACGTGCGGCTGCCGCGCACGCTGCCGAAGACTGCGCCGGCGAAAGCGGAGCCCGCGGATACATCGCACTGGCGCAGCCTGTTGGACGGCGACACGCGAGGGCTGCGCGACGCGACGCGCAGCCTGCTTCAGGATCCTCAGTTTCGCACGCTGCGCGATCCCGAGATGCACGCCTACCGCGAGCAAGTTCTCGCGTGGTGCAAGACGCTGAGCGGTTTGCCGCTGTTCCAAACAGTCAGCCCTGAAGTCAAACCATCCGACATCGCGGATTTCGTCGCGTGTTTCGAGACGATCGCTTATTTCGATCTCAGCCTCGTCGTGAAATTTGGCGTGCAGTTCGGGTTGTTCGCGGAGTCGATTCGCAACCTCGGAACGGCAGAACACCACGCGCTCTTGCCGCGGATCGTGAGCACCGAGATCATGGGTTGCTTCGCGATGACCGAGCGCGGGCACGGTTCGAACGTCCGCGCGCTTCAAACCACTGCGACGTACGATCCGGACACGCGAGAGTTCGTGATCAAGACTCCGAGCCTCGCTGCTGGAAAAGAGTGGATCGGCAATGCAGCGCGTCACGCCCGCCTGGCAGTCGTGTTCGCGCAGCTCGAAACGCGCGGCGAACAATGCGGCGTGCACGCGTTCCTCGTGCCGATTCGCACCGAACAAGGCGAGATGTTGCCGGGTGTGCGCGCGGAGGACTGCGGCCACAAGATGGGCTTGAACGGAGTCGACAACGGGCGGCTTTGGTTCGACGACGTGCGCGTGCCGCGGGCTGCGCTGCTCGATCGCTTTGGTCACGTCGGCGAGGATGGAACGTACACGAGCCCGATCCCGAGCGCGGGCAAGCGCTTCTTCACGATGCTTGGAACGCTCGTGGGCGGCCGCATCAACGTTGCGGTGGGGGCGCTCGCTGCGTCGAAAGTCGGCGTGTCGATCGCACTGCGGTATGGGATGCAGCGGCGTCAGTTTCCGGATGCACAGGGCATCGAGACGCCGATCTTCAACTACCTATCGCACCGGCAGCGGTTGTTGCCGGGGCTCGCCGCGACCTACGCGTTCAGCTTCGCGCAGCACGCGCTGTTGCGGAAGTTGGCAGCGGCGAAGAACGACGATCCGGAGCAGGGCCGCGACATCGGCACGCTTGCAGCCGGCCTCAAATCACTCGGGACGTGGCAGGCCATCGAGACGCTCCAGCATTGCCGCGAGAGTTGCGGCGGGCAGGGCTACCTCAGCGCGAATCGCATCGATGCGCTGCGAACGGACGCCGACGTGTTCGCGACGTTCGAGGGAGACAACACCGTGCTCCTGCAGCTCGTCGCGAAGGATCTACTGCGCGCACGCCTGCGAGGCTTTCAGGAGCACCCGGTGCGAAGCGTGGCGCGCGCGATCGTCGACAACATCGGCACTGCGATCGCGGAGCGCAATCCGGTCGTGACGCGGCGCACGGATACTGATTCGCTCACGTCGCTCGAGTTTCAGGCTCAAGCGTTGCGGCATCGGGAGCGGTCGCTCACGGGGTCGCTGTCCACGCGCATTCAGCGCCGCATGAGCGAAGGCTTGAACGCGCAAGATGCGTTCGAGGCGTGTCAGGATCACGCGCTCGCACTCGCCAAGGCGCACACCGAACGCTTCGTCTTCGAAAGCTTTGCGGAAGCCGCAGAGGGCGACTCGACGCTGGAGGCGTTGTGCGCGCTCTACGGCTTGGGCCGGCTCCTCAAGGACATGGCGTGGTTCGTCGAAGACGGCTACGTCGCATCCGCGAAAGCGCGCGCGATTCGTCGGCAGGTCAACGTGCTGCTCGGCGAGCTCGCGCCACACGCGTTGCCGCTCACGGACGCATTTGGTATCCCCGAGACCTGCTTGGGACCCCTCGCGGACCCGGAATATCTACGTGATTCGGGCCTCGCGCCCGAATGAACGTGCCGCTGAGACCCGCCGCGCCTTGACACGCGGCGGCGTTCTTCCAAAGCTCGCCGCAACCGGAACCGAATCCGAGGAGTGCGGCGATGGTGAAGAAAGTTTTACTGGGGATCGTGGGCGTCGTCGTAGTCGCCGTGGGCTCGGTGCTGCTGATCGCGGCCACGAAGCCGTCTACGTTCAAGGTCGAGCGGCAAACCGTGATCGCAGCTTCAAGTGAGGCGATCTATCCGCACATCGCGGATTTCCATCAATGGGGCGCGTGGTCGCCGTGGGAACACTTGGATCCGCAGATGCGCAAGACGTACTCCGGGCCGCCGAGTGGTCCCGGCTCGAGTTACGCGTGGAGCGGTAACTCGGACGTGGGGGAGGGCAAGATGACGGTCCTCGAGACCCGCCCGAACGAGGAAGTCAAAATCAGGCTCGAGTTCTTGAAGCCGTTCGAGGCGACGAACACGACGACCTATTCGTTGCGGCCCGTAAGTGGCAACAACGGCACGCAGGTCGTTTGGAGCATGGAAGGCCCGAACTCGTTCATGGGCAAAGTCATGTCGGTGTTCGCGGACATGGACGCGATGATCGGCAAAGACTTCGAGACTGGGCTCGCGAGCTTGAAGCGCGTGTCGGAGAGCGGACCGAGCGCAGCGAACTGAGCGGTTGGGGTCACCGATCACTTCGCTGCAGCTCTCAGCTGCACCAACCGCTACGCGTTCACGGGCCGCCTGCGGCACCGCCGCCGGACACTCCACCGCGGCCCGAGAACCCACCGCGACCTGAAACACCGCCGCTGCGACCGGCTGCGCTACCACTGCCTGCAGTGCCACCGCTGCGACCACTGCCTGCCGTGCCGCCGCTGCGGCCCGTGGTGCTCGGGCAGCCGGCTGTTCCGCTACTCGGAGCTGCACTTCCAGCGGTTCCGGATCCTCCGCTTCCGGATCCACCGCGGCCGACGCCGCGTCCGCGCGACGGAGTACACGGGCTTCCAGTTCCGGCTTGTGCGGAGGCGCCGCCGCTGCCGCCTGCCGCTGCACCGCTGCCTGCGCCCGCGTTGCCGGAAGAAGGGCCCAAGCCGACGACGCCGTTACCCGAGATACCGAGCGGCGGCGGAGTAGTCGGACCCTCATCATCGCCGCAGCCTGCGAGCGAGGCGATGCATAGCAGCACCAACAACGGCACTATCTTTCTCACGTGAACCTCGCAGTCGGAAGGAGAGGTGGAACGCAACTCGCAACGTTATGCGTCAAGTGTTGTTCCGCGAGGCGCTTCGCACGGCTCGTTTCTTCGACGCGAGTGTCGAGCTGCTACCAACCGGCGCTAGCTGCGTACGTGATGTGGCAGCATCTGTTAAGGACTGACGCGCTGGCTGAGATCTTGGGGGGTCCGTCGCGACGGCGACGATCTCCAAACTGAGACGCCGCTGACAGCTGCACCCACCTCTCAATCGCACGACATCGAGCCCGGCTCGAGCAGGCAGCGATACGACTTACAATCGGACGTCGGCTTCGCCGAGATCACTTTCATGAAGCCGTCCTGCTGCGTCCACTCGAGCTGCGCGCCGAACGTGAACGTCGGCATCTGCGCCACGAGGGTTGCGTCGAGATCGCCGGACGCCACGAGGTCCTCGAGGACGTCCATGCCGATCGGTCGAATGCGTAAACGCGCTGTGACGCGCGCGGGAGTTCCCGCACCATGGCGGCCCGGCACGCGATACTGCTTTTCGACCGAGTGATCGCCGACACCGAGTGTGCTCGAGCGCACCGCGAGCGTGCTCGACTCGTAGCCGTTCGGATGCTCGCGCGACGGCGCTGCATCCCAAAACATGTGGACTGGCCTTCCGTCCGCACCGTAGATTCGATCGCGGAACATCCACAGCTGTGGATCGCGTGCCGGGTTCTCCTCGAGCTCACCATCGCCGATGATCCCACTGCTGGATTCCGCGATCAGCCCACCGTTTTCATCGAATGCCGAAAGCTCGAGCCACATGCGCCGATCTTGAGCCGCGCCGCTCGGTTGGTTGTGACCGGCGTTCGTCTCGACCTTGAAGGTGAACAGATTCGGCGGAGTGACGGTGAGCGTGAAAAATCCGATGCTGCCGATCCCGAGCTGACAGTCTTCGATCGCCCGGCGCAATGCCTCCCGATTCGGAAAGTCGATCAGTGGCACATCGATGCCGGGCCACAGATGTTCGTGCACCATGCGCGGGCCGACACCCTCCGGCAGAACCGCAGCGAGCTCGATGCGATTCGGCATGTGACACCCCGGACAACTCTCGAACGGCGGCGTGTCCTCGCTCGCGCTCATCGCGAAGAACCCTTCGCGATATTCTTTGTAGGTTCGCTCGAGCTGAACACCGGTCTGCGTCACGATGTCGTGGCAACTGCCGCACAGCGCATTGCGCCCGCGACCGTTGCTGTCAAACAGCTCGGACGCCTCGGCGCGATGCACACGTGGATCGATCGGATCGGTGATCGCAGCGCGCATCGTCGTGTCGTTCGCGAGCTGCAGCATCGCGTCGTGATCGCCTTCGACCTTCACGACGTTGTGACAGAAGTAGCAGCTGACGCCGCGCTGCTTGTCCGGTAAACGATCGAGGTTGAGACCGTCGGTCGTGAGCTTGTCGAACACGGCCATCGGCGCGTGGCATTTGACGCAAAAGTCGCCGAGCTGGCCCTGCGTTTCGCGCTGCCCGCGTTTGTTCATCGCGACGAACACCGGATCGATCGCGGAGTACGCATGCATACTGCTCGCCCACTCACGATAGTGAATCGGGTGGCAGCCCTTGCAGCTCTCGGGATCGCGCAACTGCTCGCGCGTCAGGGGCTGCTCGAGGTTCGGGGCGCCGGCACCGCTGGAGCTCGGCACGGCTGCGTCTCGTTGCGGAAGCCCGGGGCCACGTTCGCCGTCACTGCATCCCCACGCGATACAAACGCTGATCGCGAGAGGGACGTACGACTTCATGGGCTTCGAAGGGAAACGAGCGGTGCTGCCACGTGTACGCGGCAGCACCGGCTCGAGGTTGCAGCGCCAGGCAGCGCTACATGCATTCCTTCTTGTTCTGCATCCCGACTTCAGACCAATCCATGTCCATCATCGGGATCGCCTTGAACGCAGCGCAGGCTTTCTGATCGCCGAGCAGCTTCCAACGGAACCACGGAATCGAGAGCTGCATCTCTTCACCGTTCGGCACCGGGATGTGCGTCGCACCGGTCTTCGTCCAGTGATACGCCTCGACAGTGTCGTTCATCGCATTGAAGGCGTCCTGAACCCAGCTCTGTGAAACCAGGCCGTCTGTTCCGCGTCCGCTGAACATCAGCATCGGCGACTTGATCTTCGCGTATATGCTCTGCCAAGTGCCGCCGGCTGGCTGAGTCCCGAAGCCGCTCGCCGGCTCCATCGCGAGACCTGCGTACGTACCCTCGGGTCCGAACTCCGTCTCCGCCAGCTGCAACACGATGAACGACGACTGGCCGCCCTGCGAGTGTCCGGTCGACCCGAACTTCTTGTCCGCGAGATCGGGGAACGCGCTCTGCGACATCTTCAAAGCCATCAGGCCCTGTGTACCCGCACCCGTGTTCGCGTCTTCGTAGCAGCACGCCAAGAAGCCGTGCGACGCCAGGCGGTTTAGAGAATCCGCGTAGTTCGCACACGACGCCCCGGTGCCGTTCGCGAGGTGGACGACCGGAACTTTGCAACCGGCGGGCACCATCGGTTTGTAAAAGTTGATCGAGCCCATGCGCATCATCATGACCTCGAACGGACCCTTTTCGAAGTAGTTGGTGATGCCGTCGAGGCAGCTCGCACCCGTCGTCGGACCGCCCGTACCTGCAGTCGGTGCAGCCCCAGCAGCGCCGCTCGCACCGGATGCACCTGCGGTTCCAGTCGGAGACGTCGTCCCCGATCCACCCGCGCCTGCGATCACCGCAGTGCCGGCGGCGCCAGTCCCGGCAACGCCGGTCCCAGCCACGCCGGTTCCAGCTGCACCGCGTCCTGCCGCGCCGGTGGCCGTACCGGCAGTCCCGGTCGTCGACCGGCCAGCTGCACCTGTCGTACCGGCAGTTGCAGTGGGTCCTGCGCCTGCGGCCGGTAGTCCACCGGTGCCCGCACCGGTCACGGGGCCGCCGGGCAGTGTCGTGTCGTCGCCGCCGCAAGCGGCGAGCATCAACATGCACGTGCCCGTAACTGTAAGAACGCTGCGTACGCCGTATGCGTTCGCGCGCTCGTGCGTCCATGTTCGACTCGTCGTCATATATCCATCCGTTACTGCGCGTTGCCGCGATCCATCCAAGCTTCGATGAACCGCAAACCACACGTCCGCGCCTGCCGCGTAGTCATGTGTGGAATGTGCGCAGAACCGGCGGGCCAGAAAAAGACCTGAATCCTACACGTCACTATTGTTAGGAATTCGAAGTGATCGGACGCCCTCAGCTGCGGCCGAATTCCCCTGGAGTTCCGTCGTGCGGTGACATTTGAAACGCGCGCGTCGAGCGCGTGCGTTGGCCAGCGTGGTCCGGGCTTTTCGCGCAAAACAACGCACGTGCGTCCGCATCCTCCGCGCTGCGACGCGAAGGGTTGGTGCGGGTGGCGCAGTTCAGTCGCGCGGGAGCACGTAGTCGAACGCGTAGTGGTGCTGCCCGTCCACGATGCGGATCGACATCGAGCCGGACAAGCCCTTCAGCTCACCGGTGCCGGAGTCGGGCACGACCGTGACGGTGAGATGCGTCTCACCGCTCTGCATCCAACCGTTGTGCTGCAGCACGAAGCTGCCTGCGCGCGTTCCAACCCGGCCTACCAGGCGTTCGAGCGCGACGTACCCCGCAGAGCCCGCGACGGTTGTGTGTGCGCCGAGCATCTGCACCGTGCTGGAACCCTCGAGCGTGCCGCTGAACTTCTTGGACAACGATGCGCGCGCGAGCGTGACGCCGTCAGCGCTTTCGTACGGCGGCTCCTGCACGACCGTAATCTCGAATGTACCTTCGGCTCGAATGCTCATGGCTCTCCTCCGTACGTGACACGTGGCGGTGCGATTCTGCACCGCCGAGCAAGCCATGAGCAAGCAAGCCGTATGCTCGTGGTCCTCGTGTCAGAGCGGCATCGCTTCGAGTATCGAGAGCGGTCCGCGCGTCGTGCGGAAGTGCGTCAAGCGCAGCCCTGCGGTGTCCAGGAGGGCCTGATGTTCGTACTCCGTTCGCAAACGACCGCCGAACATCGCGAGCGCGTCGATGTCGAGCAGCTTGGTCTCCGAGGATTCGTTCGGTTCAGCGACGAGTCGCTCGAACAGGACCAGCCGCGCATCGGGCGACATCGCTTCGCGGCACTTCTTGAGGAGCTGAGCCGCCCGTTCGTCGTCCAAGTCTCGGACGACGTGCTTCATCAAATACACTTCGCCACCGGCCGGAACGTGCTCGAACATGTCGCCGCCGCTGAGCGTGCAGCGCGACGCGAGTTCGCCCGTCTTGAGTGCAGCATCGGCGTTCTCGACCACGTGCGGCAAATCGAACAGGGTGCCTTGGAGCTTCGGATACTTCGAGAGCAACTCGCGCAGGAGCGAGCCTTTGCCACCGCCGATGTCGATCACGCTCGAGACGCCCGTGAAGTCGCAGGCGCGGAGCAGACCGGCCATCTCTTGCTCCGCGGATGCGCGGTCGGCCTGGTCGAGGAGCTGCGCCGCGTCTTCGTGATCGCGCAAGTAGTCTGTGATCGACTTCTCATGCGCGTGCTCGAACGCCGCCTTGCCCGTTTGCGCGCTGTGCAGCAGTTGGCCGTAGCCGTTCCACAGCCATGGCTCGCCGAACATGATGGCGGTGCCGCGAAGCGAGCCGCGAACGCCTTCACGCAAGTACTCGCCCATCGGCGTGAGCTTGAAGCGCTGCTGGTTCTGCTCGACCAGCACGCCGACGTGGGCGAGCGCTCGTAAAGTGCGATACAGCGCGTCGGGGTCGCACTTGCAGGCAGCTGCGAGCTCACGCGCAGATTTAGGCCCTTGCGCGAGCTCGTCCGCGATGCCCAACTTCGCGGCGACGTGCAGCAGCTGGGTGAGCCGGAACCCCATGATCATCTGCTGCAAGACGCGATCTGGAGTGACTTGAGTCGAAGTGTTGGCCATCTGTTGCGCTCCTACGGCCGTGCGATGGCTCGCGCTGCAATGTCTGGAACTTGCAGCGTCGATCGCAAGAGCTCAAGCAGTCGTGCACACAAAAAGTGCGGTTTGCTGAGGCTTATTTGCTTCCGCAGCTGACGGCGGAGACGGAATGTCGGCGCTGCGCGTTTTGTTTACAACACTGTTACACGCCCGCTTCGAATGCGTGTCGGTAGGCGCGCGTTCGCCCCGCGGCACGAAGATCATAGGTTGCCTGGCGCAACGTCCTTTGCGTCCGCTCAGCGGCGAGGTCGCTTCGGTCGCGGCTTCGCTTGTGAGCTGATTTGGAGAGTCTGTGTCGGCCCATCGAGATGAAGCACGAGGCGATTCAGGATGTCGCGGCCGACGAGACACTCGTCGCCGAGTGCGACGACCCGCAGAAGGATGCGCAAGGAACCCAGGCGGATCCGGGCCGCGTGCACGTTTGCCGATTGAGCTTTGGCACCGACACCTTGGATCTCGGCCTTGTCCACGACCGGCAGCCGTAACGAGCGCGCGATCTTCACCGGGATGAGCGTGCAGTCGGCGCCCGTGTCGACCAGCATGCGCAGCATCGCAGCTGGGTCGTGTTCGTCGAGCCCGCTGATTCGCATGGGCAGGACCGGCGCGGGCGGATCGAACGCAGTGTCGAACACCACGCGGGTAAGACGGGAGCCGCCTGTCATCGGCGGCGCGACTGGCGCGGGGTGGGCACCTGCAGCTTGCGCTTTGGACCGCCCTCGATGACAAGCGGCATGAAGATGTTGCGCGGGCCTTCGCGCTCGAACACGCGTTCGGCGAGCGCTTCGAAGTCGGCGTCGTGATCGACCAGCTTGCGCTCGATGATCGCCACGTATTCGCCGGCGTAGTCCCGCGCGATGCGCGCGCGGTTCTTTTCGTACCAGCGCATGTCGGAGCTGAAGTCAGCGGTAGTTTCGGCGCTCGGCTCGCGTTGCCGCACGGCGCGGGCGAGCGTCTCGGCGACGAACCCCGCGAGTGTGACGCCGCGTTGCGCTGCCGCAGCTTTGGCTTCGCGCACGACGTCGGAGGGCAACCCTCGCAAGTACACCGGTTTTTTCGCGGCGCTGCTCGACATGACCACAGAGATAACATCCGTGGTCAGGACGGACAAGTCACACGTTTTTAGCGGACGCTCAGCGCTTGGACCGGGGGACTTCGTTTTGGGTATGCGTGAGGGCGGGCCGAGAGCAAGTCGCTACGACGAGCATAGTGGGCGCTATCTCGAAAAAGTCGTGTTCGTCCTGGGCTCTCGACCTTTACGCAAACCGAACCAAGTCCCCCGGTCCAAACGTTGAGCGTTTCGACCAGCTTGGTTAGGAGCCTACCTTCGTCGATAATGAAAATCAAATTCAAAAACGTCGATCGCTAGCGGTTCCAGCGAAACGGCATAAAGGCTCGAAAATACGCAGCCTGTCGCACGGTGAAGGTCACGAGCCGCTTCGCACCGGCAAAGCGTCGTTCAGCATCGCTTCGGTCGGCTTGGTCAGCTTGTCCAGCTTGGTCAGCAGGGCGGTCCGCGAACAGAACCTCGGTGTCGCAGGTGACGAGCAGCACATCGCCGTTGTCGAAGTTGGGGAACAAGAGCCCGGCGCGCGGATATCGCGCTAGGTTCCCGAGCGTGTTGAACGCGTTGTTGCCCGGATAGTCCGGCATGAACAACTGCGTTCCTGCGTTCGACCCGCCCGTCTGCACGAAGCCGCGTTCGCCGCCGCGATGCGACACGTCCACACCTTCGCGGCGATCACCTTCCGGCGTGTTCGCAGCCGATGCACTTGCGATGAAACATGTGTCGGCCTGCGCGATGCACGTCAGTGCTGCGTCGGAGAGCTGATGCGTCTCGAGCAGCGCCGGCGTTCGTTCCGGTGGCTCGCCCGCGGCGATCGGTTTGCGCGGCGTGATGTACTTCGGGCAGTTGCCGAAGCACTGATCGACGTGCAGCGAAAACCCCTTCGTGCCGACTTCGTGCACGTGACCGTTCACGCGCGCGCGGCGACGTGCCTCCAACTCGATTCCGAGCAGCCCGAGCGCCGAGCCCTCGCGAATTGCGCTCGCGAGCGGATCGTGCGGATGTGGCTGCGCGAAAATGACCAGCGTCTCGGGGTCGGGCGATCGCACAAAGCCCGGCGCGCCGATCAGCATCGAAGCCCAGAGCTGACCTTCCGCATCGAGGCTGCCGGCGAGTACAAATGGAAGCCTCTCGAAGAACGCACGGTAAGCGTCGGCCATCGCCGGCCGAAACATCGGGCCGAGTTGTGCCGCACGGTCGCGAACGCCCGCCGCGTCTTGAATCGCGAGCTCACCGGAGTGGAACGGAGAAACATCGGTTTGCGTGCGCCGAGTCATTCGCTCAGCATGGGTCCGCGGCTTGAACCGGTAAACCGACGGTGCTTGACATGCATCATTGCAGAAATTGAAATAATACCGATGGACCGTTTCGAAGCGATGCAGTTGTTCGTGTCGGTTGCAGAGCAGCAAAGTTTTGCCGCGGCCGCGCGCCGGCACGGGCTTTCACCCGCACGCGTGACTCGAGCTGTCGCTGCGCTCGAAGCGAAGCTGGGCGCGCGCCTGTTGCATCGCACGACCCGCGCCGTGCGCCTGACGGAGGCGGGCGCGACCTATCTCGTGCATTGCAAGCGCATCCTAGGCGACGTCGAAGTCGCGGAGTCGCTCGCGGCGACGTCGCACCGCGAGTTGAGCGGCATCGTATCGATGACGGCGCCGCTCTTGTTCGGCCGGTTGCATGTCGCGCCGATCGTGAATGCGTTCCTCAAGCAGCATGCGCAGCTGTCGATGCGCGTGTTGTTTGCCGATCACGTGCTCGACTTCTTCGACCGCAACATCGACGTCGCGATCCGGATCGCCCACCTGCCCGACTCGGGTTTGCGCGCGGTT
The DNA here is from genome assembly GCA_035687405.1 of Polyangiales bacterium. GTDB lineage: Bacteria > Myxococcota_A > Polyangia > Polyangiales > JAFGIB01 > JADGRF01. The sequence continues at coordinate 18,674 of DASRXR010000515.1, forward strand.
CAGGTCGGTCGCGTGCGGCGCGTCGTCTGCGCGAGTCCGAGTTACTTGCGCGCGCGGGGTACGCCGCGCCATCCGCGCGAGTTGAGCGAGCACGAGACGATCGGCTTTGCGGACGAAGCGGAGCTGCAGGCGTGGAGCTTCGCGATCGATGGCCGTCACGAGCGAATCGAGCCGCGGCCGCGGCTCGTGGTGAACACCGCGGACCTCGCGATTTCGGCGGCGAGGGCAGGGCACGGGCTCGCCCGGTTGTTGTCGTACCAGGTGAAGGAAGACGTGGAGCAGAAACGCTTGCGGGTCGTCTTGGCGGAGTACGAGCGCGAGCCGGTGCCGGTGCACGTCGTGCGCGTGGAAGGTCGAGAAGCGTCGGCGCGAGTGCGAGCATTCGCGGAGTTTGCGGCCTCGCAGCTGAAAGCGGCGCTTGCGTAGCCCGGCTCGACCTCGTTAGATTCGAGCCTCACTGCCGCTGACAGCTGCAAGCGGCGTCTGGAGCCTGCGGTACCACATGTCTGATGCCGCCCCAGAGATTTGCGCCAAAGGCTCGAACTTCATCGGCCTTCTCCGAGCGCTCGACGCCTTGAAGGGCCTCGAAGCACGCGACCGAGTCTTCGCTGCGATGCCCGAGTCGGCCGCGTCGCCGATCCGGCTCGGCCAAGTCGTC
>DASRXR010000516.1:0-4452 GCA_035687405.1 Polyangiales bacterium
CGCAGTCGTACCCGCTAGTGGCGTTTGCCGTGCAGCCGACCGAGCCTCCGTAACACGCGACCTCCAAGCCCTCGTCGGTCTTACCATCGCAGTCGTCATCCTTGCCGTTGCACGTTTCGGGCACCGGAACGGTGATCTGCACGCACTGTTGTTGGCCCGCGCGGCAGAGCGCGTAGCCTTGCTCGGCGCAGACGCCTTTGACTCCGCCTCCGACCAGACACGTCATCTGCGTCTGCGCTTCGTCGGTCTTACCGTCGCAATCGTTGTCGACGCCATCGCAGGTGTCTGACATCGGTCCGAGCGCATCCATACACGTGGTCCAAAAGTGATCGGCACCGCACGTCCGCGTTCCGATCCGGCACGGCGGCTGAAATGCCGTCGTCATCGGGACGTACGGGTAACAGAAGTCGCCCGCGTCCACGTCCGTACAACTCTCCTGAACCATGGCGTCGACACCGGTTTCCACACTGCCGTCTTCGACCAGAGTCGCGTCTGGTCCGCCATCGGGTACGTCGCTTGGTTCGCCTCCGATCCCGGCCCCACCCCGGCCCCCGTTCCCGCCTTTGCCCGCTTTTGGAATGCAGAACAGCTCGCCGATGCGCTCATCGTCCGAGTTGCACCTCGGCTTGTAGTCCTTGTGGGCCTTTGGATCGACGCTACATGCGGAGCACCACAGCACCCAACAGGAACTAACGAGCAAGCAAAAGCGGCGACGGAGCGGGCTCATAGAGCACCGTTCCACGCCGCCGTCAGCGTCAGCCCGGCTTCGCGCGGGGCGATTCGCGGCGCGAGTGAGACGTGGGACTGCGGCTTGCTGTCGCTGTTCCGCTCTTTGAGCTGCCAGTACAAAAGGACGCCCGCGCCGACGATCGCTGCCACTCCGAGGCCGAGTGTGACGTTCGCAACCGTCGCTTGATCCTGTGCGGCGTTTTCTTTGGCGATGGCGCTATGCGCTGAGTCAGCGTCGGTGACGTCGATATCCAAGAACGCGTTATGACTCGCGTTCGACATCACCCCGAACGCGATGCCCGTTCCGACGAGCGCCACGCCAAACCCGCCGAGAATGACCGACGCGAACGGAACGCCGGCGGGCTTCGCTCGGGTCGGCGGTGCAGCTAGCGGCGGCGGGGCAGTCTCAGTCGCCGGCGTCGCCGGCGCGACTTGGGGCTGGCTTGCCGGTATGTCCTCCCCGAATAGCTCGGCCAGCATCCCGTCCACGCCGGAGAGAGCTTGCTCTCCGACACGTTCGCCTTCGTAGCGCCGGTGCACGGTGCGCGCGACTCCGAGCGCCGGATCGAAGTGCAGGAGTGTCACCACGACCGCGTTCTGATCGCGCGTGACCGAAGGCGCGAGCAGGCTGTCGGCGTCGGCTTGCTTGGCGGCCGCGTTGAGGCAGTCGGCCGTCTCGCCGACGCAGTCGATCGCGAGCTGCATGCTCGGTAGGTCGAGCGCGGGGCGCGCCGCGATCGTCACGCTCGCGAACTCACTCAGCTTCGAGCTCACCAGCGGGTCGAGTGCCGTCGCAAAGTCTGCGAGGGAGGGATCGTCGGCTGCCGTCTTGAACAGTGCGACGCGTAGAGGCTGCTCTTGCGCGCGGACTAAGCTCGAAGTCATCACGTTCGCAACGAGAAGCGCCAACGGCGCTACACGTGTGAATTGCATGGAAGTCTCGTGTCGCGCGACGCGGCGTGAGCGCTCGCGCGCTGGGTCGATCTGGACTGCCCGATCTTACTAAGGTTAGCTGCGCCACACGACTCGCGCGAGAGTGCAAGCCACCTACGTCGTCGCAGGTAGGTGCACGCGTCCGGTGTTCGCGCACGCCGCGCGCCCGTTAGGCGTTACGGAGAGCCAACCAGTCAGTTCGGCTTGAGCGAGTCTTCACTCGGCTGCTGTTGCTGCTGACGGCGGCGCAAGCGGCGCGCGAGGGCGATCAGCATTTCCAGCAAGCCGATCGCGACATAGCTCGTGAGCATCCACCCGAGCGCAAATGCCACATGCAGCTTCACCGCCATCAAAACGCCCGTGCCGAGCGCGAGTGTCGTGAGCACGGCCGTACGCCACGTCATCCGCAGGTCTTTGAACGACCGGAACTTGATCGTGCTGACCATGAAGAACGCGAGCGACACCATCACGATCGCGACCGGGATGCGCGCCGCGGCAAGCTCGCCATCGACCGCGTGGTTCGCCGCTACGAGCGACACCAGAATGCCGGCAGCGCCCGGGATCGGAAGCCCGAGGATGTACTTGCTCGGTTTCTTCGGGCGCCCGGTCGTGTCCGTAGACAGCACATTGAAGCGAGCGAGCCGAATCGCACCGCAGGCTACGTACGCGAAGCACGCGAGCACGCCGCCCATGCCGAGCGAGTGAAGCGACCACGTATACACGAGCTGCGCAGGAGCCACACCGAACGACACGACGTCGGCGAGCGAATCGATCTCCATACCGAACGCGCTTTGCGTGCGCGTCAGGCGTGCGACACGTCCATCGATCATGTCGAAGAACATGGCGAAGATGATCAGCAGGCTCGCGCGATACAAATCGTCTGGAGTCGGGTTCGAGCCCGTCAGCACGATCGCGTAGAAGCCGCAGAAGATCGCCGAAAGCGTAAACAGGTTCGGCAGGATGAACAGACTCTTGCGCAGATTGATGTGCACCCGCGACCTCGTTTACGCCCGTCTGACTACGCGCCCACCCCTAGAACGACACGGCGCGCGAGTCGTACGAGCCTACGGAATCGTACCCGTGCTGTCCAGGCGACCGAGCGACTCTTGGCCGTGAACGGCTTCGAGTGCGACATGTGCACCACGCAGCCAGTTCCGGAGCCGTAAGCTTGGCGACTCTTTCTCGGCCTGCTCGAGCGCAGCCACGGAATCCTTGTAGTCGTGGGAGAGAAAGGCCAAGACGCCACGCGCCTCGGACACTTGGCGACCGCCGGCCGCCGCGTAGTCGCGGAGCGCGTGTGCGCGCGGTTCGGGGCCGAGGTTGATCGCGTGTAGCGCAAGCCACCCGTGATAAGCCTGGAGCTCGACGGGGGCAAGTTTGTAGTCGGGCGCGAGGCCCACGGCGATGTTCCAGCGAGCTTTGTAGAGCGTGCGCAACACGAAGTGCGGCGCGATCTCGAAGCCGTCGTGCGTCGCGCGGTGGCGGTCTAGTGCTTCCGGAAACAGCCCGAGCACGCGCTGCGCTTCCTTGTCCGAGATCTTCATGGCGAGCGCGGCTTCGAGGGCTTCTACGGCTGCAGACCGCAGACCCAGTGCCGCGGGTTCACCGGCATCGTGCACGAGCTTTTGAAACGAACGCGCGAGGCTCTGGCGCTGGATCTGCGGGCTCGCCGCGTTTTGAGCGGTTTGGTTCTCGATGTCACCAAGTGAGAGAAAGCTCTCGGTCAGTGCTTTCGCGTCCGGGGTTTGCGGGGCTGCCTTTGCACTCTTCGCGTCTGCGGCGATGGCCTGCGCGACCTCCGCGCGATCGAGCACGAGCGGAGGCGAGTCGAGCGGTGCGAGCGCGCGCGGCACGATGCACAGCACGAGGAAGCACGCTGCGGTGAGCGCGAGCAGCGCGTACAGCATGAACTCGGGCGAGCGTGGAGCGGAGCTCATGCCTCGAGTTTAGGGGACGACCGAGGAATCCGGAACTTAGGGCGTGATGTTATGTCACGCCGGGGCGAATGTGTGTCATCCGACCACACACTAGTGCCGCTCCCGGTTCGGGAGCGGCACTACCCCACCACGTCTGTGAATCAATCCTGAGGATAGTCGCTGAACATGACCGTGATCGTGTGCTTCGACGATGCCCAGTTTGCGACGTTCAACGTCTGGGGTTTATCGGTCGCGCCGCGCGGGGTGTTCGTGACCGTGATCGTGCCGTCGGGTGTTTCGTTCGCCGGCATGAAGATGTCGACGCCGCTCTGAAACGGCTGCATCGGGAACCACGGCAAGAGCGCGAGGCTCGATTCTGCCGGCGTGGCTGCGTCGTCTTGCAGGAACAAGCTGATCGGGTTGTTCGTGATCTCGGCCGTGATGACGTTCTTCGCGGCTTGATCACCGCTGGTGCTCGCCGTGCTCACGTCCACCTTGTCTTCCGTCGTCCACTCGCGCATGCGCATCATTACGACCGCGGCGTGATCCGCTCCAGTGTTCGTGTGCACGCGCGAGTCGGAGTCCGGCGGGCCTGAGAGCAAGCGCACGAACTGCGTGCTGCGAATGAACGGCTGCGAGTAGAAGTGGTGTTGGTTCGGCGTGTCCTTCGAGATCAACACTTGCTCGTAGTGTTTGGTCGGATCGACTGTGATCGGACCCCAGTCGCCGTTCGCGTTGAGCGTGAACGTGGCTTTCGGCGCTTCGCCGACGCGCTTGCCCGTCGCGCCGTCGACTTCCCAGAACTCCAGCGTGACGCCTTCGCGGCCGGTGTTTGCCGGGAAGTTCACGGCCCTGCCCGAGATCACGACCGGGT
>DASRXR010000517.1:0-13590 GCA_035687405.1 Polyangiales bacterium
ATGAGATTTCCTTTCAGCCCGCGCCGCAATCGACCGCAGGCCGGGATGCGCAGCACCCAGTACACCTATCCCTTGTGGATGGCTGCCCAGGTTTTGGCTCGCGCCCGCCTTGTCCCGATTCCCGGTGTAGAGTCCGGTCGCAGCAATGCACTCGTCGACGCCTGCTCAACTCGCCGATACCGCTACGATTCTGGTCTCCTGCCCAGACCGCCGGGGTCTCGTCGCTGCGCTTGCCCAGCTGCTCTACGGCCACGGGGCGAACATCCTGTCCGCGGACCAGCACACCGATACCGCGGCGAACATGTTCTTCCAGCGGATCGTGGTCGACCTGCGCGAGATTCACGCGGACCGGACCACGCTCGAGCACGCGGTCGCCGAGGTTGCCGCGCGTTTTCAGATGCGGTTCCAGATCTGTTACGGCGACCACGTCAAGCGCATCGCGTTGATGGTCTCGAAGACCGATCACTGCTTGCACGACTTGGTGCTGCGCAAGCGTGCCGGGGAACTGTCGTGCGAGATCCCCGTGATCGTCAGCAACCATCCCGACCTCGAGCCGATCGCGCGCGGGTACGGGATCCCCTTCCACGTGTTCTCGATCAGCGACGCGAACAAACGGGAGCAGGAAGATCGAATGCTCGCGTTGTTCGCCGAGCAACGCGTCGACTTGGTGGTGCTGGCGCGTTACATGCAAATCGTGAGCGCTGAGTTTTGCGCGCGCTACGCCGAGCGCGCGATCAACATCCACCACTCGTTTTTGCCTGCGTTCGTCGGCGGGAAGCCGTACCACCAGGCGCACGACCGTGGCGTGAAGGTCGTCGGCGCGACTGCGCACTACGTGACCGTCGACCTGGACGAGGGTCCAATCATCGAGCAGGACGTCATGCGCGCGACCCACCGCGACTCGGTCGAGGATTTGATCCGCAAGGGTCGCGATCTCGAACGCGTCGTCCTCTCGCGCGCGGTGCGCTACCATCTCGAAGATCGCGTGCTCGTGTCGGGCCACAAGACCGTCGTGTTCGGATGAAGCGTCGATCGATTCAAACGCTCGTCGTCGATGCGCGTACGCGCTTGCGTGCGGTGAGTCAAAACGATGCGGGTGCACTGTTCACGTTGATCGACGCACAGCGTTCGTTCCTTCGGCGCTGGCTTCCGTGGGTGGACGAGACGCGCCGCGAAGAGGACACGCGGACGTTCATCGAGCTCGCGAAGCGGCAGTGGCAAGCAGGGCAGGGCTTCGAGTTCGTGATCGAGCGCGACAACGAGCTGTGCGGCGCGATCGGTATCAATCGGATGGAGCGCGCCAATCGGCTCGGTGCGATCGGCTATTGGCTTCGATCCGATCGGCAAGGCCAAGGGGTCATGACGACGTCCTGCCGGCGCATCGTCGGTTTCGGGTTCGACGAACTCGGCTTGAATCGCTTGGTGCTCGCGGCTGCGGTCGACAATCGGCCGAGCCGGCGCGTTGCGGAGCGGCTCGGGTTCGCGCTCGAGGGTGTGTTTCGCGAGGCCGAATGGGTGAACGATCGATTCGTCGATCACGCGCGCTATGCAATCCTGCGGCGCGATTGGCAAGACCGGCAAGAACCGTGAGGGTACAGGCGTGAGTGTTTCGCCGATTCCAAACGAGGTTACCGTCGAGGCTGGCCGCGTCGAGCTGCAAGCGCGGATGCCGCCTGCGGACGACTCGACTGCGGATACGATCTTGGATGCGTTCGTCGGTTGGGTGAACGACCGCGGTCTGACGCTGTACAGCGCGCAGGAAGAGGCGATCCTCGAGCTGCTCAGTGGCAAACACGTGGTGCTGAACACGCCGACGGGTTCGGGCAAGTCGCTCGTGGCGACTGCGCTGCTATTCCGTGCGTTGTGTTTGGGCGATCGCGCGTTTTACACGTTTCCGATCAAGGCGCTCGCGAGCGAGAAGTTCTTCGAGCTGTGCGCGCTGTTCGGTGCTCAAAACGTCGGCATGTTGACCGGTGATGCGTCGATCAATCGCGACGCGCCGATCATCTGCGCGACTGCGGAGATCCTCGCGAACGTTGCGCTGCGCGAGGGTGAACAAGCCGACGTCGACTGCATCGTGATGGACGAGTTTCACTACTACGGCGATCCGGATCGCGGCTTGTCCTGGCAGATCCCGCTGATCTCGCTGCCGCACGCACAGTTCTTGTTGATGAGCGCGACGCTAGGCGACGTGACGCCGATCACGGAGTCACTGCAGGAGCGCACGGGGGTCGAGGTCGCAGTCGTGCGGTCGGAACAGCGGCCGGTGCCGCTCGAGTTCGTGTATCGAGAGATTCCGCTGCACGAAACCGTTCGCGAGCTGTGGAACGGAGCGCGCACGCCGGCGTACGTCGTGAGCTTCACTCAACGCGAGTGCGCGGAGCTCGCGCAGGGGCTTACGAGCTTCGAGCTGTGTAGTAAGCAGCAAAAGGAGACGATCGTGCAGTCGCTGCACGGCTTTCGCTTCGATTCGCCGTACGGCACCGACGTGAAACGATTCTTGCGGCACGGCATCGGTTTGCATCATGCAGGGTTACTGCCGAAGTACCGGCGCTTGATGGAGCGGCTCGCTCAGCAAGGCTTGCTCACCGTGATCTGCGGAACGGATACACTCGGCGTCGGTGTGAACGTGCCGATTCGAACGGTGTGTTTCACGAAGCTCTGCAAGTTCGATGGGCAGGGCGTGAAGCGGTTGTCGGTGCGCGAGTTCAAGCAGATCGCGGGGCGCGCCGGGCGCAAGGGCTACGACGATCACGGAACCGTCGTGTGTCAGGCGCCGGAACACATGATCGAAAATCGGGTGATCGAGGGCAAGGTCGCGAACAACCCGAAGCTGAAGAACAAGGTCGTTCGAAAGAAGCCGCCCGATCGTGGTTATGTCCACTGGGACGAAGGCATCTTTCGGCAGCTGATCGAGAAGCCGCCCGAACCGCTCGTCAGCCAGTTTCGCGTGAGTCACGGCATGCTGCTCAACTTGCTGCGCGCGCACGGCGAGTCGCGCAAGGGTGGCTACGGCGCGCTGATCGACTTGGTCGCGGCGTGTCACGAGCGGCCGGTGATCAAGCAGCGGCTGAAGAAGGAGAGTAAGCAGCTGTTCATGTCGCTGCGCAAAGCGGCCGTGATCGAAGTCTGGCCAAACCTCGGCAAAGCCGGCGCCGAAGTGCGTGTGAGTGAAACGCTGCAGCGCGAGTTTTCCCTGCACTCGTCGCTGTCGCTCTACTTGGTCGAGACGCTCGCGCTGATCGAGCCGACTTCGGTGAACTACGCCGTCGACGTGCTCACGTTGGTCGAAGCGATCCTCGAACATCCGCGGCCGGTGTTGTATGCCCAGGAACGCAAGGTGAAGGACGATCTCGTCGCGAAGCTGAAATCCGAGGGCGTCGAGTACGACGCGCGGATGGCGGAGCTCGAGAAGGCGACGTATCCGAAGCCGAACGCCGAGTTCATCTACGGCACGTTCAACGCTTACGCGGCGAAACATCCGTGGCTCGACGCAGACAACATTCGGCCGAAGTCAGTCGCACGCGACATGTTCGAGGGTTACTCGTCGTTCAGCGAGTACGTGAAGCGATTCGGGCTCGCACCGGCGGAAGGCGTGCTGCTGCGCTACGTGAGCGACGTGTACAAGACGCTCGTGCAGAGTGTGCCGGCGTCGTTTTACACGGACGAGTTGACCGACATCGTGAGCTATCTGCGCGCGACGTTGCAGCGCGTCGATACCACGCTCGTGTCCGAGTGGGAGTCGCTCTTGGCGGGGCCCACTGGGGAAAAAGCGCCGGCGGACGGCGAAATCGCGTACGACGTGACGCGCGATCCAAAAGCGTTGCGCGCGCGGATTCGAGCCGAGCTGCACTTGCTCGTGAAGGCGATCGCGGACCGGGACTACGTCGAGGCGGTGAGTCTCGTCCAGATCGGCGACGAAGCTTGGACCGAAGAACGCTTCGAGCGTGTTCTCGCGGCGTTCTACGCGGAGCACGAGCGGATCGTGTTCGACCAGACCGCGCGTTTCACCGACAAGACGCAAATCGACGAACAAGCGCCGCACGTGTATCGAGCGAAACAGATTCTGGTCGACGACACCGGCGACAACCACTGGTACCTCGAAGCCGAGATCGACGTGCGTAACGGTCTGCCGACCGATCAGCCGCTGCTGAAGCTCGTGAACGTCGCGGGTTGAACAAGCCGCACTACTGCGCTCGCCGGCCGAGCGAATCCAGCGCGTCGAAGTCGAGAGCAGACAAGTCCCGCCCGTTGCGATACTCCGCGAGCCAGGCGCCGATCAACGGCGGATCGACGTGCGCGCGCGGCTCGTACCAGGGCATCAGGTATTGCCACAGCGGTGGGATCACCGCCTTCGCGAGCGCGATGCGAATCTTGAGATAGCGACGCCGGCACGCCGGATCCGCCCACAGCCCGTCGGCGCGCAACATGTGCTGTGCGATCGCGCGCAAGTCGCGCACCGTGTTCAGAAGCGCGCTGCCGAGGCCCCACAAGCGAAGCCAGTAGCTACCGTGCACCGCTTTGTAGACGTCGAACGCGACGCTCTTGTGCTCGACCTCTTCGGCCGCATGCCACACCAACATCGCAATCACGTTCGGGTCTGCATCTCGAAGCCAGGTGTCGCGTGAAGCCACGACGAAACACACGACTTGATAGGTGATGGCTTCGAACCCCGCCGTATACGCGAGCCGCTTTGCGAGCGAATCGCGCCGCTTACTCTCGGATAGTTTTTGCTTCAGCGCGGACTCGAACGCTTCGAATCCGGGGTAGCGCCGCGCGAGCACTTGATTCCAAACGCGATGCTGCTGCGCGTGCCGCGCCTCTTGTTTGATGAATCCTTCTGCGTCTGTTTTCAGCTGTGGGTCCGCAACTACCTCGAGAGCAGTCCGAAGATTGTGGATGAAGTACGGCTCGAGGTACGGAAGCAAGGCCATGAACCCGTTGCACACGTGGCTAAACTCGGCATGCCGCGGTGACCAGTGACTTGCAACCGAGTCGTTCAGATCGAACTCGAGATTGCGCGCGTCGATCGGCATTGCAGAAACATAACACTCGCGTCGCCGCCGTGCGCTGCAGCGTGTAGGTGCGTATGCCCTGTGGCCCGCGGACCACTCCACGACGTGCTGCGGCGATTCGAGTTACAATTTCTGCGATGTTTCGACGCCCAGGCGTCCATGCACCGTTGCAGAAGCCGCCCTCAGCGGCGGGCGGCGAGGTTTTGATCGACGGTCGCTATTCCGTCGAGCGCGCACTCGGCAGCGGTGGCATGGCGCAAGTCTGGCAAGTTCGGGATGGCACGTGCGATCGAGAGCTCGCGCTCAAGCGCCTCTCGAGCGGTGCCGATCGTCGTGCAGTCGCCTTGTTCGAACGCGAGTACTACACGCTCACGAGTCTGCATCACCCGAACATCGTCACGGTCTACGACTACGGCACCGACGTCGACGGCCCGTACTACACGATGGAGCTGCTCCACGGATCGGACGTGTCGAGCCTCGCTCCGTTGGCGTGGCCCGAGGTTTGCCGGATCCTCCGCGACATCGCGTCTGCGCTCGCGTTGATCCACGCGCGGCGCTACATCCACCGCGACATCAGCGCGCGCAACGTCTGGCGCACGTCGGAGTCGCAGCTGAAGCTGATCGACTTCGGTACGCTCGCGCCGTTCGGTAGGCGCAGCGACGTCGCCGGGACGCCGCCGTTCATCGCACCGGAAGCGCTGCACGGTCGCGAGCTCGATCAGCGCGCGGATTTGTACTCGCTCGGCGCGCTCGGGTATTGGCTGCTCACCGGCCTGCACGCGTTTCCAGCGCGCTCGCTCAACACGCTCGATCAGATCTGGACCCAGCGCCCGCGCGCGGCGTCGCATCGCGTGGCAGAGCTGCAGCGCAAGGATCTTCCCGGCGTGCCGCCCGCGCTCGACGCGTTGCTCGACACGCTCCTCAGTCTGGAAGCCCGCGCGCGTCTGAACGATGCGGCGGAGGTCATCGACGCGTTGTGCACGGTCGCTGGTTTGGCGGCCGAAAATGCCCCGCTCGTGCTCGAGAGCTATCTGAAGACACCCGTCTTGGTCGGCCGCGCGAGGACGATCGACGTTCTGCGGAGCGCGCTCGAACGCGCGCGCGAGAGTCGCGGTGCGAGCTTGCTCATCGAAGCGCCACCGAGCATGGGCCGCACGCGGGTGCTCTCGGAGCTCGCGGTTCAAGCGCGCATGCTGTCCGCGATCGTCTTGCAGGTCGAAGCGACCGGTGAGCAGTCGGCACACGCCGCCGCCGATCGCTACGCGCAGAAGTTACTCGATGCGCTACCGAGCGCCGCGCAGACCGCAGCGCAGCCGTATGCGGCAGTGCTCGGTCACGTGTCGAGCGAGTTGCGAGAGCGGCTCGGCGTCGCCGAAGCCGACCTCGTTCAGCTGCCGAAAGCCCACGGCGAAGCGCGCATGCGCATTCAAGCTGCGCTCGCGGAGTGGTTCATCGAAGTCGCGCGCCAGCACACGTTGGTGTTGCTGGCCGATGATCTGCACGACTTCGATGCGGGCTCGATCGCGTGGCTCGCGGCGCTGGGCCGGCAAGGCCGCGCGCAACACCTGTTGATCGTCGCGACGGTTCGGACGGACACGGGCCCGCCCGCGATCGAAGGCTTGCGGCGTCACGCCACAGTCATGACATTGGGGCCCCTCGCTGCGCGCGATACCGAGGCGATGTTGCGGTCGGTGTTCGGGGAGGTGCAGCACTTGCGGCGGCTCGCCGACCTCGTCACCCAGCGCGCGGAGGGAAACCCGGGCCACACGCTCGATTTGATCACGCACCTCGTGCAACAGCAGCTCGCGCAGTACGTCGGCGGCGCGTGGGTGCTGCCGGTCGCGATCTCAGCCGAGCAGCTTCCGCAGAGCTCGGGCGAGGTATTTGCAGCGCGTCTGCGGCGGCTGTCGCCGGCGGCTCGCGCGCTTGGCCAAGCGCTCAGCGTGCGCGCGGGCTCGATTCCGTTCGAAGCGTGCGAGGCGCTCGCGGAGATGCCGGTCGCGGATACGTTCGCGGCGCTCGAAGAGCTCGTCGGCGAAGGCGTGCTCGTCGGTTCGACGGAAGGCTATCGATTCACGCGTGATGCCGTTCGTGCTGCATTGCGAGCCGAGCTCGATGATGGGCGAACGCAACGTGTCCATCGCATCTCGGGCGAGCTCCTACTGCTGAAAGCGTCCGCGAGTCCGCTCGAGAAGCTCGAGGGAGGCTTGCACCTGCTCTTGGGGGGTGACTACGAGCGCGGCACCGATGTGGTCGCTCGTGCGGCGCAACACTATGGGCTCGTCGATCTGGCGGACGTCGGCCAAGCCGCACCCGCGCTCGAACGTGCGCTGCAAGTCTTCGAGAAGCTCGGTCGCTCGAAACATGAGCTGCTCTCGTTGTACGCGCCGCTCGCGCTCGCCGGCTACTACGCGGAGCGGCGCTACGCTGACCGCTATGCCGAGCCGACCCTGGCGTTACTGCAAGACCTGCTCGGCTTGAATCGGGCGCGTGTGCTCCGCAGGTGGCTTGGCAACAAGCTCGGGCTGTTCCTGGCGTTGGGCGGCGCCGCGTTTGGCTTTTGGCGACAGCGTCGCAACCCGCGCGTTCCAAGCTTTCGGCGCGCGATGATGCTGCTATTCAATTGTGTCGCAGCGCTGACCGGCGTGTGCACAGTCTGTATCGACAGCGTGCGCGCGCGTCGCTACGCGAACGTGCTCGAACCGCTGCGCGCGCTCGGCGGAAATCATGTCGCGACGTTGATGCATGACTTTTGCGTGAACCTCAGCGTGACGGTGCAAGACCGGATCGGTTTTGCGCAGTCTCGCTGGCAGTCGATGATCGAACGCTTGGATCGCCGCGGGCGCATCCGCGACATGACCGAAGACGTGCGCATCTTGTACCTCGCCGGTGCACTCTACGCGTCGGGCGTGATGGAAACTTGGCGCGATTCGTCGAAAGCGTTGCAGCTCGCGCAACGGCTCGAAGACTTCAAGCTGAAGCTGTACGAGCTGACCGCCAATCAGCTTCGCATGTTGTACTACGCGCATCAGGGAGACTTCGCGCTGAGCGAGATGCATCGTGAGCGCGTCGAAGTGCACGCGATTCAACGCGGTACGGCCTGGCAAGCGGAGACTTGGGCGTTCGGCGCGCTCGTCGGCGTCTACGCGCGTGTGTACGATCCGATCGGCGTCAAGCACTGCGTCCAGAAGCTTCAGCAGTTGAGCCAAGAGGTTCCATCCCTCGAACGTGTGATCGGGCTCGCCCACGGCACGTACTTGCTGCTGCGCGGGTCACCGGAGGAAGCGCTCGAGTGGCTCACGCGCGAGGAGGAGCCACTCGAGCACGCTGGCTGGGCGCGAAGCCGTGGTGCGCTCGCTAGCGCCTACAACCAGGTCGGTAAGTTCGAACGCGCGCGCGACGTGTGCGCTGCGGCGGAGGCCCTGCTTTCACCGGTCGACTTCGAGTATCCGGCGATGAATTTGAACGTCTTGACGGAGCGCGCGCTCGCGGACGCGGGACTTGGCGATCACGCTGCGGCCATGACCCGGCTCGACGACCTGATCAAAAAGTTCGGCCCGCTCGAAGGCCCGCTCACGATGAGCATGCTGCACGAAGCGCGCCTGCGCGTGGCAGCGACGATGCAGGATCAAAAGTCCGTCGAGCACCACGTCGCGTGCATGGAGCGCTGGCAGCGCCAGACCAACATCCGTTCGCTCATCGCTCACGGCGAGCTGGTCGGAAGGTATGCGCGCGCCGCCGTAGGCTGCTCGCCACCCGAAGAGCGCGAGCGTGTGGAGGCGCGTGAGACCGCCCAGCCACTCACGGTCGTGCATCGCATTCGGCATGGCGGCGAACGTTCACTCGAGGCGAGCGCCGAGTGGATCCTCGACCAACTCCTCACGTATGCGGGCGTTCGCGCTGGGCACGTGTACCGCTGGGAGGACGAGCGACTGGCGTGGATCGCAACGCGCGGGGCGTTGCCGGAGCCTTCCGTGTTCGAGATGTGGCTGATGCAGCGTTTGTGGAACGACTCCGACGAGGCGACGGTGGTCGTCGACCCTTCCGCGGAGGTACGCGACGGTGATGTGTTCATCGCCCAGGATCGCAGCTATCGGGTGTTGCGGCTCCTCAGGTCTGCGAGCTCCGGCGCGGAGTTGGCAGGCGTGTTGGTGCTGTCGGAGGAAACGCCGTTCGACATCCCGCCGGCGGTGTTGCGCGTAATCGCAGAGCGTTTGCACCAGAGCGCTCTCGTGACGGAAGTCGTTTCAACCTGACCAGCCCGAGGTTCAGCTGCTCTGGATCACCGACAAAAAGCCCGCGCCGTAGCGCGCGGCTTTGACAGGCCCCATGCCGTGCGCCTCGAGGAGCTCCGACTCCGTCTTCGGCCGTAGCCGCGCCAAATCCCGCAAGGTGCGATCGCTCGCGACCACAAACGGCGGCACCGCTTCACTCCGCGCGACACTGAGCCGGTGCGCGCGAAGTGCTTCGAACAAGCTGCGCGTGCTCTCATCCGCGAGCGGATCCTCCTCGCGCAGCACCGTTGTTTCACCCGGCGCGCGCGGCGCGCTGACGTTGCTAGCGGGATAACCCGAACTGGAGCGACCGCGCTTGCGCGCGCTGGGCGAACCGACCGTACCGCGATCCGGCATCAACACCCGCGCCGGCATCCGCCCCTCCATCACGGCTTTGCCTGCTTCCGTGAGAAGTACCAGTGGCCGCTCGTCCGCGCTGAAGACGACCCAACCCGCCGTCACGAGCCGGCGCAACAAGCGCGTCAGCCACTCTTCACTTTCCTCCCGCAGCACGCCGTACGTGCGCACACGATCGAGCCCGGTGCGCGCTAATCGTTCGTCTTTCGCGCCGCGCAGCAGCTTTACTGCCGCAGACATGCCGAAGCGCCCGTGCACACGCGCGACACCACTCAACGCTTTGCGAACGATCAACGTGGCTTTCTCGGGATCTGCCACCGGCGTTGCGAGTGACAGACACACGTCACACTGGCCGCAGCCGCCGAGCGCTTCTTCTTGATCGCCGAAGTAGCGCAAAATCGCATCGTGGCGACAGCTGCCGCCTTCGACCCAGCGCATGAGCTCGAGGAACAAGCCCCACTTGTGCTCGACCATCGCTTCCGACGTCACGCGATCGCCGTCACCCTCGATCAAGCGGCGGCGCAGCGGCAAGTCCGTCGGTGTCGTGAGGAGCATGCCAAACGCGCGCTCGCCATCGCGACCGGCGCGCCCGACCTCCTGGTAGTAACTCTCGATCGACGCGGGCGGAGCGAGGTGGATGACTGCGCGCACGTCTCCGCGGTCGATGCCCATGCCGAACGCGTTGGTCGCCACCACGATCTGCGACTCACGCTCCATGAAGCGGCGTTGCGTGCGTTCGCGCCCCGCCGGCTCGAGCCCGGCGTGGTAGTAGCTCGCGCTCCATCCCGCGGCGGAAAGCCGGGTAGCTTCCTGCTCCGAGCTGTTGCGCGTCGGCGCGTACACGATCGCCGCGCCTCCACGCGGATCCGGATCGCCGAGCGCTTCACGAAGGAGCGCATCCACGTGCGCTTCGCGATCTTTCGCGCCGGCGAGCTCGACCGCGCGCAACACGAGGTTGGGGCGGGCAAAGCCGTGGACGATCTGAGCGGTCTCTGGGCCTAGCCCGAGCCGCGATACGATTTCATCACGCACGACCGGCGTCGCGGTAGCCGTGCACGCGAGCACGAGCGCATTCGGCAACTGCGACAGTACCGAGCCGATCTGCATGTAGTCCGGACGAAAGTCGTGCCCCCACTCGCTGATGCAGTGCGCCTCGTCGATCGCGACGAGTGGGCAATTCAGCCCGCGCAGCAAGCGCTTGAAGCCGAAGTTCGACAGCCGCTCCGGCGCGACGTAGAGCAAGCGAAAGTCGCCGCGCTCAGCTGCACGCAGCCGCCGATCGAGCTCTTCACCGCCGAGCGTGGACGCCAGAAACGTGGCCGGTACGCCGCGCGCTTCGAGCGCAGTCACCTGGTCCTGCATCAGCGCGATCAGTGGCGACACCACGATCGTGGTGCCTGGCAGCAACACCGCCGGCAACTGATACACGAGGCTTTTCCCACCGCCGGTCGGCGCCACGTACAACAGGCGCCGGCTCGCCAGCAGCGTTTCGATCGCGCGCTCTTGACCGGGACGAAATTCGGCATAACCGAGTGCGCGCAAACCTGCGGTGAGATCGAGCGCTGTCTCGGGTGAGGGCACGGCCGGCTCCGGTATAGCCAGCTGTTCGGGAGTGGAGCAAGCAGGTTGCGCGCTCATGAGAGGTTTGTCGGCCGCCCGCGAGCTCAGTTTCTCAGATTCATCGACGATCGAACGCGCGCGAGCAGATCGGCCAACTTCGTCAAAAAATGCCTTGCAGGTTCAACCCCGGCAGGCCCTGTACGCTCGTGCTCAGCGAGAGCTGCACGCCGGCGGGACGGAACGCCATCCTCAAACCGTACCAGGCGGGCACGCTGATGAGCGGTAGCGCGTGCATGAACAGCAGGGGACCAAAGAAGTGATCCGACCAGAAGTGCTGGCAGGCGACACGGTTGTCGCCGAGTTGGCAGTTCGACGTCGTGAATGAAAGTGCGATCGCCGTCGCACCCAAGCTCACGCCGATTCCACCGACGACCCACGCCAACGCGGGGACTTCCGGTTCGTCCGGAAGCCAAAAGTACTCCGATACGCTGAGCAGCGTCGTCCCGAGCGCAGCGGACGTGAGCGTGATCACGCCGGCCCGCTGATACTTCGTTTCATTCATCCCGTCTGAGACGATTCTGCGTTTGTTTTGGCGATCTGCGTACACGACCCAGCTGACGGCAGAGCCCGCGCCTCCGATGACGGCGAGAATCGCGCCCGCCGTCGCGTGCTGCTGAGTGTACTTGCCGTGTCGCGCGGGCTGGGCCGGTGCCGCTGCAGCCACCGGCGGCGGATCCCATTTGGGTTGGGTCACCGGTATTGGCGCCTCGTCGCGTTTTGGTTGCGCGCTCGCGCCGCTCGGAACGGCACCGGCGCTCGCCGCTTTCGACTGCGAGCGCAACCACGCGACCAGCGCGCTCGCGACTCTGCTCGGAGCACCTTTCGCGTAGCCACTGTCGGCGGCAAAACCCGCGCGTGCGACTTCCTTGTTTGCGCCAGGACCTCCCGGCCGCACGACGACGTCTTGCCCGAGCGCACCCGGGCTGCTGAACAGCAACACGTCGCGCGTCACCCCGAGCACTTTCGCGATCGTCTGGCCGTCACTCGCGGCTCGTTTGTCTCGCTCGCGATCGTTCGCATACGCGAGCCACAACCCTCCTTGGCTGTGTACTGCTGCATCGAACGCTGGGTCGACCGCGAGCTCGTTTTCGCCCGCCTTGAGCTCGAGCGGGTGGACTCGCCCGACCGTGCCTGCCTCACACTCGAGCTGCACACGCGTCGGGCCGGCGCGAACTTCCGTGATCTCGACGGGGCTGCGACCTACGTCGATGCCGTTCAGCCGCACCGTGCAACCGTTGCGCCCGGCGCTCGTCACGCGCAGCGATGTCGGTTGAGTCTGACTCAACTGCACGTTTGCCTCTTCGAGCAAGCGCCGCACTTCGCCGGGATAGGCTCGACCTACCGGCTCGAACCCGGGGAAGTTGCGCGAGCAATCGAGCATCTGCTTCAGCGCCGGTTGATGCTGTTTCGCGCGCTCCAACAAGTACGCGGCCATCACACAGTTGTCGAAGATCTTTCGCGCGCGCGGGGCGTCGCGATTCAAGAAGTCGCGCGCTGCGCCGCTGAGCGCGTTCACGCTCTCCATCGCGTGTTGCGCATCGTTCAGCTCGCCCAACGCGAGGTGCCGGGAGGCCTGCGCGATGTTCTTCGACAGGCGCTTCACTTCGTCGCTGCTCAGCTGTACCGACTCTGAAGACTGCTGACTTTCGAACGTGCTGGCTGCCGACGAATTCAGGAGCACGGTTTGACCCGTTCCGCGCAGCTCATTTTCGAGCTCGCTCGTCACGGGTGCCGCCTCGAACGATTTTGCGGTGTTGCCGGTCAGCACCGGCAAGAACAACCAACGCTCTTGGGCATGCGCGAGTGTGCTGCACAGGTGCGCTGATGCGACTGTGAACAGCACGAACGTGACTGCACGTAACGCAAACGCACGCGTGCCGATCGGACTGATTGTTCCGCACGAACTCGCGTCGCGCGGAAGCGACGACCTCATGAGTTACTCCTCGATCAAGCAAAGAACGAAAAGGGTGGAACGATTCATCGGCGAGATGGAGTGTCGGTTTCTTCGTCGCCGAACATGGCATCGTTCTCCAAGCTGAGCACTAGCCGCTTCGTTTCACCCGCTCGCAGCCGAATGCTGCGCTTCACTTCCGGGCTCGTATTGCCACCCGCAACCGTATGCATGCCTGGTGGCAAGTTCACGACTACGGGCGCCCAGCCTGCAGCTTCTCCGTCGATCCAAACCTGGCCGAGTGGCACTGTGCCGACGCGCAAGACGGCAATCGCCTCTGAAGTGTCACGAGCCGGCTCGCGCGCTTCGGGCGCACGTGGGATGGGCGTGGTGGGCGCGCCGGGCTTCGAACGCGGGGAGGGTGCAGGCACGC
>DASRXR010000518.1:0-3549 GCA_035687405.1 Polyangiales bacterium
GTCGCTGATTTCTTGAGCGGCGGAGCTCCCGGCGCTTCCACGGCTGCGAGCTCGCCTGCCCCAGCGCGCGGCTCGATGATGGGCGGCAGCACGGGGACTGGGCTCGCGTTCGGTGCCTGCACGACGATCAATCCGGACCCCTCCGGCGCACCGAAGCGTTCGACCAGCGTCAGGACGGTAGCGAGCACCACGCCGAACACCGCGACTGCAACGAGTGCAAGCCAGAGCGCTCGGGGCAACGCGAGCTGCGGGCGTGACGTCGCGACGGCTGCAGCTTGCAGCGGCAAGGTCGCATGCAGTGGTACCCTGACCAGCGCCTGCTCGCTCGCTGCGGGATTGTAGGGACGCCGGCTGCGCCGCTGCGCGCCCGGCTCCTGGACCGTCTTTGGCGTGGTGTTCGGCCCCGCTGCCACGGTCACCGGTACCTGGGAATCGTTGCCGTCGTCGGACGGCTCATCCTCCGTCACATCGCCGCGCCGCCGCTGCGAGCGACTCCGAATCGCAACCGGAGGAAACAAAAGCGCCTGTCGATCGAGCTCGGGGGGAGTCTCGCGCGCCGCTGCTAAAAGAGCGTCGAGCATCTCCGCGGCGTGGACATAGCGAAAGTCACGGTCGTTCGCTTGTGCCTTGTCGACGACCGCGCACAGTGCCGGACCGATGTGCGGCACGAGATCGTACAGCGGTGGTGCGTTGTTCTGAATCACTGCAATGAGCGTCTCCGCGACACTGCGTGAAGGAAAAGGCACGACACCCGAGAACGCCTCGAACATGATCGTGCCGATACTGTAGATGTCCGTGCGCTTGTCGATACGGCGGTCACCTTGCGCTTGCTCGGGCGACATATATTCGGGCGTGCCCACGATCATGCCTTCGGTCGTGGTTACCGCCGAAGGCCGCGAGCCAGGTTCGAGGCTGCGCGAGATGCCGAAGTCGAGCAGCTTTGGCGACAACTTCCCGCGCGACTCCTTCACGAGAAAGATGTTCTCGGGCTTCAGGTCGCGGTGCACGATGCCGGCGTCATGGACCGCCGCTAGGCCGCGCAGCACCTCGGACATGATGTAGATCAACGTCTCGAGGCTGAACGCTTGGGGCGTGTCGAACGCGTCGCCCAACGTGTATCCCGACAGCGCTTCCATCACGATGTACGGGATGTGAGTTTCGTGCGTCCCGAAATCGAAGATCTGAACGACGTTCTGATGTTGGATCGACGCCGCGATCTTGGCTTCGAGCGAGACACGCTTCGCGAAACGCGATTGTTGCGTGGGGCTGTGCGCGAACAAGAACTTGATCGCAACGCGCCGGTCGAGGCGGCTATCCTGTGCTAGCCAAATGCGTCCGGTGCCGCCCTGTCCGATCTCGCGATCGAGTCGGTACCGGCCTCCGATGATGTCTCCGCAGTTCACAGCGCGACCTAGTATTGTAGCTGACCCAGGCGCGCGATTTCAGGCGCTCGACAGGTTTTGTTACGTTAGGCGTGTGTCAGGTCGCGTGACACAACCGTACGGAGTTCGGATCAGCGCAGATGTCGCACGTAGTAGTGAATGCCCGTAGATGGGTGCTGAACGCGCACGTACGCACCTCCAACGTCGGCGGGCACTTCGATGTTCGAGGTGAAGCGGCCTTGGGCGTCGAGCTTCATCGGCGCACCCTGCACCTGCACTGTCGAGCCGCTCAGCGTGCCGCCAGCGAAGCGTGCGCGGCGCTCCTGCGTACTCGCGCCCTCGCTCGGGCTGGTCAAGTACGCGGTCCGCGCGGCGTAGTCGAAGGACACTTGCAGTAGCCCCCGCTCCGAGCGCTTCTTATCGCCAGTCTCGAACCAGAACTGATGTAGTCCTTCGCCTACGCGGCCCGGTTCGAGTGTGATGCTGGAGCGGCCCGATTCGACGGAGATCTGGGAACCTTTGTCGGGCTGCACGAGCAATCGATACCTGTTCGCGTGCGGCGCATCCGGCCAGCGCAACGTGATGATCGGAAGTCGGTTTTGATAGCTCACCGTGTAGCGCCGTCCATCGGCATCCGCGGTGATCGTCACGGGCGCGAGCGGCAGCGGGCGCGTAGCGGCATCGATCATGACTGTCAGCCGGCCGGTTCGAACACTCGACGTCTGAACGCGGCCTGCGCGAGCGCAGCGGAGTCGGTACTTGAATGCTCCGCGTGGGATGCGAGCGCGTACCTCACCGGTCCCGCGAACTCGCAGTGCATCGAAGCGTCCGTTGCCGCGATCGAACTCCACCACGCCCAGCTCGGGACAGTCGCTGAACGTCATTCGCACGGCGGAGGGAGGGGCCGGATCGTGAATCACCGCAGACTCGCCGGCAGGTAGCGTGACGATCGAGGTCGGCGGTGGGTCTTGAAACGTCAACTTGTCGAGCGCGATCGTGCCGCTGGTAGCTTCGGGTTTCTCCGTAACCGCTTTGGCGCTCGGTTGCAGCTCTGCGCTCGGTTGCACGGTCGCCGCAAACGGAGCCGGCTCCTTCTCCACGCGTTCCACGCTCGCGGACAGGACATCGAGATCGAAGCCATCGCCGGTCTGCGCGGTCTGGGTTGCACCATCGCGCGTGTACTCGACGCGGCCGATCATGACGTCGAAGTGAGTCTTCTCCTGCTCGGCCCGCATGCGCACGCTCGTCTCGCGCGTGAGCTTCACGACGCCATGCGATGTGCTGACTCCGAGATCGAGTGCACCGGTTTCGATCGTCAACTCGCCGTGTTGCACCTCGATCTGATCGCTCGGCGCTGTGCCATCCAAGCTGTGCTTGAAGTGGACGACCGTGTTGCCCTTGATCAGCAGCCGCGCGCGGCGAGGTAGCGCAAGTGTGGCGTGGGCTTGCGCGCCGGTTCGCACGCCATCGCCCATCTCGAAGCGATCACCCGCCTGTGCCGGGCTCCAGGCGTCAGGGGCACGGCCGAAGTCGCGATCGACCGTGGATTCCTTCGCGATCATCTCGGCGACGAACTTGCCGTCGCGGCAGCTCGAGCAACCCGCGACCGAGAACATGCTCAGCGTCGCGAGCAGCAGCTGCCAGCTGCGGGTCATTTCGCGACCTCGAGCTCCACGATCAGGATTGCGACGCCTTGGATCTCCACGCGTGCTTTGCGCGTCTGCGGGCGGAAGCGCCGGGCCCTCACTGCGACTGAGTATTCGCCCGGCGGCACGTCGATCTCGAACGTCCCGTCGTCGCGGGTCTGCAACGTGATCCCCAGCTCGGCGACCGCGACTGAAGCTACCACCGGCTTGCCGTCGAACTTTCGCACGGTGCCGCGGATCTGACCTTGCGGCAGCTCGCGCTTCAGCGTGACTTGCAGCTCGGGCGCATCTCCGTCTTGCAGATCGAGTGAGCGCTCCTCCGCGATGAAACCTTCCGCGCTCACGCGCAGGACCTGGGCACCCGCCGGCGACGCTGCGAACGCGAACGCACCTTGCGCGTCACTCGTCGCCGTCTGCTCCGTTTCGCCGTGACGAAGCGTCAGCGTTGCACCGGCAAGCCCGGTGCCGCTCGGCGCCAGAACCTGGCCGTGCAGACGAGCGGGCGGTTTGTCTGCCTGTGG
>DASRXR010000519.1:0-8977 GCA_035687405.1 Polyangiales bacterium
CTCGTTGGCCGTCTTCTCGCGATGTGCGTCCGGATTCGCGGGGTTGTCGAACTGCATCGGCATGAACGCGCCTTCGCTTTCGACGATCTCTTCCGCGGCGGCGATCGCGCCCTCCATCGTGAGCTCGGCGGGCGTGAGCACGATGCGCGCGCCGTAGGCTTGCAGGAGCGCACGGCGTTCGAGCGACATGCTCTCCGGCATGGTCAGCACGAGCTTGTAACCCTTGACCGCGCACACGAGCGCGAGCCCGATTCCGGTGTTGCCCGACGTCGGCTCGACGATGGTGGAGCCCGGCTTGATCGCACCGCGACGTTCCGCGTCGTCGATCATCGACAGACAAATGCGGTCTTTCACCGAGCCGCCCGGGTTCATGTGCTCGGCCTTCGCCCACACGGCACCGGCCGACTGGTCGATCAAACGACTGAGGCGAATGAGTGGAGTGTTGCCGATGAGATCGAGCAGCGAATCGATGACTGGGGCGACCATGGGTGTGCCGTGAGTTCGTGTTCAGATCGCGTAGACGTATGCCGGAGGAGGCTGGCGCGCGATGCCCATCGCTTCAGCCTGCTTGCACATGTCCGCGACGGTGACGGAGTCGAGACATGCCTCGATGCCGGAGGATACCCCCTTGAATACTTGCTGCGTGACTTCGTAGCTCGACGACTGAACGAGCTCGGGGCTGCGCGCGACCGGCAACAACTGAATCGGGCCTTCGAGCGCGCGCAGGATGTCGCCCAATTTGATCTTGTCGGGGGCGACCGCCAGCTGATACCCACCGCGCGGCCCGCGCTTCGACGTGACCAAACCCGCGCGCCGCAGATCCTGAAACACTTGCTCGAGGAACCGCGGCGGGATGGCCTGGCGTTCGCAGATGTCTTTGACTTGAGCGGCTCCGGAATCCGTGTGGAACGCTAGGTCGAAGATCGCTTGGATGCCGTACAGGCCTTTACTGGAGAACTTCATCCGGGCCGGCTGGAAACCTGACCAATCCGCTCGGAAAAGTCAAGAATCGCCCGACCCGTGCCTGGGTCACCGAATCCGAGTACCCTCCGCCTGAGGCGCAAGTGCGAGGCCACCCTCCGAAATTCCAGGCTCCACCCGCGTCGCATTCAGCTTTTTTCGCCTGGCTCCTCGCCTGTCTAGCAGCGACGTGCCCCGTTCGGGCCGACGAAGACTTGCGCGCCTGCGTGAGCCGGACCGTCGACAGTGCGAAAGCCCACGGAGCCGCGGTCGAGCGCGCGGCGCACACCGACTTTCTACTCACCGGCGATGCGCGCGTGTTCATGCATCGCTTCACCTCCTCGACGTGTGTGTCGTTCTTCGCTGCCGGCACGAAGTTCACGCAGGCGGTCGATCTCACGGTGCTGTCACCGACCGGACGTACGCTCGCGCAAGCGGAGTCGCGCGTCACGCTGCCGCGCGCGCAGTACTGTGGTCATTCGGGCGAGTCCGTGTTCGTGAGCGTCCGCGTGACCGACGGGCAGGGCGAAGTCGTGTACGGCGCGCTCTCGGGTCCCGGTTCGACCTTGGATGCCGCTGCTGGCTGCGGCGCGCTCGGAGCGCCGCGACCCCAACCGCTCGACCTCGGTCCTGAACCGAGCGCGCGTTCGCTCGAAGACGAGCTGCAAGCGTTGAGCGGCGAGTTTCGCGAGCTCGGCTACGCACCGGATGGGCTCGTAGCGTTCGGCGCTCTGCTCTCGGGCCAACACGAAGCGCGAATGCTGAACCTCGAGCCGGATCGCTGCTACGCGCTCGCGGCCGTCGGCGACGCAGACGTCGTCGATCTGGACCTGCGCGTGTTCGCGCAAGGCAGCTCCCCCGAGCCCGTCGCGGCCGATACCACGCGCCGCCGCAACGCCATCGTGAAGCTGTGCACGAGTGGCCGCACGCGTTACGTTCTGGATACCGCTGTATTTCAAGGCGATGGCGCGTACGTCGTGGAAGCCTTGCGGCTGACCGAGCCGGCGCGCGTGCCCGGCATCGAAGGCCCAGCGCGCATCTCCTACGCAGAGCTCGGAACGCGCATGCTGACGCGCGGCTTCGCAGCGGAGCCGATCACCACTGGGCTCGTCGCGGCGAACGAACGCTTGCGAGTTCCGCTGCCTGTCCGCGGTGGCGTGTGCTACGCGTTTGCAGCAGTGGCTGTCTCGGATTCACCGCGAGGAGCGTTGGACTTGGGCGTACTCGACGAACACGGCCGCCTCGTCGCCCTCGACTCCGGGAAGGACGACGACCCGCTCGTGTACCACTGCCCTGCGGTCGACGGCGTCGTGAGCGTGCTCGTGCGCGCGAAGAACACCCGCGGCACGAGCCGGTTTGCATTGGTGGTCGGGCGCGAGCCGGCCGCTTCCGAGAAAGGGCCGACATGATCGCGCGAGCGAGATCTCGAACGCGGTTCGTCGCATCACTCGGTCTCTTTGCCGCGCTCGGCTGTGGTGGCAATCAGCTCGCCGAGCCCCAAACACCGCGCGCGCAGGCGGCGGTGGTTCCGGACGAGCTGCGCAAGAGCATGGAACAGCTCGCGCGCTCGCTGCGTTCGCAGGGCTTCAGCGCCGGCAAGCGTTCGTACGCCGGGTTCTTGCTGAGCGGCGAGCACGTGACGCTCGCGGTGCCGATCGAAGCCGATAGCTGCGTGACCTTGGTCGCGCTCGCGACCGACCACGTGCGGGACCTCGACGCCGCGCTGTACGCCGCCGATGGCGAGCTGCTCGGCTCGGATACCGAGTCGAACGCGCGACCGGCAATTCAGGCCTGTACCGAGTCGGCCGCGCAGGTCTACTACGTGATGCAGCTCTACGAAGGCTCAGGCAGCTTTCTCGTCGTGCCGTTTTACGGCCCGCGCGCGAAGCTGACGGCGGCCGCTGCAGCCATCGGCGGCAAGGTGACGTTCGCCGACCTCATGCCGCACCGCGAGCTGCTCGAGGATCCGCTGCGCAGCTTGACCGAGGGCTTGCGGAAGCGCGGCTACGAGCCGGTCGGCGCCGATCGGAGCTTCCCGATCGTGCAGGGCGAGCGAGTACGTCTGACGCTGCCGGTCGAGAGCGGCAGTTGCTATACACTCGCCGCATTCGGCAGCGAAGGTGTCCGCGAGATCGCCTTGCGGGCGATGGACGAACATGGCGCCGATCTGAGCGTTGCAGACGAGGGCCAGCCGCAAGCGGCGACGCAGCTGTGTGCAGAGCACAGCGCCGAGTACAGCCTCGAGTCGCTGGCCCGCGCGGGTCAGGGGCAAGTCACGGTACTCGTGTATCGCACCGACGTGATCACGGCAGGTGGCGAAGCCGGATTGTGGTTAGGTCACCGGCCGGCGCATGCGGAACGCTCGACGCCGAGCGCGACCAGTCCCAAGGTAGGCGAGACCGCGCCACCACAGCATCACTGAACCGTCACTGGAAGAACCGGCCGAAGTAGTCGTCGATCTTCTGCTCGATGAAGCCGCGCATCGGCTTCAGCAGCAGCCCGAGCGTCACCTCGGCGAGAACTGTCTGGTCGCTTACGACGATGCGACCCCGCGCGCCACTGCGCTCGAACTCGATCGCGTCCCCATTCACGCGATACTGAACCTGAGCTTTCTCACGCATCCGTTCCGCGACTCGCGTCGCGGCCGCGAGCGCTGCTTCCTTGCCGATCGTATGTCGTCGCTCGACGCGTATGTCCGCCATGACAGCCACATAGCGCAGCGCCTGCGCCGAGAAAAGCGCTGGTCGTACCGTGTTTGCGCTCGCCAGGGGCCAATGTTAGCGTGCGCGACGCTCTAGACAGGTGGGCGCGACGCTCGGGAACCTTCCCATCATGCGTTGCTTCGCGCGGCGAAACGGTTCCGTGCACCCCTCTAGACCCCCTAAAAACTCTACTCCATGAGCTACTGACAATGACATTTACGGAAGCGGCGCTCGAGGTTTTGCGAAGCGCCGGAGAACCACTGCATTACAAAAGGATCACCGAGCTCGCCATCGAAAAGAACCTGCTCTCGCACGTGGGCAAGACGCCCGAAGTCACGATGAGCTCGCGTCTAGCGATGATGGTGAAGAAGGATCGCGGGCAAGCCCCGATCATCAAGGTGAAGCCCGGCGTGTTCGCGATCCGCGAATCCGCGAAGCAAGAGTTGTCGCCCGCAGCGATGGCGATGATCGAAGAAGTCGAAGGCGATGACGGCGAGGTCGCAGAAGTCAGCGCCGAGGTCGACGCCGAAGTTCAGGTCGCAGCGGTCGAAGTGAAGCCGCCCGCATTGCCTGGCGGGGACGTGTTCCCCGAGGAAGAGGGCGACGACGACCCGATCCTCGCTGGCCTCGAGCAAGAGACCGAAGGTGGCGATCGCAACGGCCGCCGTCGGCGGCGCCGTCGGCGGCGCGGCAAGGGTGACAAGCCCGAGGGGACGGTCGAAGTCAGTCCGCGCCCGGAGCCCGTGCGCGAGCCGAGTCGAGATCGCGAGCGGGAACGAGGTCGCGAGCGCGACGCTGGTCGCGATACCGGCCGAGACGCCGGTCGCGATGCCGGCCGAGACGCCGGTCGCGATGGCGGTCGAGATGCCGGTCGGGAGAGCCGCGACCGCGAGCCGCGCGAGCCGATGCGAAGTCAGTCGCGCGATCGGGAGCGCGAGCGTGACCGTGATCGCGATCGGGACCGTGATCGGGAGCGCGAAGAACCACTCGACTTCAACCGCCAGCCGGCTGAAGGCGACTTGCTCGGCAAGGATCTCGCCGATGCGGTGTGGCACGTTCTGTCGCGCGGTGAACGCGTGCCGCATCCGTTCTCACGGGTCGCGGATCTGCTCGTCCGCCGGGGACGGCTCAGCGGCACTCCAGCAGCACTCGCGCCGACGATCGCCGCGGCCGTTCGCGCCGACGTCGCACGCGCCGACCGCAGCCAACAGCGGCCGCGCTTTCGCCTGCGCGGAAGTCGCGTCGTGCTCTCCGAGTGGCTGTTGCCACGGCAACTCGTGCGCAGCGAACAGGACTTGGTCAACGCTTCGGAGCGTTATGGCAACGAGCTCCGGCGCGCACTGATTCAGCGCTTGACCGAGTTGCCGACAGCCGGGTTCGCGGAGCTGATCGCGACGTGGCTGAACACCGAAGGCATCACCTCCTTGCGCGCAGTACGCCGTCCAGGAAGTGCGGGCAACGAGCTGCACTTCGCCGGCACGCGCAAGACCGGAAGTGAAGAGCTGCGGCTCGCGATCGTCGTGCTGCGCGGTGGACGCGACATCGATCGCGAAGGCGTGGTCGACGTGCGCGGCGCACTGCATCACTACGGCCAAGCCAGCGCGGCATGGATCGTCACGACGGGTCGGACGACGAGCGGCGCTCGCGAAGAAGCGAGTGCAGTTGGCGCAGCGTCCGTGGCTCTGTTCGATGGGATGGGCCTCGCGACTGCGATGGAGCGGCTCGGCATCGCCGTGCGCCGCCACGTGATCGCACATCACGAGATCGACTACGACTTGCTCGAGATGCTCGGCGATACGCCGGAGCAGCGCGAGCGCCGCGAGCGCGAAGCCGATCGCGAGCGCCAAGACCAGCGGAACCAGGCGCGCAACGAACGCTTCAGCGCGCCGCCGGAGCGCAGTCGTCGCGACGAAGGCGGGCGCGGCCAACCGCTATCGCCGGAGTCCGAAGCCCCGCCGATGAACGTTCGTGCGGCCGTGCCGTCGTCGCCTGATTGGGATGACGCCGATGCCCCGGAGCCGGAAGTGAAACACGAGCGCGGCGGAGAAGAACACGATTCTGCCGACGACGGCGACTTCGAAGTCGACGAAGCGAGCGAGCGGGAAGCCGAAGCCGAGATCGATGCCGAAGCCGACGAGGGATACGACCTCGAAGACAGCGCCGACGCCGAAGATGACTCGGCGGACCTCGACGAAGCGGCGGACGACAGCGATGCCGACGACGATGACGACGACGATTCGGACGAAGCGCATGCCGAGTCCGATGAAGCCCACGAAGGCGATGCCGAAGGCGATGCCGACGAAGGCGATGCCGACGAAGGCGATGCCGACGAATCGGAGGAGGGCGGCGAAGACGAAGCGGCCGACTCCGAGTCCGATGAAGCCGCGCCCCGCCGCAGCACGCGTTAGTAGCGCATAAGCGAAGCACGAGATTTTGCCCTGAGAGCGCGAGCCGCTCCCAGGGCAAATCACTTTAGATCATGTCCAGCACGACCACCTCGGTGGCTCCGCACGCTTCGATGTCGAGTGTGCCTGCGCAGCGAACGAGCACACGTTCGCCGGCGCGAACCAAAGTGCCACCGACTACGATCGCTGCATCGACCGACATGAGGTACGCGATCCGGCCAGGCTCGATGTGGTACTGCTGCCGCGTACCGGCATCGAATCGACAGCTCAGCAACGCCGCAGCTTGATCGATGTAGAGCGCATTCGAGTCGGCGTCGCACCTTCGGCCGGAGGCGAGCGCACGAAAACGACCCGACCGCTCGGAGCGAGGCACGATCCTGTGCTCCGCGCGCGGTTCGCGATCGACCGAGCGCGACTTCAACATGATCTGGATCACGCGGCAGGCCCGATCCACGTCTGCGTACTCCGCGTGCGACACACCGCGACCGGCTGACATCACTGCCACCGTCTCCGCACAGAGCCGAGTCTCTCCGCCGACGCTATCGCGATGCAGCACCGTGCCTTCGAGCACGAGTGTCATGACTTCGACGTTCGCGTGCTGGTGGAGCGAGTAGCCGTGACCGGCCGCAATCGTCTCGATCGCGAACAGCTTCATCGGACCGAAGGCCAAACGTCCGGGTGCAGCCTCCGGAATTCCCGAGAGGTCGTGATGGGCGTAGCCATGCGACCACTCGCGCGAGACTGGCAATAGCTGCTCGATCGATTCGATTTCGAACGAGGTATATTCGGGACGAGAAGAACGAACGGTTTGAACGGAGAACATGAGGCGGATTCGCCGCGGCAGGGCGCACGCTGCGGGTTCCGCGATCGACCTTGAGTCGCCAGCTGCAGCGCTTGGAAGAAGCGCTGGGCGTGCGCTTACTCGAACGGACGACGCGCGCGGTGCGGCTGACTGAAGCTGGCAGCGGCTACTTTCACCGCTGCTCGCACGCGATCGATCTGATCACGGCAGCCAACCGCGGCGCTCGCGACTCGGGCGCACTGCCGCGCGGTAGCTTGCGTGTCTCGACGCCATTCGACATCGCGCGCGACGTGCTCGCGGCGTCACTGCCGGACTTTCGCCGCCGCTATCCCGACATCGAATTGCAGCTCGAGATCACGCAGCGTCGCGTCGACGTCGTACGCGAAGGATTCGATCTCGCGCTCCGTGGCGGCATGCCGATGAAAGACTCGGGCCTGACCGTGCGAAAGTTAGCCGCCAGCGTAATGCGTTTGTATGCGAGCCCGGCGTACCTCGCGGCGCGTGGAATTCCGACGGAGCCCGATGCGCTGGCCGAACACGACTTGATCGGCTTCGCGAGTGTGGACGGCGGCGCGATGCCATGGCGGCTCGCTGGACCGAACGGCGTTCTCGATCTCGTGCCGCGAAGCTGGGTTGCAGCGAACGAGTTCAGCTTCATTCGCGCGGCCGTGATCGCAGGTTCCGGAATCGGCCTGCTGCAAGCCATCGCAGCATTCGGAGAGAAGGCTGGAGAGATCATTCCCGTACTTCCGGAGTACGCGATGCATGGCGGAGCGCTGTGGGCGATCTATCCCAGCGCCCGTCGGGTACCCCCGAAGGTGCGCGTGTTCGTCGATTTGTTGGTCGAGCGCCTCCGCCAACTCGGTTAGCGCTGTGACGGAAATGTATCCGGATCAGACAATTGCCGCTGTTGGCGGCAGCCTCAGAGCCTCTGGAAGCTCATGTCCGGCCATTCCAGTGTGTCCTGGCTCCGGGACACGACCGAATCGGCTTTTTTCCGTCCGATCGAGACATCGCACTCTGCCGGATAGTGAAGATACTGACCATGCGCCCGGTTGAGCCGAAGTTATGAGCCGAATGACTCAGAGGCGTGCACTTCCGAGCTGCACCGAGGCAGCCACCAACAGGCGACACGAGCGACACTCGAAACCGTTAGCCTGACGAACCATCGACACGAGACTGCGAAAGCGGAGTGAGGGCATGAAAGAACAAAGCGCGAGCAACGACACGAGGGAGCGAGACGCACGGCGCGGCCTGCGCGGGTTCGCTCGCAACCTTCAGCCCCGGACGCTGAGTTCGGTCACCACCGCAGCGGTGCTGTGCCTCGTTGGAGCGTGCGGTTCCGATTCGGCTACGCCGCCGCCGGTTACGCCTCCGACCGGCATAGCGGGCTCAGGCCTGCCGGGTCTCGGCGCGGCAGGTAACGGTTCGGTCACGACGCCCATTCAGACGCCGACCGGCGTCGGCACGCCCGCCCCTACGGGTGCCGCGGGCGCCGGGTCGATCGTCGGCGCAGCGGGTGCGCCGGTCACGCCCGGCGACGTGCAGAATCCTTCGGGCAACGAAGTGCTGCCCTGCAACGTCTCGAAGGTCTTCGCGGGCCAGTGCCAGTCCTGTCACGGGGCGGCGCCCATCGGCGGCGCGCCGATGCCGCTCGTCACTTGGGCCGACTTGCACAAGGCGGCGAAAACGCAGCCGACCATGAAGGTCTACCAAGTGGTCCAGACGCGGATCCACGACACGATGCGTCCGATGCCTCCCCTCACTCAGCTGAAGGCTGACGAGATGACCGGCCTCGACACGTGGCTCAAGGCGGGCGCGCCTGCAGGCGTCGCGGCCGACAAGGCCTGCGACATCAGCACGCCGACCACCCCCGGCACCGTGACCCCCGGCAACATGGACGGCAGCCGCGGTCCACTCGTCCCGGGACCGGGCGAGACTTGCTACGACTTCAAGACGCACAATGGCCAGACCATGGCCGACATGACGCCGTACGACGTCGGCGGTGACGGCGAGCACTACGAGCAGTTCTACTTCGACGTGCCGTGGCCGAAAGACTCGGTAGCCACCGCGTACGCGACGAAGATCGACAACGCTGCGGTCCTCCA
>DASRXR010000520.1:0-2694 GCA_035687405.1 Polyangiales bacterium
CGACATCGACGCGGTCGGTATCGCGTAACCGCAACTCGAAACGATTACCGCGGAGATGTCCGGTGCGCAGCTTGTTCGTATGACGGCTCGCCGCGAGCACCCGAATGTTCGCGAGTTCGAGCGATGTGGCGGCTTCCGGCGTCGTACCGGTGAAACTTGCCCACTGGGTGGTGACGGCGTGTTTATCCTTTTGTCCTGCCACACCGGCGGCACGCGCGTCGACGTTCAGGGCCTTTGCAATGCGCGCGAGCGCTTCTTGCGTGGTCAAGCCGGATTTCTCGAAGTGCACGTAGACGTGCTCGCCCTGACCCGAAGGCGGGTATGCGGGCAGCTCTTCCACCCTGAAATCCTCCGGGACCGTACGAATTTTTCCACGTGCGCTCAGCGATTTGGCGGTAGCATAAGGAAGTTCAGAGACCCGCGCGGGCATCATGGGTGGTGGGCACGCCTTTTAGTTAGAGTCAGTTAGAGCTGAGCGGAGCGTTTTGTTTTTGTGGACGATCGCCCCATCAGCCGATAGAGACGACAAGTCAGTGAGCGAAGAACTCAAGCAGCGTGTGCAACGAGAGACCGGCCGTTTGATGGATGCCGGCGTCGCGGGTCAAGCTTTTCCAGGCGGCGTGGCATGCGTCAACTGGCGTGACGGTGACAACGTTCACGTCGTCGAGGTGGCTTCCGGTCGGTTGCGTGCAGGTGAAGCGGAAGTCCGCACCAGCACTCCGTACGATCTCGCTTCGTTGACGAAGCCGGTCGTTGCGATGGCGGCTTTGCGCCTGGTTGCCGCGGGGAAGCTATCGCTCGACGTGCGCACGGACAACATCGTGACGGACGTTCGTGGCGGCGTGGGCGGTGTAGCGACGCTCGAGATGTTGCTCACCCATCGTTCGGGCCTGGCCGACTGGGGCGGATTGTATCTCGATGTTCCGCATGATCCCGGGACTGCAGCTGCGCGGCGCTGGATCCTCAGCGAGGCCTCGCGCCGTCCTGCGGAGAGCGAGTCGAAGGGCCCGCTGTATAGCGACCTCGGGTACATGATCGCAGGCGAAGTGATCGCGCGGACCGCGGGTGAAAAACTCGATCGCGTGATCGCGCGCGAAGTGACCGAACCGCTCGGCATCAGCAACGAGATTTTTTTCCCGGCGACGCTCGCACCCGATCGCCGCGCGCAGATCGTTCGCGACGCAGCACCGACCGAATGGTGTGAGTGGCGGGGTCGCTTGATTCGCGGCGAAGTGCACGACGAGAACTCCGCTGCCTTTGGCGGCGTCGCAGGCAACGCCGGGTTGTTTGGAACGGCCCGCGGCGTGGCTACGTTTGGCCGCGCGGTGCTCGACGCACTGTTAGGTCACGGAGATTTCTTGCCCAGCTCGCTCGTCGAGCGTGCGCTGCAACCGATCGACGGGACGACCTTGCGCCTCGGTTGGGATGCAAAAAGCGCCGAGAACAGCTCTGCCGGGCGGCGCATGAGTGCGCGTGCGTTCGGCCATTTGGGTTTCACCGGGACTTCGTTGTGGTGCGACCCTGAGCGCGACCTCGTGATCGTCCTGCTCACAAATCGCGTGCATCCGAGCCGCGCGAACGAGCGGATCAAGGGCTTCCGGCCCGGTTTCCACGACGGCGTGATCGCCGTTTTGGGAAAATAGCGAGCCACGCTGCGCGGCCCGCAACTCTGCGGACGCGGCTTGCTACGTCCGTATAGCGCTTAGCAGCCTAGCCAAACTGGTTCCGCAGCCGCTAGCAGATGGCTCCTTCAGCTGGGCTGACGCGGGGCGAGCCGCAGCGCGAGCCGCGAGTTCAGTTTGCGTGTTTCGACATTGGACACCGCGCGTGCAAGCGCGCGCGGATCGCCGAGGATCACTGCGAGCCGTTTGGCACGCGTGAGCGCCGTGTAGAGGAGCGGGCGCGACAACATCATGAAGTGGCTCGAGTGCAGCACGATCACGACGGCTGGAAACTCGCTGCCTTGAACCTTGTGCACCGTGCT
Organism: Polyangiales bacterium; assembly: GCA_035687405.1. Lineage (GTDB taxonomy): Bacteria > Myxococcota_A > Polyangia > Polyangiales > JAFGIB01 > JADGRF01. Next base: position 1,985 of record DASRXR010000520.1, read on the forward strand.
CGCGTACGACAGCGCGAGTGCCGATTGCGCCTCGGGTTCGTAACTCACCGCACGATCGCCCATGTCGACGAACACGATGCCGGCATCGACGCGCGACACTTCGCCGAGGTCGCCGTTCCAAACCTCGCGGTCGTAGTCGTTCTTGAGCTGCATCACTTTGTCGCCGGGACGGAACTTCATGCCTTCGGGTTGCGCTGCCGGCGCTGGATTTAGTGCCTCCTGCAGCAGCAGATTGAGTGCTTCGGTGCCGAGCGGACCGCGGCGCATCGGCGAGAGCACTTGCACGTCGCGCCGCGGATCGAGGCCGAACGCATCCTGCATACGGCGCAAGCTCGTCACGAGGAGCTCGGTAATCGCTTGCGGTTCCACCGCTCGGATCAAGTGCAAATCGCCGTGCTCGCGGCTACCGGCGGCGGACGGCGTGGGCTGCTTGCCGTGCAGGATCTGGTGCGCAGCGCGAACGATTTGGCTGGTTTGAGCCTGGCGAAAAACTTCGGTCAGCCGCAGCGTCGGTGCGACACCGCTCTGCAAGAGCTCGCGCAACACCGGGCCTGCGCCCACCGGCGGCAATTGATCGGGATCGCCGACGAGCACGAGCGATGCCTTCGGCGGCAGAGCTTCGAGCAGGCGCCGCGCGAGCTGCACATCGAGCATGGATGCCTCGTCGCACAACACGAGGTCGGCATCGAGCGGGCTGCCTGGTTCGCGCG
>DASRXR010000521.1:0-3725 GCA_035687405.1 Polyangiales bacterium
CTTTCTGGGCCGCACGCTCAGAAACGAGGAACAGCTCGGACGTTTGGTGGCGAATCCGGCAAGTCACGACGCGACGGTCGAAGAAGTTGCGCGGATGTGCAGTGAGCGGATCTCGGAGCGGATCGCGGTCAACGAGCAGCGCCTGCTGCGCGCACCGCTGATCATCGAAGCCCTGTACAAAAATCGCAACACGCGGATGTCGACGGCCGATCGCTTGATCGAGCTCGCCGCTCGCAACGGCGTGACGCTCGACGGCATTCCGCACTTCGCTGCCGCGGTCGAAGCGGTCCAGGGTCAGTTGATACCCGAGCCGAGCGACGAGCCGCTGCCGCAGGACGCAGTCTTCGCCCAAACGCTGCTCGACGACAAAGACGAAAATGCGTTCAAAGAAGACAAGGCGGCTGGGACGGAGGAGGTCAAACAGGAGTACAAGCCGCTCAGCATGCAGATCATCGACATGACGAAGTCGGAGAAGCTGCGGTTGGCGCTCGTCGGGAACATGGCGGCGCGCGCGATTCTCGTGCGCGACCACAATCGCCAAATCGCGATGGCTGCGGTGAACTCGCCTCAGATGACGGTCGGCGAAGCGGCCGACATCGCGCGCAGCAAAGAAGTGAGCGAAGAGATCTTGCGCTACATCGGCAACAAGAAAGAGTGGATCAAGAACGGCGAAGTGAAGCACAACCTGTGCTTCAACTCGAAGACGCCGGTCGGGATCTCGATGCGTTTCATTTCGCATCTGCGCATGGAAGAGCTCAAGGCCCTCGGAAAAAACCGCAACGTGCCACAACAGCTGAAGTCGATGGCGAATCAGTGGGTGACGCGCAAAGAAAAGAAGGAAGGCTGAGAGATGTCGCTGTTGGGCAAGCTATTCGGAAAGCGCACGCTGGAGCAGGAACGCGCGCACGCGGACGAGCTGTTTACGGCCGGTGAGTTCGGTCCAGCCAAGCTCTCGTACGAGCGCGCGCAGGATCTCGCGCGCGAGTTGCCCGAAGTGAAAGCGGCGCTCGGCCAGAAGATCGACGAGTGCCGCGATTCGATCGCGAAGAAGCGGCTCGCCGAGGCGGAGACGCTGATCGAGCAAGGGAACCTCGTCTTCGCGCGCGAAGAGTTGCAAGGCGCGATGGAAACCGCTGCGAGCCGCGAGCTGATTCTGCAGGCCGAGCAGCGGATCGAGAGCCTCGAACGCAAACAACGCGTGATCGAGCGGACGGCCGAGTCCGCCGAAACGACCGACGAGGATCGCTTCGAAGTGATCTCGGGTGGCTTCGAGGACGACCAGTACAACGAGTACCAGGCTCACGGCGAACCGATGAAACGTGCGCTGCTCTCGCTGCACGACGGCAAGATCCCCGAAGCCCGTCTAGCTCTGGAAGCGCTGGCAGAAAAGGCGGATGGGCCGCGTTATCTGTGGTTCGAGATCGGTCGCGCGCGGCTCGCCGATGGCGCGACCGACGAAGGTGCCGAAGCGCTGACGAAGTTCCTCGCCACGTTGCACGCCGAAGAAGGTGGCGACGCCCGACTGATCGCACACATGGAGCTCGCGCAGCTCGTACATGCGCGCGGCGACTTCGACGGCGCGGTCGCGCACTACGAATCAGCGCTCGAAGCCTTGCCGGACGATCCGCGCCCGTACTTGGCGATGGCGAACTTCTTTCGCCGCGAGCAGCTGTTCGACGAAGCGATCGAGGTGCTGGAGGCCGCGCTCGAGTCGCGCGACGAGGCCGATCCCGACTTTCGATTGTGGCTGGAGCTCGGCCTCGCGTTGGCCGATGCCGGGCGCGACGAGCCTGCGATCGCGCAGCTCGAACGCGTGATCGACTACCTGACGCGGCGCAATCAGCGCGACTTGCCGGCCGAAGGGATGCTCCGGTTGGCCGGGTTGTACGAGAAGTCGGAGCGGCCTGCGCGCGCGCTCGACCTCTACACGTTGCTCGCCGATGGCAGCGATCGTCAGAACGCATTTTTGTACGAGCTCGAGGCCGCCCGCTTGATGCAGGCACTCGGTCTGTCGGCTGAAGCGCGCCGGATGTTGCAGCGCGCTCGCGAGGATGCACCGGCTGACGAGGCCGTGCGAAAGCGTGTCGAAGAGCTCGCCCAAACGCTCGAGACGGCAGTTCAGTCCGGTTCGTGATTCGAGCCGCAACTAGGCCAAACATCTAGCCAATTTGGAACAGATGCGAGCCGCTCTCAGCTTCGACTGAGGTGTGCTAATGTGAAGTCGTTCGCGATGCGTGGACCGGGAATCGCCTCGGCCGCGACCTCTGCGAGGAGCGACTCCAAGTGTCGAAGCATTCGGTTACGGCCGGTTCCCGGTTGACCGTTACATCCCTGCGCGCGATGGCTGCGCGCGGGCAACGCATCGTGATGTGCACGGCGTACGACGCGACGTTTGCGCGCATGCTCGAAGAAGGCGGAGCCGACATTCTGCTCGTCGGCGATTCGCTCGGCATGGTGGTGCAAGGTCTCGACACTACGCTGCCCGTCACGCTCGACGAGATGATCTATCACTCACGCGCGGTGTCTCGCGGCAGTAAGCGCGCGCACCTCGTCGGCGACATGCCGTTCATGAGTTATCAGGTCTCGCCCGAACAAGCGCTCACGAACGCGGCGCGGTTCCTCGCTGAAGGCAACATGCACGCGGTGAAGATCGAAGGCGGCGCCGATCTGGCACCGACCGTTCGCCGGCTCGTGCGCGCGGGCATTCCCGTGATGGGCCACGTCGGCCTCACGCCGCAGAGCGTGCACGCGATGGGCGGCTTCAAGGTTCAAGGCAAAGACGAAGAAGACGCGGATCGCATCGTCGAAGACGCACGCGCGATCGCAGATGCAGGTGCGTATTCGATCGTGCTCGAAGGTGTACCAGCCGGTCTCGCCGCGCGTATTCGCACGCAAGTGCCGATTCCGACGATCGGCATTGGTGCAGGCCCAGAGTGCGACGGTCAAGTGCTCGTCTGTTACGACATGCTCGGCCTCGCTCCGGATCGAGTGCCCAAGTTCGTGAAGATGTACGACAACTGGTATGCGCGCGGCGTGACCGCGATGCAGAGCTACGCCGAAGAAGTTCGGGCGGGCCTGTTCCCGACCGCCGCTCACAGCTTCGGAATGAGCGCCGCCCCTGCCCCCGCGCCTTTGTCTGCTGCATCTGAAGCACCGAACCCGGCGCTCGAAGCGAAGTCGAACGAATCCCACTGATGCCGCAAGTCATCGACAATCCGCGCGAGCTGTTTGCGGCCACGGAAGCACTCCGTGGCCGCGGACAACGTGTTGGCTTGGTTCCCACGATGGGCGCGCTGCACGACGGGCACATGTCGCTCGTAGCTGCAGCGCGTGCAGCTGGCGCTGGACCGGTGGTCGTCAGCATCTTCGTGAACCCGCTTCAGTTCGGGAAGAACGAAGATCTCGCGAAGTATCCGCGCACGTTCGCCGACGACCTCGCGCGGTGCGACAAACACGGCGTCGATCTGATCTACGCGCCCTCGCCCGACGCGATGTACCCGGCCGGCTTTCAAACCCACGTCGAAGTCGAGCAAGTGACGCAGCCGTTCGAAGGCGCATCTCGCCCGACGCACTTTCGCGGAGTCACGACCGTAGTCGCAAAGTTGTTCAATGCCACCGGGCCGTGTGTCGCCGCGTTCGGCCGCAAGGACTACCAACAGTGGCGCACGATCGAGCGGATGGTGCGCGACCTGGACATCCCGGTCGAAGTGCTCGGCTGTCCGATC
>DASRXR010000522.1:0-10645 GCA_035687405.1 Polyangiales bacterium
AGCAGTCGGGTGAGAACACGCTCGCGGTCGCGGAAGCGGTCCAGCAGCGCGTCGAGAACGTTCGCAAGCTCTTGCCGGCCGGCTACAAGCTCGAGAACGTTCGCGACAACTCCACTGTGATCAAGACATCGGCGGACGCGGTGAAGACGCACTTGGTCGAGGGCTCGTTCCTAGCCGCGCTCGTCGTGTTGTTCTTCCTCGGCAACGTGCGTGCGACGTTTATTGCCGCGCTCGCGATCCCGACTTCGATCATCTCGACGTTCGGTTTGATGTGGGCGCAGGGGTTCACACTGAACTCGATCACGCTGCTCGCGCTCGCGCTCGCGGTCGGTATCGTGATCGACGACGCGATCGTCGTGCTCGAGAACATCTTTCGCTTCATCGAAGAGAAGAAGCGTCCGCCGTTCGAAGCTGCGATCGAAGCGACGAAGGAAATCGGCCTCGCGGTGCTCGCGACGACGCTGTCGTTGATGGCGATCTTCGCGCCGGTCATTTTTATGGGCGGCATTCCCGGCCGCTTCTTGAGCAGCTTCGGAACGACGATGGCATTTTCAGTGGCGGTCTCGCTGCTGGTGAGCTTCTCGCTCACGCCGAGTCTCGCTGCGCGGATGCTCAAGCCACACGAGGCGAACGCGAACGGCAAGAAACCGCTGCTCGAGCGCATCGTCGACGTCGGCTATCGGCCGATCGAGCGGCTGTACTCGAGGGTGCTCGGGTTTGCGCTCCGCTATCGGTTCATCATCGTCATCGCCGCGTTCGCCACGATCGGCTCGTGCGTGCCGTTGTTCAAAGCCGTGCCGAAGTCGTTTCTGCCGCTGAACGACGAAGCCCAGCTGCTGATCAGTGTGCGCGCTCCGGAAGGCACCAGCCTCGAAGCCACGGATCTGATCGCCGAGCGCATCGCCCGCCAAGTACGCCATGTGCCGGGCGTGACGTTCACACTCGTGACGATCGGCGACAACGAGTCGAAGACGCCGAACCTCGCGACGGTCTACGCGCGTCTGACCGACCCGAGCGCCCGCGAAGAGTCGCAGTACGACATCATCGCGAAGATCCGCTCCGAGATCGTCGCGAAGCAGTCGAAAGATTTGCGCATCAGTGTCGGCGAGGTCCCGGCGATCAGCGGCGGTGGTAACTCGACCGCCTCCGTGCAGTATGTCGTGAGCGGGCCCGATCTGAACAAGCTCGCGGAGTACACGAAGAAGCTCACCGATCGGTTGAAGAAGGTGAAGGGCGCGGTCGACGTCGACAGCACGCTCGTGCTCGGAAAGCCCGAGATCGTCGTCGAAATCGATCGCGCGAAAGCGGGCGATCTCGGCGTCACGGTGGCGGACGTCGCGTCGACGTTGCGCTTGCTCGTCGGCGGCGACGACGTGAGCACGTTCGAAGAGCACGGCGAGCAGTACGACGTGAACCTGCGTGCTGAGTCGCGGTTCCGGACGAACGAAGAGGGCTTGGCGGCGGTCACAGTGCCGTCGACGAAGCTCGGCCAAGTTCCGCTCGTCGATGTGGTGAAGCTGGTGCACGAGGAAGGCCCCGCGCAGATCAATCGCTACAACCGTAAGCGCCAGGTCACGCTGCTCGCGAACGTTCAGCAAGGCTTCGGCGAGAGCCAGATCCTCGCGGAGCTCGAAAAGGCGATCGCGGATCAGCACATGCCGGTCGGCTACACCGCGCTCCCGCAAGGCCGTTCGCGCGAGCTCGGTCGCGCGGCTTCGAACTTCATGATCGCGTTCGCGCTGTCGTTCGTGTTCATGTACTTGATTCTCGCGGCGCAATTCGAGTCGTGGCTGCACCCGGTGACGATTCTGTTGTCGTTGCCGCTGACATTGCCGTTCGCGCTTCTATCGCTGTTGCTCACCGGTCAATCGCTCAACATGTTCTCTGCGTTGGGCGTGCTCGTGTTGTTCGGTGTGGTGAAGAAAAACGGCATTCTGCAGATCGACCACACGAACCAGCTCCGCGAGCGCGGGCTGGCTCGAACTGAAGCGATCATGCAGGCCAATCGCGATCGGTTGCGGCCGATCTTGATGACGACGATCGCGTTCGTCGCCGGCATGGTTCCGCTGCTCCTCTCGCGAGGCATCGGCGCCGGTCAGAGCCGGGCGACTGCGGGCGTGGTAGTCGGCGGGCAGCTGTTGTCGTTGTTGCTGACGTTGCTCGCGACGCCGGTCGCGTATTCGTTGTTCGACGACGCGCGGATCGGTCTGGAACGTTTCTCAGCTTGGGTGCAGAAGCCGTTCAAGCGGGGGAGCGATCCAGGCCCAGGCCCCAACACAATCCGGCCAAGCGCCGACCCCTACAGCGCGGAATAGCGATTTGCTTCGGCTTTCGCCCTGAGAGCGGCTTACCTCCTCGGTCCCTCCCTGCGCGGTAAAAAGTACCGCTCAGTCGGGCCCTGCGGGGGCGCACGCTCTCAGGGCGAAATCCTCGCAAATCTCATTCAATGAGGCGGGTTGCTCTCCCCGCCATCAAAGGGGTCAGCCGAGTTTTACGAGCGCCGCTTCCAGCTGCCGCTTCGCTTCCTCTAGCTCGGTTCGACGCTCGCGCTCCTTCGCCACCACCTCGGCCGGCGCTCGCGCCACGAAGCCCTCGTTGTCGAGCTTCTTCGAAATTGCGGCGAGGTCCTTCTCGAGCTTCTGGAGCTGACGCGTCACGCGCTCCTTCTCTTTGCTGTCGTCCACCAAGCCAGCGAGCGGCACGAGCAGGGTCACACTCTCCGCGAGCGAAGTCGCGCTGTTCTCCAGCTCCTTCGCGCCGCTCACCGCTTCGACCGACACCGTCGCGTTTACGAGACTCGCGATGGCGGCTTGCTCGCGGTCGAGCACCGCGCGCGCAACCGAATCGTCGGTCCGCAAGTGCAACGGCAGCGCAAGCCGCGGGTGAATGTCGCGCTCCGAACGCAGCGCGCGAGCCGCGACGCTCACCGCCTGAACCAAGCTCATCTCGCGCTCGACTGTCTCGTCCCGCGCTGCATCGCTCGCCGCTCGGGGGTACCGCGCGAGCACGAGCGTCCGCGTCAATCCATCCGCCTTCGGCACGCGCTGCCAGATTTCCTCGGTGATGAACGGCATCATCGGGTGCAACACCCGCAACGTGGTCTCGAGCGTGTGCACGAGCACCGCGCGCGTCTCGGCCGCAAGTGTCGGATCGTTCGAAGCGAGCAGCGGCTTCGACAACTCGAGGTACCAGTCACAAAAGTCCTGCCACACGAAGTGGTAGACCGCGCTCGTCGCCTCATCCATGCGGTAGTCGCGGACGGCTGAATGCATCGCGTCGATCGCGACCGCCAGCCGCGACAAGATCCATCGATTCGCGAAGTGTTTGGCCGCGGGGCGCTCTTGCGTCGCCGTCACGCCGCTCTGCTGCAAGTTCATCAGCACGTAGCGAGCCGCGTTCCACAGCTTGTTAGCAAAGTTGCGATAGCCCTCGATGCGTTTGATCGAGAGCGCAATCTTCGTCGTCTGCGGCGAATAGCTCAGCAGCGTGAGCCGGAGGGCATCCGCGCCGTAGGCCGCAAAACCTTCCGGATACGTCTTGCGCAGGTAGTCGATTCCGCTGTCGCGCGCGCCGTTCTTCTTCGCAGTCTCGATCAAGTGATCGAGCGTCGCGCCGTTGATCACGTCGAGCGGATCCACGACGTTGCCCTTCAGCTTCGACATCTTCTCGCCGCGCTCGTCGGTCACGAGACCCGACAGCAGCACGCGCCGAAACGGCACCTCGCCCGTGAAGTGCAGCCCCATCATCATCATGCGTGCGACCCAGAAGAACAGGATGTCGTATCCCGTCTCCATGTCGCTCGTCGGATAGAAGCGCGCGAGGTCCGCCGTCTTGTCCGGCCAACCCAACGTCGAAAACGGCCACAAGCCCGAGCTGAACCAGGTATCGAGCACGTCTTCGTCTTGTACGACCGCGCCGCCGCACTGCTCGCACTTCTCCGGCGCTTCCAACGCGACGTGGGCGTGGCTGCACTTCTCGCAGTACCAGGCAGGAATGCTGTGGCCCCACCAGAGCTGCCGCGAGATGCACCAGTCCTGGATGTTCCGCATCCAGTGGAAATACGTCTTCTCCCAGTGTTCGGGCACGATGCGCGTCTTGCCCGACTCCACCGCGGCGATCGCGGGCTCAGCGAGCGGCTTCATCTGCATGAACCACTGTGTCGAGATGATCGGCTCGACGATCGTGCCCGAACGTTGCGAGCGGGGCAGGGTCAGCGTGTGCGTCTTCGTCCCGCGCGCGAGCCCCATTTCATCGAGCTTCGCTTTCACCGCTTTGCGCGCCGCAAACCGCTCGAGCCCTTTGAACGGGCCGGCTTGCTCATTCAGCGTGCCGTCCTTGTTGAAGATGTTGATCTCTTCGAGCTGATGCCGCTTGCCGGTCGCAAAGTCGTTCCAGTCGTGCGCGGGCGTGACTTTCACCGCGCCAGTGCCGAACTTCGGATCGACGAGCTCGGCGTCCGTGACGATCCGGACCTTACGCGAGACGAACGGATGCAGCGCGAACTTGCCGTGTAAGTGCGTGTAGCGCGGGTCGTCCGGATGCACGGCGATCGCCGTGTCGCCGAGCATCGTCTCGGGCCGCGTCGTCGACACCACGATCTCGCCGCCGCCTTCGACTGGATACGCGAAATCGAACAGCTCGCCTTGCACGTTCTCTTCGTTCTCGACCTCGAGATCCGACAACACGGTCTGCGCTTGGACGTCCCAGTTCACCAAGCGCGTATCGCGGTAGATCAAGCCCTCGCGGTACAAGCTCACGAACGCGTGCCGCACTGCGCGCGATAGACCCTCATCCATCGTGAAGCGCTCGCGCGTCCAATCGCAGGAAGCGCCCAATACGCGCAGCTGCTTCAAGATGCGGCCGCCCGACTCCGCCTTCCACTGCCACACGCGCTCGATGAACTTCTCGCGGCCGAGGTCGTGCCGGCTTTTGCCGCCTTCGCGCGCGAGTTGGCGCTCGACTGCGACTTGCGTCGCGATGCCGGCGTGATCGATGCCGGGCACCCAGAGCGTGTTGTAGCCGCACATGCGGTGATAGCGGACCAGCACGTCTTCGAACGCGGTCCGGCAGGCGTGGCCCATGTGAAGCGAGCCCGTGACGTTCGGCGGCGGGATCGCGACGGTGTAGGTCTCGCGCTTGTCGTCCGGAGCCGCGCTCGCCGTAAAGAACCCGTTCTCCTCCCAGAACCGGTACCAGCGCGGCTCGGTTTCGCGCGGATCGTAGGCCTTCGCGAGAGACAGGGTCTCGTCGGCCGGCGTGGGCTGGGGGTCATCGCGCTGCTCGGAACTCATGCAAACCTCGTGATGAGCCGGGCGGTATGCCGCATTCCTGCCCAGCACTCAAGCAGGTGCCGAGTGATGGCCAACGCCCGGGGCTGCGGCAAACGCGCCGCAGCGTCGGGAATTGTCGCACGAGCTCGCGCCGCGGGCGACTCGCGGAGAGAATCGCCAGAAGACGTCAAGAGAAGCCAAAAGACGCCAAGAGAATTAATTCTTTTGGCGCCTTGGCGGTTCAAACGCTCGCTCTCGCTCGCTCGACGTCAGGTGCTCGTGAGGCGCCGAATCTCTTCTTTGATCAGAGTCTCGGCGAGCTCCGGCACGACTTCCCAGACCACGCGCTCGATCACTTCGCGCGAAAGCGCGAGCACGGCGGTGACCTGGTCCGGCGAAAGCCCCAAGTTCCCGAGCCGCTGCGGAAGCTCGGCTTCTGCGGCGGTGATGGCGACTGCGGCCGGGCTCGTCGCCACGGCGGCGGACATTGCCGGCGCAGCGCGCGCGGTTGCAACTGCCGCTGTCGGCTGCGGCTTCGGCGCGGGTGGAGGCGGCGCCGCCATCGGCTTCCCGATCGCGGTGATCGTCTTTGCCCCGACGCGGCCCTGCTGATTCGCCGCTTGCGGCGAACCGACAGGCGATGCAGCAGGTGCGGCCGCTGCCGCTTTGCCGGCAGTGGGCATGACGCGCGGCTTCGCGAGGACTTGCTTCACGCGATCGATCACGAGCTGCGTATCGAACGGCTTCAAGATGTGATCGTCGACGCCGGCAGCTTTGCCTTTGTCCTCGTCGTACGGATGCTTTTGGCTGGCCATCACGACCACGGCCGTCTTCTCGAGCCCCGGCGCCGCCTTGATCGCGCTCGCGACCGAATAGCCATCCATGCCGGAGAGCGAGAGATCCGCGAACACCACGTCCGGTGTCAGCTCGGCCGCTTTGCGGACCGCAGCTTCACCACTATCTACCGACGTGACCTGTGCGTCTTCGCCTTGGAAGGTCACCTCCAAGATGCGGCGCATGGTCACACTGTCATCCGCAACCAGAATGTTCACGGACACGCGGCCCTCCTTTGGGCGATGGATCCTCGCACTGGCCTTCGAAGTCGAATGCCAAGGGAACCACAGCCCTTTGCTTTTGGTCAAGGAATCCGATGACCTAGAGCGCAAGTCTCGAGGTGCTACACGCGCCGCGAAAGGACGCGGTTGCACCACCTGCGAAGCTGGCCTATGTCGCGCGTCCGTCCATGCAGAACGCTGCTTCGCCCGAGTCGCCCGAGTCGCCCGAGTCGTCCGAGCCCGATCCGCGCCGCTATCTCGAGCTCGCGCCCCGTGCGCCCGAAGGGCCTGTCGATTTGCGCAGTTTGTGGCTGACCGACGCCGGAGAGATCGAGCTCGAAATCGGTTTCGGGCGCGGCATGTTTCTGCTGGAGCGAGCGAAGTCCGCTCCATCTGCGCGCCTGCTCGGAATCGAAATCAAGAGCAAGTGGGCCTTCAAGGTCGCCGAACGCGCAGAGCGTGAACAGTTCCACCACGTTCGAGTATTCGGCGGTGACGCGCGCGAAATCCTGCCGCGACTCGGACCCGAGGCGTGCCTCGCCCGCGTGTTCGTTCACTTCCCCGATCCGTGGTGGAAGAAGCGGCACGCGAAACGGCGCTTGCGCGGTGCCGCCACGCTGGAGCCGATCGCGCGGTTGCTCGCACCCGGCGGCGAGTTGTTCATCCAAACCGATGTCGAAGATCGCGCGCAGGATTTCGTGGCCGACCTCTTGGCGCACGGAGGTTTCGAGCTGTCAGACCCGCCCTTCGTTGCGGACCAGGGTTACGGCGCGCGAAGCAATCGCGAGAAGCGGGCGATTGCGGATGGTCTTCCTGTTTTTCGGATTCTGGCGCGCAAGTCGTGACCGTTTAAATGCGATGAGGACGCAGCACCGAAGCACCGCGTCCTCATCCTCTCACACTGGTTTCGATCAGCCCGACGTCGCGCTGCGTTTCGACTCAGTCGCACCGAGCAACTGGTCGTCGTCGCCGTCGTCGTGCAGCGGGTGCATCATGCGCTTCTTGCAACGCACGCCGCGCGGCTTCCCGAGCTCCGGCGAGAACGGGTAGATCGGCGCGTTGCCCGCGTACTGCCGGTGGCTGAACGGCGCACGCTCCACGAACGGAATCGGATCACAGTTCCGGCCTTCGTAGATCAACTCGAAGTGCACGTGCGGGCCCATGCTGCGACCCGTGCTGCCGAGTTCCGCGAGTGGCTGACCCTGCTCGACGCGCTCACCCGCGCGCACGTTGATGCGCTGATTGTGACCGTACAACGTCACCCAACCACCGGAGTGAACGACCAACACGACGTTGCCGTACCCGCGCAACTCGTTACCGACGTAGCCCACGACGCCCGGCGCCGCTGCGAGCACGTCCGAGCCGCGCTCACCTTCGATGTCGACCGCGAGGTGATAACCGCTCTCGCCCGAGCCGTACCCGCGACCAAACCAACCTTCTTTGACGGGCCACGTCAGCGCGCCGGTGCCTTTCGACCCGAGCGCAGCTTCCGCCGACCACTCCTGAGACACGACGCCGGTCAACAACATCGACGCCGCCTTACGATTACCGAGACCCAGTCGCTTTGCACGCTGCTCAGCCGCCATCGCGCGCAGCTCACTGCGCGTCGGACCGAGTTGCGAAGTTGCGAGCTGTTCGTACGCAGCCCAGCGTTCGGCGTTCTTGTCCAGCCGAAGAAACGCAACCTGCTGTCCCTGCAGGCCGTAGCGGGCTTGCAACTGCCAGCCCGCGAATCCGACGTAACCGAGTGCAAGGACTGCGAGCGCTTGGCCGCCCATCAACATCCAGCTCGGGAAAGAAATGCGAAGCGGGGAACGAGTACCTTCACGCAGAATCAAAACCGTCCAAGTCCGTGTCAACTTCGTGCTTCTGTGCATCGTTTGCCTAACACCGCGTCAAAGGCGTGCGGTGAGCTCCCCAATCTTCCATCCCAGCCAGAGAACACTCGAAAGCGCGGCCACCATGACCAGCGCTCCGATTACGATCGTAGTCACACTCACGTCGAGGTTTCGCGAACCTCGCCCGTCAGTTCCAAAAATGACGACTCGCAGCTGCACGCTCAGCCCGCCGCGCTGGCTGCCCGCACCGGCATTGCCGCGTCGGACGTGTCCGCATCCGACGTCTGCAGCGTGCTCGTCTCTTCTCCGTGCGCCGTGCTGCCGTCGAGCACGCCACCCCGATCGACCTGCAGCGACCCGTAACGAACCTCACCGCGGCACACTCCGTTCGGCGCGACATGCAGGTGCTCGCGAACGCTGACTTTACCTTCGACGCGACCACCGACTGCGAGCTCGTGCGCGACGACCTCGCCGACGATCGAACCACTTGGGCCGACTGATACCGGGCCTTCCGCCACGAGCGTGCCATCGATCTGACCGTCGACTTGCACGCGGCCACTCACGCGGATCGTGCCTTCGATCAAAGTCCCGCGGCCGATGACTGTCGGCTCTGTCGCTGCGTTCTTTGACTTGTTCCCAAACATTGGCTTTCGGTCCCTTCCGTGAGATTGGCGGCCCAGAGATACAATCATACCGTGAAAGTCCGTCCTGGGAATAACCCAGATCGATTTTGCGTGAATTACTGCCCGGCTTTCCATGTTGCACTAGCCGATATCAGCTATGAATTGCGGTATTTGTTAAATGATCTACAGACGTGCGTTGGAATTCCAGTGGTGCTGGGCGTCGCGGCCGCCCCAGATCACTCGCCGATTTCGATCGCGACCTTGTCGGCTTCGAGCCGCAGCGCTGCCCAGGAGGCGCGATCCGCATCGCTCCCACCCAACGCCGCTCGGAGCGGCGCGACCAGAGTCGTGCGGCGTTCTGGCTCGAGCGTGGCTGAGTACGCCGCTAAGAGCGGCAAGAGCTCACGGCGCGACTTGGTGAGGAGCGCTAGTAAGGAGCGAAGTGCGATCGAGCGGACGGCGGGGTACGCGTCAGACGCGAGAACGTCCGCCAGCATTTGAAGCGATCGAAGGTCCTGCTCGGGTGTCGACGGCACAGTCGCCTCGCCCAGCGCGTGGGCTGCGACCGCGCGTTCGATCGGATCGCCCGCGAATAACGCACGCGTGTTCGCTGGTAGCTCGAGCGCATTCGTGTTTGCGATGCCGTGATCGCCCGCGTCGGCCGCGTCGGTCGCCTTCCAGCGCTGGAGTGCCGTGTCGGCCCACCCCTGAGTTCGATCGACGTGGCAGAGCGTGCACGCATCGGGTCGACCCTCGCGGGCTTGCTTCAGCGGATCCGGAACCTCGATCCGATGGCTGACGTGCACGGTGACGAGGCCGTAGACGATCTCCGGCATGTGGCAGGACACACAACGCGCGCCGGCGCCCTCCGGATCGTGGCGCGCGTGAGCGGCGAGCGCGGGCGCCGCTGAGAGCTGCTGGTGGCACTGCGTGCAGGCCGCGTTGCCGGTGCGCTCTGGATGCAGCTGCCCGCGCGGATCTCCCTGGTGCATCGCGTGGCAGCTCTCGCACGAAAACGAGCTGTTCTTCGTGCACGGCGACTGCAAGTAGCCTTGAAACTCGTACGCGGTGAGGCGCGCCGTGCCGTCGTTCCAAAAGCGCGGCGCGAACAAACCTTGCTCGCCGTTTTGCGTCGTGTCCCGCCACAGCGGCTTCGACAGCTCTGCGAGCGGCTGCCCCGGAACGAACGGATCGCCCTCGCGCAGAAAGCGACCGATGTCGCTCGTGAGGCGTTGCCCGTGGCAGCGGCCACAAACCTCCGCGCTGCGAGCTCCGGTCATGCGCGCGGGGTTGCGAATCGTCGGGTCGACGTGATCGCCGACCTGCAGCAGATAGCGGCGGAGCGGGCTCGCATTGCGCGCGACGTGATCCGCGGCGGGGCCGTGACAGGCTTCGCACGCGATGCCCAGCTCGGCGACTTGTGTGCGGAACTCACCGGTCTTCGCGTCGAGCCCTGGGTTCGGGTGAACGTTGTGGCAGAACACGCAGTTGTCGTTCCAGCGCGTGACGTGCCGGTTGTAGTCGGCGTTGTCGATCGAGCCGGTGTCGGGAGACTTCACCGGATCGGGCGTGAGGAACGCGCCATTCATATGGATGAAGCGTTGCTCGGTGATGTCCCAGGCGACCGGGAGTCGAAAGTACACGTCGCCATCGCGCGCGAGATATTGCTGATAACGACGTGAACCGACGCTGCGTTCGACTCGGGCTTGCCAACGTTGACCCGACGGCGCGCTGAAGCTCATGAGAAACTCGCCGGCAGGTCCGCGAGTCATGCGCGCTGAAACACCGAAGTACTCGAGCGACGTTCCGTCGAAGCGACCCAGAACGCGGGTCGCGGTCGCTTCCTGCGTCATGGTGCG
>DASRXR010000523.1:0-14081 GCA_035687405.1 Polyangiales bacterium
GTCTATTGGCTGCTCGGATGCAGCCGGTCAGGACACAACGCGTGAGACGAGCCTCGATGCCGCCGATAGCAGCACTCCAGAGACGGAGGGCGCGAACACCGAGTCACCCGACGCCGGATCGGCAGAGCTAGCTCCACCCGCAGAGATGGAGCAGCCCGTCGACGTGGCGAAGGACACCGCGACAAACGACAGTCCGGCCGTTGAAGTGGCTCCCGTACCCGCGGAGAAACCGAAAGCGACCGAGACTTCAGAAGTAGCTACGAACGTTCCAAGCGCAGACACGCATCCGACCACGACGCTGGTGAACCCGGTGCCGGGCAGCAAGTTTTTCGTCGGAGCAAACTTCTGGAACGTCGGCTGGCAAGGCAGCGACGACTACTTCACGAAAGGCGTGAACTTCGCGGCCACCGACAACCCATGGCGTCCGGACCTCATTGAGGACCTCGCGCCCTATCACGTGCTGCGGTTCATGGATTGGAACCTGACCAACACCAGCAACAACGACGAAGCACGCTGGGACACGCGACTGAAGAAGACGGACGACCAGCGAGATAGCGTCGCGCTCGAGTGGCAGATCGATCTGTGCAATCGCTCGAAGACCGATTGTTGGATCACAGTCCCCCACGAAACCGAACCGGAGTACTGGACACAACTCGCGAAGCTGGTCCACGACACTCTGGATCCCAGCTTGCGTATCTACGTCGAATGGTCGAACGAGGTATGGAACGCGGCATTCCCGCAGCGTGCGTACGCGCAGAGCAAGGGTAACGCACTCGGTCTGCCAGGTTCCGACAAGGCCGCTTCGTTCTACGTGTACCAGTCCGTGCGAGTGTTCGAAGCGTTCGAAGCGGTGTTCGGTAAAGACAGCCCGCGCGTCGTGAAGGTGCTCACGGGCCAAGCCGAGTATTCGGGTCCATGTGAAACGCACCTCGCCGCGTTGGCCGACCCGAAGATCAATCCGAACGGCACGCACGCGAGCGCATACGCGATCGCTCCGTATCCCAAGGGCGACAGTGTCGCAGCGCTTCAATCGTCTCTCGGCGAAGTGCAGCAGTGGGTGAACGACAACGCCGCTTGTTCGGCCAAAGCGAACTTGCCGCTGATCAGCTACGAGGGAGGCCCCGACTCGTTCGGAAAAGACAACGGACAGGCGTGTCGCACGCTGCAGCGCGATCCCGGGATGCGCGAGGTCTACAGTCGCTTCCTCGATGCGATGCACGACGCGAAGCTGCTCGGTCCGTTCATGCAGTACACGCACTCGGGTGACTGCTGGGGCCTCAAGGTCAGCACTGGCGACGCACCGGCGAACTCACCGAAGTACCAAGCACTCTTGGATTGGCTCGCGGTACATCCGTAACGACTCAAACGAGTGCTAGGCGAAAGCTCGGGCTGGTGCCTTTTGCGAATGCTGCAAAGGCCCAGTCCGAGCTCGTCGCTTTTAAGCACGCGAACGTCGTTAGGCCGTGACGGTCGGTTGGTTCCGGACGAACTTCTCGAACACATCCAGCCGCACCGAGTGACCGACCGTGATCTCGCCGAGCATCTTGCGCGCGCGTGTCCAGTCGACACCGACGATCCGGGCCAGGCCGATGCGTTTGATCTTCGCTTCCGCGGCCAGATCGAGCATACGGCGCACGCCGTGGGTCAAAGCGCGGATACTCGACTTCTTGTCGCCGCGTGCGGTGCCCACCGCGAACACGGTCACATCGCCTTCGCTCCACACGAAGACGTCGCCCAGCTCGAGCTTACCGTCGGCGCAGCGCGCTGCGAACGCCTCCGCAAATGCGGGCCAGCGCTTTTTCATCGCGATGGCGATGCCCACGTCCATCGTGCCATCGGTGTTGGCACCGAAGGCATACGCACGAATTTCTGGAGTTTCGAAAATGTCGCCGGAGACGATTGCTGTAGGCATCTGAGGTGCCGGACGGTAGCACGTAACTGCGGCAACCGCTCTGCTGTAACGCGGCTCTGGCGAGCTGCCGCTAATGGCTGCAAACGCGCCCGCGAGCAGCACCGAGACACCCTCGCAATTACGCAAATGCCAGCGCGCGCTCGGGATCGGTCATCACGGCGGTCGCAATCCGCCAAGTCCCCTCGGTCTGACGCAGGGTGTAGAGCCCACTCATTCGCTCGAAGAGGTCGCCCTCTTTCGTGAAGCGGTCGCCGCGTGCATGGACCAACGCAAGGTCGTCGGCCAGTAGTTTGGCCTGAACGCTCGTGAGGACGCTCCGCGCATAACCTCGCTTGCGCAGCGCGTAGATCGAGCGCTCCAAGAACTCCTCCGCTTCCTTCACGCTGGTGAGGGCGAACGTGCCCGCCGCCGACACGAAGATGCTCGGGATTTGATAATACGGCGTGATCGCGCGGGGATTCCCCATCTGAAACACGGTGAAATAGGCGCGATACGTGCGTTCGACGAGCTCGATCTCGTTTTGCATGAAAACCCGCCCGGAAAATACCATCCCAGAAACGGGGCCGGCCGGAAATTCTGCGCGGCACGATCGTATGCTCTGACTGGCTCGCCGACTGCTGACTCGACAACGCGTTGCCGCGCACGGCTCGAACCGCGCTCGTGGGGTTGCGTCCCATCCGCGGAACACTGCTGTCTGCGTGAAGCGAGCAGAACTTCTCTTACGCGCCGCGCGTGACTTAACTACTCGTAACTTCGGCGGGCCCGACTAAGCTCGCAGACCATGCGTGCTTGGACGACGTCAATCGAATGGGTGCTAGCGCTGAGTCTGGTTGTGGCGTGCGGCGATGACGACGGCCGATCCACTAGAGCCGTTGCGAGCCGCGACGCGAGCACAGACGCATCGAGCCGCGATTCGGGCTCGACCGGCGACGCTGGACGACGCTCGCTCCGAGATGGCGGACTGCGCTCCGGTGAACGCGCGGAGCCCGCTGCGGACGGCGCTACACCCGCAGCCGATACGCCAGAGAAGCCGCCCGCATCCGGAACCTCCGATGACGTTTCCGTGGCAGGACGATCGGCACCCGCCGAAGCTTCCACGCAAGCGGATGCGGCGGTGATGACGCTGCCGCAACCCGCTGCGCCCGATGCGGCCCCGGAGTCAGGGTTTGATGCTTCGGTCGACGACGACGCAGGCGTGACGGTGTGCGAACCTCCCAACCTCGACGGGCTCGCACTCGCGACCGTCGTAACGGGCCAAGGCCTCGCGACGCTCGCGTCCGCCGCGCAGCCGCCCGACTCGAACGATTGGTACCTCGTGGAGCAACGCGGGCGGATTCTGATCCTGCGCGATGGCGCGCTATTGCCCACACCGTTTCTCGACGTTCAGTCGGAGATCGTCATCGGCGAAGGCTACGAGGATCGCGGCCTGGTCAGCATGGCGTTCGCGCCCGACTTCGCCATCAGTGGGCTAGTTTACCTCGTGTTCACGGCGACGCAGGGGCCGGACGCAAACCTCGATCTGGTGCTCGAGTACCGGCGCTTGCCCGAAGACCCAGACCAGCTCGATCCCGCGTCTCGCAAGAAGCTCATCGAGATCACTGGTTCGATCTCCACCAACTTCCTGCGTAACATTCACAACGGCGGACACGCCACGTTCGGTCCCGATGGTTTTCTATACGTCGCGATGGGCGACGGTGGAGGTGTCAGCTGCAACGATGTCGAAGCTGACGAACCCCAAGACATCGGCTCGCCGTTCGGCACGATCTTGCGGCTCGATCCACGTGCAGAGCCGCCGTACGCCGCGCCGCGCAACCCGTTCGCGCGTAACGGAGATCCGCGTGTGTTTCACTACGGCCTGCGGAATCCGTTCAACTTCAGCTTCGACCGGCGCACCGGGGACCTGTACATCGGGGATGTCGGGCAAAACAGCTACGAAGAGGTCGACTTCGCACCGAACGGAGCGGCGGGCCTGAACTTCGGGTGGGCCGCGTTCGAGGGCGTCACGAACACGTGTCCCCAGCGAGCCCTGCGCGCCATGAGTGCGCACACGCCACCGATCTTCGTCGCCGACCGCCGGACTCGGGGCTGCACCGGTCCGTACTGCGACTTCCGCGCTGTCGTCGGAGGCGTGGTGTACCGCGGACCGAGCCTGCCACGATTGGATGGCGTGTACGTGTTCGGCGACTACGTCGGTCGCCGCATGGTCGGCCTGCGCCACTGCGCTGGCAGTAGCTCTGAGCTGCGGACGATCCGCAAGCGTTGCGACGTGGGCTTCGCGGACGAGCTCTGCTTCGAAGCACTCGAAGGCACGCCGCAGTTCAGTGACCTGACGGGCATCATCGAAGGCAACGACGGAGAGATCTACTTGGTGGCCAATCGCGACAGCCTACTCAAGGTTGTCGCGCGTCCCACGCCCTGAACGAGTCAGGGCGCGGGCGCGGGATAGCCGCGTTCTTGCGTCATCTGCTGGATCCACGCCGCCACCGCAGCGGTACCGAGCTCGTCGACCACGTTGGAAGCCAGCGGCGGCATCTGCGCGGGATGGTCGCGGACCAACATCCGCGCGAGAAGCAGGCTGCGCTCGGGTGAACCCGGCAGCAGATCGTAGAACGGCCCGGCGTCGGGCGCCGGCAGCTCGAAGAACGGCGCGTTGCCGGTGGGCAACTTGTTGATCGCGGTCGTCACGGCCGGGCTTTCCAGCACGCCGGCGACGTGGCCCGTCTCGAGGCGGAGGTACAGCGCGGTGTCCCGTGCACGCGCCTCGATGGAGTTGTTGTGGCAGCTGACGCCGCAGTTCACGTGAAGATAGCCGAGCGCCGCTTGCTCGATCGCGTCGCCGGGCGGAGTTGCTCCCCGGAGAGGCAGCGTCCCTGCATCCTCATCTGTCGTGCTAGCGGCGACCAAGTCCTCGAGATGCACGCCGCGCGCGCCCGGGCCGAGCAACACGGGGTCCCAACCCAACACTAGATCCTTGCGACCGGCGTGACATTCCACGCACTCATCGCGGGATGGCACGGTATGACCGCTGCCGGCCCAGTTGGCGACGCCGCCGTTCGTCGAGGTGGCGCTGCGTCCATCCTCGGACCAGACGTACGTCGCGAGCACCCAGCCGCGCTCGACCTTACGCAACAGGCGCGTCTCGGCCCGCCGCAGTGCGCCGTTCTGGGAGACCTGAAACTCCTTCCAGAACTCCGTACCGACGGGGAATACAAAGCCGTCGGGATCGCGCGTATCCACCGTCGCACCTGCGGGTAGTGACACCCAGCGACGCTTGACGGCGCCGTCGCTCCACAACTCGTATGCGGGCGCGTACTCCACGAGGCCGCAGCTGAGCTGGTGGCGTACGATGTTCGCGTACAGCCCGGCGCAGTGCAGCGAAGTCGGCAACACACTGTTTGCGTTGGTCACGCAGTCGGACGGCATCACGAACGGCGCGCAGCTCAGGGGCGGCTCGGCGCTCACGCCTGCATCGGAGCTCGGAGCTGGCTCGGTGCCGCCGTCAGCAGCAGCGTCCATCGTCGGGGTGTTCGGTGCACTCGCGTCGGTTGCATCGCCACCTGTGCCCCTTGTGTCACCGCCGACTTCCTCGCCCCGCACGCCATTTCCGGCAGCCGCGTGCGATGCATCGGAGCTCGCGCGCTCCTCACCGGCATCACGCGGGGCTTCCGCGTCATTCGCCCCGGATGCGGACGACGCTCTCCGCGGCCCAGAATCACGTGAGGGGCCGCTCGCATCCGCGTTGCCGTCCGCGTCCGAAGAATCGCGCGCGCGCTCCGATCCACGTCGAGCTTCGGCGCCATCCCGCTTCGTAGAACTATCGCTCGTACAACCGACTGCAGCTGCGATCAGAGACCACAGGCAAGCGCGCCCAACAATGCTCGGCATGGGCGCATCCTGCCACGGTTGTCATCGATCGCTAGATCCGTGTGAATCAGTTGCGGTTGGCGGCGCGGCCTGCGCAGGTAACGCAGTTCCGTACCCTGAGACCGCAACTGGATGTGCCGCTCGAGTCCCTCTGGACTCTACGATCTGAAAGCCATCGAGCTTCGTCGCGACTACTTCCGAATACCGCGCGCGATTACGTAGCGACGCGGTTGATCGAACCCGAGTGGGCTCACAAATCCCTCGTGCCACTCGGTCATCCACGCCTGCTCTCCACTCTTGGCTTATTTGGCGCTCAATCCGAAGCCCGTCGGGCGTACCCGCTTGTGTGGCCTGCTGTGGCAGGTCCCACACGATCCGCGCGGTGAGCAGCGCTGGTGTTTGAGCAAGATCCGCCGGCTGGTGGATACCGAGGATCGACCGCGCGTGATCACGCGCGCGCCCGATCTGGTGGCTCGACTTGAGCGGTTGTTTTGTCGATGTGTTCGAGATCGAGCACGTCGCACGCTCGGGTCTGGACGACACCCCGCTCGCGCGTCTTTCCGAGCTATGCCAGTTATTCGGAGGCGAACTGCTCGAAGGGCTGGAACTCGATGAGAGTCCAGAATTCAATGCCTGGCTCAGCGCGCAGCGAACAACAGATCGAACATGCTTTCGCGACCGCTGCACAGAGCGTCGGTGCCGACGATCGGGACCCCGCAGCGCACTGGTCGCTGGGGCGCGCGCTGCGGCTACGCGGTGAGCAGAACGAATCTCTCTCAGAGTTGCGTCGCAGCATCGACCTCAAGCCAAATTTCGCGCTTGGCCACTACACACTCGGATTCGTGCAGTGTCAGAGCGGCGATCCGCACGCGGCGATCGAGGCAGCCGAGCAATCTCGCCAGCTGAGTCCGTTCGATCCGCTCCAGTTCGGGATGCTCGCAACGCGCGCTATCGCGCATGTTCGGCTGGGAGAGCTTCAGGAAGCCGCGGAATGGGCGGTGCGAGCGGCATCTCGGTCGAACGCACACGTGCACATCTTGGCGATCGCCAGTGAGTGCTTGGTGTTGGCAGAGAGGCTCGAGGAAGCTCGCGCGCTGGTGGCTCGCGCACGAAGCCGGGTGCCGACTTACGGCGTAGATGACTTCCTGCGCGCGTTTCGATTTACACCGGAGACCGAGAGGCTCTTTCGCCGCGGAGCGCGGCGGATTGGGTTCGAGTAAGGCGGGCTGGCGCCCAATGAGCCAGCTCGGCGCATAACGCGACCCCGCTTCTCGAGGCTGTCCGCGGTTCGGGTCTTCAGCACTCGAAGTGGCTAAGAATTAGACCGCAGATATGAGGACCCACGACGAATTCGTGACCCGCGTTGCGCACTCCTAACACGTTAGGTGAATGGACTGGAGAAACGCCATGTTGAGTGCGAGTCGGGTGTGGTCAGCTTTCGCGTCGGCGGCCGCGTTGATCCTTGTCGCTTTGTGTGCTGGCTGCAGCCCGGATTCTCAAGGCCTGGCGATGGGAATGGGCGTCGGAGGCGCTGGGGGCACGACTCTCGGCTCGGCGGGCGTTTCCGGGGGAGTGTCCGGACAAATTGCGATGACCGCCGGCGTTGGAGGCACCACTTCCACGACAACGAGTGGTGCGAGCGGCTCGAGCGGCTCGAGCGGGACGGCCGCGCAAGGTGGCAACACTGCCGGCCGCGCGGGCGGCACGGCTACAGCCGGCACTGGAGGTCAACCTGGGGTCGCGGGAACCAACGCCAGCGCTGGCAGCGGAGGCGCCGCGGGTGCACCGATCGCGATAGCTGGCTCCGGCGGCGTGGGAGCTAACAACCCTCCGGCGACGGGTTGCGATGTCTCCCCGATCACCGCCGACATGCGTAGCCGCTATGCGAATATGAATAACGATTACTATCAAAAGTATGCTTCGGCGAACGAAGTGATCGTCGCGACTGGTCCATCCGTAGCCGATGAGGCGGTTGTTAGATACTGCCGGCTCCTTACAGAAATGTTCTCGAACGAAAAGGTTCGACAAGCGATCGTCGCCGACAAGATGTGGTTCACCATGATCGACGAGAAGGAGCAGCTCTCGAGCTTGCCGCAGATCAATCGAGACTATGGCACGTCACTCAACGCGCGTGCGCGCGGCCTCGGGGGCCTGACGCCTACCATTTGCGCGGAAGACAGCATCATGTGTTTGCCCGGCGACAAATGGAAAGGCGACTGCATTTGCCCGCACGAGACAGGACACACGTTATACAGCTCAGGCATCGCGAAGGTCCCCGAGCTATCAAGCCGGCTGACCTCGATCACTAGCGCTACTAGGTCGTCTGGAAGAATTTCAAACTCGTACGTTTGGCAGGACGGTGACGAGTCAGGGATGATGGCTTGGGGAGTACAGGTTTGGTACGACTGTGCGATCAACGGCACCAAAGGCGCCTATCACCCCGACATCAACACGCGGGCAGAGCTACAAAAAGAGTTGCCCGATTTCTACCAGTTCCTTTCGGAACTACTCCCGGCGGACAACAAGTATGAGGACTGCTATGCGAATCCATAGCGCCGCGATAACTCAGGCACGCCGCGCACGGCGCCACGCTCCGGGGCTCGCTCCGTTTGCGCGTGTGAACACCCGAGTGAAGTGACTCTGGCTCGCGAAGCCGCACGCCGTCGCTATATCCTGCAATGACATCGTGGAGCCTTCCAGCAGGGCTCGTGCCTTTTCGAGGCGGCGCTCGAGTAGCCAGCGATGCGGCGACTGCCCGATGGATTGGCGAAAGGCTCGCGAGAAGTGTCTCACCGAGAGTTCGCACGTATTCGCGAGCTCCGCCAACGACACGGCCCCATCCAGGCGAGCATCCAATAGTTCCTTCGCGCGGCGCTCTTGCTTCGGTGTCAGGCCGCCGCGAGAAGGCCGACGCAGTTGCATCTCTCCGTAGGCGCTGGCCAGATGAGTAACGACCGCCACCGCGACGTGATCCGCATAGAGGGGGCTGACCTCGCTCGGGTCCGCTGCCAGGGCAGGTCTGACGGACAGCAACAAATGAAGCAACACCGGATCTGAAAATCCCACTCCCGGCCGATAGCGCAGGTCTTGGATGCGCGGCGCGCCGGCGTCGTCGGTCACGTGATTCAGCGCTTGTCGAGGCAGATAACAACTCAGATAGTGAAACGGACCGGCGTACTCCGACGCCAGCTTCATACGCAGGTCGACGAGCCCCGCGTTGCCCGCGTGGAAGTTCTTGGGATCGATCCAGCGGCCCTCCGCCGCCATCGCGCCCTTGGGTCGCGTGCGCAAGTGCAGCGTCAATACGTAAGCGTCATCGCGTGGTAACGAACCCGTCATGTGAACGTCGGAACTGAACTCCGAGAAATGCAGACTCGGTGTTCTCAAGACGCGCGGTGCGGGTGCCGTGTCCGGAGTCCCAAAGGCCCGAGCCAGGAGATTTCCGATGCTCTTCGTAGGTGGTTCGCCGGTCACCGAGCTCCCGCCCTTCAGGCAATGTCGGGGCTCGACTCTAGTCTCGAGTTTGGTGATTTGAGAAGGTCACGGACAACGGCGTTGCACGATCGGGTCGTGGTTTGAAGTTTCCGGCCCCGAAACCCAACTGCCACTCGCGGCCGGATTGACGAACAACGGTCCCATCCGTAAGTCGCATTGGTGGCGCAGGCAGCGCCGGAAGGAGAAGGTGTTATGAACGTCGTCCTCGTACACGGTGGCTTCGTCGATGGTTCCGGCTGGAGACAGGTGTATTCGATCCTCAAGCAGAATGGCTTCAACGTCAGCGTTGTGCAGAATCCGACAACTACGCTGGCGGACGATGTCGCCGTGACCCAGCGCGTTCTCGCTTTGCAGAACGGGCCTGTTGTTCTCGTCGGTCACTCCTACGGCGGTGCAGTGATCACTGAGGCAGGCAACGCTCCGAACGTCGCAGCGCTCGTCTACATCGCCGCGTTCGCGCCGGATGAAGGCGAGTCGGTGAGTACGTTGATCCAAAACCCTCCGCCGGGCGCGCCCGTTCCGCCGATCCTCCCGCCGCAAGATGGCTTTCTGTTTCTCGACCAGGCGAAGTTCGCCGAATCGTTTGCGGCAGACGTAGACGCTGAATCGGCGGCCTTCATGGCAGATTCGCAGGTGCCCTGGGGCGTCGGCGCGCTCAGCGGTGCGATCCAGAAGGCTGCCTGGAAGACGAAACCCAGCTGGTACTTGGTCGCGACGGACGACAAGATGATCCCTCCGCCCGCGCAGCGTGCGATGTCCAAGCGCGCAGGTTCGAGCGTCGTGGAGGTGAGCGGCAGCCACGCCATCTACGTATCGAAGCCGGCGGAGGTCGCAAAACTGATCGAGCAAGCGGCGCGCTCGGTCAACTGACCCTTCCCGTGCGCTGCTAGTGCGAACGACTCAGCCGATTACGCGTGTGAACGTGCGGGTGAAGTGACTCTGCTTGCAAGCCCGCACGCACACGCGATCTCACTCAACGAACCTGCGCAATCGCGATGCTCAGTGCACTCGCAGGCTGCTCGAAAGCCGATGAGCAGCAAGGAATAAACGAGACGCCGAGCGGCGGCGCCGCGCCAAGTCCCAGCGCTGCGTCCAGTGCGGGCATTACGCCAAGCGCCAGCACTGCGCCCACCGTCGCTGCTGCGTACAATGCGCTCGCGAGCACGCTGCACGACTGTCATCGCGAGAACGACGCGTGCCGCGATGCGACCGACTGCAGCGAAGATGCGCTCGCTCCTTGCGATGACTCGCTGCACGCATGTGAGGAGGCCGCGCGGGCCGATGAGGAAGCGCTGCACGAAGCCGCATACGCATGCCGCACGGCACGCGAAGAGTGCGAAGCAGCCATCACCGTCGATGGTGACGACGCCTGCGAAGCTCGTGACGCGTGCCACAAGCAAGAGCACGAGTGCATGAAGCCGAACATGCCGGAGCCTCCGTGTCACGCGGAGCTCGAAGCGTGTCTGCAGACGGCGCGTGAAACCGATGCCGCTAACGGCGGCGCAGACACCGACGCGGCTGTGCCTCCGCCTCCGCCGCATGCTTGCTCGCCGGCTCCTCCACCTCCGCCGCGGGAGGCTGGCCACCCGGCCCCGCCGCCGCCACTGCCACCGCCGGCCGACGCGGGCCATCCGGCTCCGCCACCACCGCCGCCGCCTCCCGATCGGGACGAGGATGGAGGCGTCGTGCCGCCGCCACCTCCCCGCGAGCCGCCGCCGCCACCAGCTGCAGGCGAACCGCCGCCCCCACCACCGCATGCGCCGGGTGCAGGCGAGCCGCCGCCCCCACCACCACACGCCGGTTGAGTCGCGCCTCCGCCGTCAGTGGCAGGTGCGGGAGGCGAAGCGAGCGGAAAGCAGCGCCAGCCGAAACACGAATCCCAACCCCCAAGCGCCCGAGCCACGACTCAAGTCGGCTCGGGCGCTTTTTTCTGCGATCGGTGGTATCCGCTTCACCAGCGCGTGTAGCGTAAGCCCCTGACCGACAGCCTCGCTGCGCGGGTCCGCGTCGCGCTGCAGAGTGCGGGTGATGCTCCTATCGACCCAGCTGCTCGGCGGCCTCGTTGCTCGGCGCGAGCAATCGACGCTCGCTCGCCCAGCGGTCGGGCACGAGCTCGGCGATGCGCCGCACCGGCCAGCCATGTTCGAGCTTGTGCAGGACATCGATCAGGTAGTCCCGCGTAGAGATACCGAGCCCGCGGCACGACTGCACCAGCGTATAAGCGTCGGCAAGCCGCTGCGCGGCGTCTGCCGAACCGGTGAAGAGAAAGTTGCGGCGACCGATGGCCGGTTCTCGAATCGCGCGTTCGACCTTGCCGTTATCGATCTCAAAGCGCCCATCCGAGAAGCAGCGCCGGATGAAAGGTCGTTGTTGCAGCGCGTAGCCGCAGGCTTCCCCGAGTTTGCTCGTCGGCAAAAGCGTTCGCGCATGCTGGTCGACCCACGCGTCGAGCCGCGCAAGCCAAGGCAGCGAGCGCGCGGTCCGCAGCGCGAGCCGCGCGGCTGCGTCGAGCTCGCGCTCTTTGGCTTCGGCTTCGACGCTGTACAACTCGCGAATGAAGACGATGGGCTCGGTCGCGCGCTGATCCCCGAGTTTGAGCGCGTCGTGAAATCGTCGGCGTACATGCATCATGCATCCGAGCCTGCGTTCGGGTGGCACCAGCGGTCGCGCGGCCAAGCCTTCGAGCGAGACGTGTTTGCCGTAGCCCTTGTAGTCGTCGCACTGGATGAAGCCGTCCATCGCGCCGATGTACGGCGCGATCGTGGCGGCCTCCCAATTGTCTGTGAAGGTGTAAGCCACCAGCCTTCGCTCGCCCGCAAAACACCAGAGGTGACCGAGGTAGCGACCCTTCTTGTGCTTCGAGTCCAGCACTTTGAGCGTTGTGTCGTCGACGTTGACGTAGGTTTCGCCGAGCACACTGGACAGCGTCGTCTTGGCGACCGGACTCAGCAGCGTCGTGGCTTGTGTCCAGTACTCGTAGAGCGTGTTGAGCGGAACATCGAATCCGAGGCGCAGCAGTCGATCGCGCTGACGGTGAATCGGCAACGCGTCATCGCACTTGTTTTCGATGAGGCTCGCCAGCAGCGAGACGCCCGCGCGGCGCACGACCATCGGCGTCGCGCTGCGCTCGGCCGTGACTGCATCCGCCCGGCAGCGCCAGTTCTTGCAGACCAGGACCTCACGGCGCTCGACATGCACGACAAGCTTCTCGGGCACATGCTCGACTCGCTCGTGCTCCACCGGCGTGATGGCCGTCATGACCGTGCCGCAGCACTTGCACGCGCGTTCGGCCTCGGGCACCGAAACATCCTGGACGATGCGCTCGAGCAAGGGCGACAGCTTCGAGCGACCGGGATGCTTGCGCTTCTTGCGACGTTTCGCCGGGTCGGCCGCGTCTTCGGGTTCAACCGTTTCTTCGACCGGCGGCGGCGCGGGCACCGTGGGGTCGAGCGCCGCGGCGTCCTCGTCCGTTCCACCGAACGACATCACAAGCTGCGCGGTCTCTTCCGCAGTGAGCTTCTCGCTGCGCCGTCCGTAGAGCAGATACGCCAAACGCTTGATCTGCAGCTTCAGCCGCTCTGCGCGTTTCTCCACGAGCTTCACATGCTGGTGGCTCGTGTCGAGCTGCTTGCTCGTCGTGTCGAGCTGCTTGCTCGTCGAGTCGAGCTGCTTGCTCGTCGAGGTCAACGCGGTCGCGAGTTGATCGCGTTCGGCCTTCAGCGCGGCGACCTCCGCCAACAACTCGGCGACTGAGGGCTCCGCGCTCTTGGCTGTTCCCGACATCGACCACGTCGATGTACACCACCCGATCAGGCGCTGTCATGAGGTGATTGCAGATGCGCCGAATCTTCCGGCTTTCGATAGCGCTTGCGACGGCGCACGTGCTTCGCGTCGATGCCTTCGAGCAACATCGCAAGCTCGCCCGCATCGATCTCCACGCCTGCGCCGCCATCAGCGGCCTTCACACGGCGAAATGTTCCTTGCTCCAATCGCTTTGCGAGCACGCAGTAGCCGTCGCGATCCCAAAACAGGATGCGGACTTGCGTCGCTCGCCGATTGAGGAAGATGAACAGGTCACCGCGCAGCGGGCTCATCCCGAGCTCGAACTCGACCAAAGCGCTCAGGCCATCGAAGCCCTTGCGCATGTCAGTCGGGGATGTCGCCAGATACAACCGAACGTTCGATGGAAAGCTCAGCATTGTTCCACCGCCGCGACGACCTGCTGCAGCGAGCGAGCGCTGATGTCGCCATGCACGCGAACAACGCGACCGTTGCGCGTCACGATCTCGATGTGTCCCGGCTGCGGCTGCGGGCTCGACAACCGCAACTCCGAGAACGTGGGAGTACGCGCAGGCGTTGGCGATTCGCGCTTCACCGCGGACTTCAGCTTCCTTCGCCACAGATACAGGGCCGAAGCTCTGAGCTTCTCCTGCGCCGCGAACTCACGGGCGGATAGCCCGCTCTGTTCCCAGCGCTCGATCAGTTCCATGCGTGCGGCCGCCGTGCGGCGATGTCGCTTCTGCGTCATGCACCGGATTTAGCGCCACTCGCTCGCAACCGCATCGAGGCACTCCGTCAGGGGTTTACGTTGAAGATGAGCTGGCCGTCAACCCGGACTCTCAGTTCCCGCCCGCGCTTCTCGAACTCTCAGGCGTAGAGACCACCCGCGCAAGGTGCACGGCGGACGCATGTCCGCGAAGTACATGGTCGAGGTGGAAGAGTAGCGAGCGCGGTGCCGAGGGACGAAATCCACGTCGCACTTTCACCGGAAGTTTTTCGCCTGCGCAGCGATGAACCGTGAGCAGCTCGA
>DASRXR010000524.1:0-4700 GCA_035687405.1 Polyangiales bacterium
CGTCAGATTCATGATCTGCATGCCGTTCGACTTGGCCGTGAACGTCTGACTGACGCCTTGTTGCTGCGACATGTTGTGGATGATGACTACCTGGCTTGCATCGGTGCCCGCGCCGTAGATCGTGACCGGCGTCGAACCCGAATAAGAAACCAGTTCGCGATAGGTGCCGGGCTTCAGAAGGATATAGCGGCGCGCCGCACCTGTCGCCGCGCTCAGCGCCGCCTGCACCGTCGTGTGGGTTCCGCCGCCATCGGCTGCGATTGTGAAGTCGGGTTTGAACGCGCTTGCATCGCCGAGTCCGGCTGTCGGATCCCAAGGGTCGTCTTTCAATGCGTCGAGCGGACCCGCCTGCGCGAAGTACTTGGCGATCGAGTACTTGCTGGCATCGGCACTCGTGAGCTGTGGTCGTGTCGACGTGCTCTTCGCGGGAGCACTGCACATTCCATCGGCACTCGATCCTGCTTCTGCGGTGGCACCCGCTGAGCCAGCAGTGTTCTGAGAACCCGCTGTAGCCCCCGCACCAGCGCTCACGCTGGTTCCGCCGATGCCAGGATTGCCGGCGGTCGCGCGAGTGCCACTGCTCGCCAATGTCCCCGCGCTCGCGGTCGCTCTCGCACCCGCTGCGACCGCATTTCCTCCGGTACCTGCGACGCCACCTGCGACGCCACTAATCGCGTCGACGCCACCACGACCCGATGAAACGCCGCTGGGTTGGCCGGCGCTGGATCCGCTCGACGGGCCGTCGATGTACGGCGCGCTCGACCCACCCATGTTAGTGCTGCACGCGCTCGCGACTAAAGCGGTGAAGACCGCGGCGAGCGAACACCAGTATCTGGGAGGCTTGGCCATCAGCTGCGAATTGGGACGGCGCCAGAGCGGCAGATGACGCGGCTGGCCAAACAATAATGCACGAGCCGACCCGGTTTGATCACGAAGTCGCCGACCAATGGACGGGTTTCGATCGTTATTCCATCGGCACGCCGCCATCCGGATAACATGGCGAGCGGAACGCGAGGGCACTGTTGAAGTCCAAGTCGGAAAGTGCGCCGACACAGCTCGGATCTCCGCTCAGGCGCTCGAGGAGCTCGGCGTAAGCCAAACAACTCTCGACGAGCGGGCCCTGGCGCATGCAACACTCGCGCAGCTCGGTGCAAGGTCCGCCCGGCGTGGGCGGTGGCGCGCACGAGATCTCGTCGCCGCAAAAACCCAACATGCACTGGCTGGAACCAAGGCACAGCCGGCAGGCTTCGTTGGGTCGACACGACGACGCACACGCTTGCGGCTCTGCATCCAGACACGCCGTGTATTCGACGCAAGTGTCGAGACAATCCCCGACGCAGTGCGTCACAGCACACTCCGATACCCGTTCGAGATCCGGACACGCAGGTCCCGCGTCGGACGCGACCGGTGCCGCGGTCGGACCGAGCCCACACAAGCCGGCGAGCTGGGCGACGACGATACTGCGAGGCACCTGAGTCGGCGGAGCGGGTGGCGGCTTGCCGCCCTCAGCTGCTTCGATCGTTCCACACGCCAGCGGCTCGAGCGTGTCAGGGTCGTGAATCGCGATCGTGCGGCCGATCAGATTGGACGCAGAGGCACCGCCGAGGCTCCACCGCTCGGGATCGGCGTTGGCGTTCAAACGCGTCTCGTACAGTCGAGCGCCGGGCCCTCCAATACACAGCGCCTTCGATCGGAGTCGGCCGCGTGCACCATCCCAAGGCCGCGAGTCGCGTTGGATCTTGCTGCAATCGGACGTCGCATAGATCTGAATCGGATACGAGTACGCGGTACGGCACTCGACGGCGTGGATTGCCAGGTCGACACCTTCTGGCGTGGTCCGGAGCGTGGCTCGAGCAGTCACCGGCCACCACGCAGTCGACGTATCGAGATCGGTCGACTTGAAATCTCCGGGGTCGATCGTCATGCGCGGTCGAATCTCAGTCAGGTCAGCGACAGCCTGCGCGAGTAGCGGAACACCGCGGTCGCTCCCGGCATCATCGCGCTCGCGCTGGGCTGAGCTCGTGCAGCTGACAGCCGCCGCAAGCAACAGCGACAGAGTGACGACACGCCCACCCGCGGTGACGACCCCAACTCTGAACACGAAGTCTCGCAAGCAGCGCGCCGCTGTGAGCTGCATAGGCTTCTTCTACGCTGCTTTCGCAGTCGGGTGCGCAAACCGACGGCGCAGACGCAATGTTTTAGGTGTCTTTAGTCATTCCCAACAAGATTGCGAACGCGACACACCGGTAGTTTCCACGGCAGGAGTTGGACTGAATGAACAACGATCTCCCAACTTGGGCACGCTTGACCCTCGCACTCGGGGCGATGCTCGCCGTGCGTTGCGGTGACGGCAACACGCCTGCCATGTCCGGAGCGAATGCACAGGCGGGCGCTGGCACTGGAGGAACGATCGCGGTCGCGGGCGCCAGTGCGGCTGGCGCTTCAGGAGCGGGTGTCGCGGGACGCAGCACTGCAGGCCGTGCAGGCGCATCAGCGACCGCTGGCGTGCCGGCATCCGGCGCGGGCGGTGCAAACGTCAGCGGGACCGGCGCCGGTGGTTCCACTGCAGGCCAAGCGAGCGTCGCAGGTGCGGGCGGCGCAAGTGTCAGTGCAGGCGTGGGCGGTGCGAGTGCGGCGGCGGGTGCGGGCGGTACGAGCGCAAGCGCTGGAGCCTGGCCGACTGCAGATCTCGGAGCTGCCGGCCCATTCAAATCGATGACACTGATGAACAGCGGTCCGAACAACGCCTACATGTTGTTCTTTCCAACCGAGCTCGGGAAGGATGGTCTCAAGCACCCGATCGTCACGTGGGGCAACGGCGCGGGTTCGACGCCGGGCGGCTATACGCTACTGCCGAGACTCGCGACACACGGCTTCGTCGTGATCGCGACCAACAACACCATGGCGACCGGCGCGCTGTTGAAAGGCGGGATCGATTGGTTGATCACCGAGAACGGTCGCGATGGAAGCATGTTCAAGGACAAGCTCGATCCGAACCAAGTTGCAGCCATGGGCTACTCGCTCGGCTCGCTCGCGACGTTCGACACTGCGGCTGATGCCCGGATCAAAACCACGGTGCACATCTCCGGCGGATCGATGAACAAGTCGGTGGTCGCGAACCTGCATGCCCCCGCTGCCTTCTACTGCGGCAACGACTCTGACATCGCCTACTCCAACTGCGAGACCGACTTCGCGATGACGAAGGTGCCCACGATCTATGCGAACTTTCCGGGCGGCCACGGCGGCGTGATCAGCGGCCAGTCCGCGCAGATCAGCAAGGCTACGGTCGGCTGGCTTCGCTGGCGACTGATGGGTGACAAAACACTCGACGCAATGTTCGTCGGACCGGATTGCACGCTGTGTAAGGACATGGCGTGGGACAAGGTCCAACAAAAAATGCTCGACGTGCCACCGCCGTGACGTTCGCCGCGGATCGCTCAGTCAGAGCAACAGTAAAGCAGGCCAGCTCCGGACGGCCTACGGCATGAGCGCCGTGCACTTAATCTCAGCGATCAATCCCGGCATCGCGAGCGCGGTCACACCGAGTGCTGTCCACGCCGGGTAGCGCTCGGCGTTCGTGATGTAGCGGTCGCGCACTTGCATGAACAGCGGCAAGTCGCGCATGTCCGTGTGGTAGCTGACCATGTCGATCACGTCGTCCATCGTGGCACCGGCGGCCGCCAGCACCTTCTTCAGGTTCTCGAAGGCCTGCGTGAACTGGGCCTCCTGGCCTTCGACGACGTTCAGATGTTCGTCCCGACCAACCTGGCCCGCGATGAACAGCAGATCTCCGGCTATCACGCCCGGAGAGTAACGAAACCTTTCGTGAAGATTCTGCATCTCTCGCGGAACGATGGATGATCGATTGTGCATGACTTGCTCCTGTTGCCTGGTCGACCGTCTTCGCGCGCTCTAGTCGATTCGTCCAATCGATTGCTAGAATCGAGATGATTCATATGGTCAATCTCGCATCGGTCGACCTCAATCTCCTCGTCGCACTCGACGCGTTGCTCGCCGAAGGTCATGTTGGCCGCGCTGCTCGCCGGATCGGGCGATCGCAGCCCGCGGTCAGCCATTCGCTCGGGCGACTGCGCGAGCTGTTTGGCGACGCGCTGCTCGTCCGCATCGGCCCGAGGATGGAGCTGACGCCTCGTGCCCTTCGCCTTCGTGAGTCGCTGCCCGAGGCGCTCGAGCGCGTTCAGAGCCTGCTGGCGGCCGAGTCGTTCGTGCCGGCGACGAGCTCGAGGCGCTTCCAGGTCGTGATCCACGATCACCTCGCGGATCTGGTCGTGCCCGCCATCGTGCGGCGGATGAGCACTGAGGCGCCTCGTGCTCGGCTCGAAGTGTTGCCCTGGGAGAGTCCGTTCGCGATGACGCCCGAACGCCTACGCTCGCTCGATCTGTTCACCTCGTGCTCGACCGCCGATCTCCCTGGCTTCGATCGCCGAACGCTCTTCACCGATCGCGACGTGGTGGTCGTGCGCCGCGATCACCCGCTCGTAACGCGGCTCGCGACACTCCGGACGTTCGCCGAGGCACACCACATCGCCGTGACCCGCGATCCGCTCGATGCGTGGCTGCTGAAGGAAGGCATCGAGCGCCGGATTGGGTTGACCGTACCGAGCTACTTGCAAGCGCTTTACGCGGCGGCGCGCAGCGACCTCGTCGCCTTCGTGCCGCGACGTCTTGCGGAGGCCTTG
>DASRXR010000525.1:0-2510 GCA_035687405.1 Polyangiales bacterium
CGCCTTCGCACTCAGCGGCAGCGGCCGGCTCTTCCGCTGGGCAGTACTGATTGCCGCAGTTCCAGCCGTCCGCGGTGCAGGTACAACCCGCGCCTGCGACCGTGCACGACATGCCGGTCGTCGGACAGGCAGACATCTCGGCGGGTACGGAGGCGGGGCAATCCGCCGGGGACCAGCACGCCCAGGTATTCATGCCCTGAACGCAGTCGCACATCTCATCTGCGTACTTGCAGTTGCCCATCGAGGGCGTGCACGAGTCGGTGGCCGACGGTTTGCCTGCGGGGCAGGCTTGCAACCCAGCGCCCATGCGGCCGCCTCCACCTCCCGTGCCCGCGCTGCTGCGGCCGCCGGCGCCGGCAGCGCTGCCTGATCCCGAGCGCCCGGCAGTGGCTCCCGATCCGGCGACCGGTTCATCGCTGCCGTCGTCATCATCTCCACAAGCCAAACTCAATGTCCCGGCGAGGGCACTGATGACACAACACATCGTGAGGCGACTGAACATATACCGCGTTCTCCCATGGTTTGGTGCGATCGCTAGACGACCGCAGCGTTGCTGCATCGCACGCAGGACTGCGCGGATCTAGCGTGTAGTTCCGGGAGATCGTCTCGTCGGGTCAAATGCGAGTGGCCGATCGGATCGAAGTCGCGAGTTTGTCCGCGTGCAGGGACCCATCGTGCGGAACATTTTTCACGATCACTGCACGATCTCGTGACGGCGGCGAGATGATCAGAGCGACGGCGAATCGAGCGAGTCAAAAACGAACACGAAATGTAGTGTTCGCGTGATGATCAACCGGCGTGATCGGGTCATGCATGATCGAATGATCATGCTCGTCCACTCGTATTCTCTCGCACGTAATGCGGCTGAGTCGCTCAGTTGTTCGCGACCCACTCTTCGCTGCGCTTCCACAGCTCGGCTGCGAGCGCTGCATCGCGTCCGGCGCGACTCGGCGTGCTGACGCGACCGCCGTCGTAATACAAGCCGGTTTTGGCCGCGGTTTCGGGGGACAGCGCGCAGTACAGCGTTGCGGCGGCGCCTTCTTCCGGGGACAACATGCCGAGCTTGATCAGCGGTCGCACGGGCCACGGGATCTTGCGCCAGATGTCGGAGGCGATCACGCCCGGGTGGAGTGAGCACGTCGTGATGCCGGAGCCGTTCAGCTGGCGCGCGAGTTCTGCGTTGAAGAGCACGTTTGCGAGCTTCGAGACCGCGTACTCGGTGTAAGCGACGCGCGTGTGAGTTCGCTTTCGAACCGCGTCCCAGTCGATGCCTCGCGCTGCGCGGTGCGCTTGGCTCGCGACGGTGATGATTCGCGACGGCGCCGCGGCGCGAAGCCGCGGCATCAGCAGTTGCGTGAGTAGGAAGTGGCCGATGTGATTGATGCCGAAGGCGAGCTCGAAGCCGGATTTCGTGAGACCGCGAGAACCTGAGACGCCGGCGTTGTTGATCAGGAGCGAGAGCGGAATATCGCGCGCGAGAAATTCGTTGGCACAGCTACGGACCGATGCGAGGTCGGATAGATCGAGCGCGAGCAATTCGATGCGGCTGTCCGGTGCTTCGTGGAGCATTCGTGCGACTGCGGCTTCGGCGCGTTCGGGCGATCGGCACGCGATGAACACGTGGAAACCCTGCCGCGCGAGCTCGAGTGCGGTCACGTATCCGATGCCTGTGTTTGCTCCCGTGATGAGGGCGACGCGTCCAGCCTGTGATTCGCTCATGGTGCAGTGAACTCTTCGAATCCGAATGTTTGCTTCGAGAGGGGTGGCCGGCTAGTGCTAGGGAGCTGGATGCGAGGAACCGTGAAGCAGCGTGGCCGAACCGCATTCTCGATCGCGGCGCTGATGTTGTCATGCGCCTGTTCTGCGCACAACGCTGTGCCTGCAGCGCGAGCGCCTGAAGGTGGGTCGCGTCGAAACGAGCGGGTCGTCGAGGTGCTGGTCAACCGCGATTACACGAAACTGACTGCAATGCTCGAGAACGGTGCGAACGCCAACGAGTTCGCACGGAAGGTCGAAGTGGCTTGGAGTGCTGCGGGCGCGAGCTTCGGTGCGTATCGCGGGCTTCGGGACACGTGGAGCTTTGCGGAAGGTGCGAACGACGTGGAGGTGTCGCTCTTGCAGCTCGAACGCGGCGTGACCGAGCTCAGGGTACGCTGGACGAAAGACGCGCGGATCGCGAGCTTGGTGATGCATCCAGGTGACGTACAGGCGCGGGCGCTCCCGCTCTCGCGCGCCCTGCTGATGGGGAACACGGGCGAGGTGTACGGCCACTTCAGCGACGCGATGAAGGCGGCGCTGTCGGAGTCGCATTTCGATGAAGCGCTCGCTGCGGCGCGAAAAGATCTCGGCTCGAAGCCTTCGATCCACAACATCGACATCGAGGGCGGCCAGTTCGACGTCGCTACGGTGCAGTGCCGGGGCGAGGCGAGTGGGTTCGACTTGAGGCTGACCTTCCGGAAGAACACGGATCGGCTCGAGGGTTTGTACTTCCTGCCGCCGCGGGCTGCAGC
>DASRXR010000526.1:0-2212 GCA_035687405.1 Polyangiales bacterium
CGTTCGTGCCGGGACCGGTGAGCGACGACTCGGCGATCCTACGAATCGGACCCATCGACGTGTAGTAGTCGGTGACGAGGCCGACGATGGCACCACCGAGTGCGCCCGCACCGAGCGTGACGAGCGCAGCTTTGGCGACGCCGAAGCTGGGCAAGACGAAGTAGGCGGCTGCGATGGCGAAGAACGGCGGAAGGATCAGCGCCATCCGCAACACGCGCGCGGGCGGAAGCATCGACAACGTGCGCGTGACGAAGATCACGATGATCGAGACCGCGAGGCCGATCGTGGAGAGCAAGATCGGCAAGCCGACTGCGACCACCCGGACTGCTGCTTCACTCTCGATCGTCGGCGCGAGTGGCCTCAGCTGCGCGATCGGCATCGTGAGCCCGAGCGCCATGGCCGCAACCATCGCCGCGATGTAGCTCTCGTAGATGTCGGCGCCCATGCCCGCGATGTCGCCGACGTTGTCACCGACGTTGTCCGCGATCACGCCGGGATTGCGCGGATCGTCTTCCGGGATATTCGCTTCGACCTTACCGACGATGTCGGCACCGACGTCTGCAGCCTTGGTGTAGATGCCGCCGCCAATCCGCGCGAAGAGGGCGATCGATGATGCACCGACCGCAAACGCGTGGATGACGGTGCTGAGCGTGTGACCTTCGGAGTCAGCGAAGAGTTGATACACTGCACCGATACCCACCAGCCCCAGACCTGCGACGCAGAGCCCCATGACCGCGCCGCCATCGAGCGCCATCACGAGCGCAGCCGACATGCCTTTGGTGCGCGCGGCTTCAGTCGTACGCACGTTGCCGTACGTCGCCGCCTTCATTCCAAAGAAGCCAGCGAGCAGCGACAAGAACGCTCCAGCAAGGAACGCGAGCGCTGAGTGGACTCCGAGGCCCTGACCCTGAAACGCGAAGAACAACACGACCGAGACGACGCCCGCATAGATCGCGAGCACTTTGTACTCGCGCATGAGGAACGCCATCGCTCCCTCTCGGATGTATCGCGCGATGCGAGACATCTCGGGAGTTCCTTCCGGAGCAGCTTTGACGCGGAAGTAAAAACCTGCAGCGACGGCGAGTGCCGCGCCACCCATGGCAATAGCGTAGAGTGGAAGCCTTTCCACGCAGCGAGACTCCTCGTATGAGCTGAACTAGGGCTGGAAGTAGGGCCGCGTACATCCCTCAAATCACGCCCGGGGTCAAGGAGTTGCCGAGATTAACGGCTGTCGTTGCGACGCCGACAACACCGATAGTGCCGGTTCGATCGTACGACTCCAGCGATGTTCAGCTGCGAGCTCACGCGCACGTCTGCCCATGTTCGAACGCAGTGCGTCATCGAGTCTCAGCCGTTCGAGCGCATTCGCCAACGACTCGGGTTGATCCGCGGGCACGAGCAGACCTGCAGAGTCGTTCTGCGGCAGTAACTCCGCAATGCCGCCGACCGCCGAACCCACCGTCGGAAGCCCACACGCCATCGCCTCGAGTAGCGCGACCGGTGATCCTTCGCTGCGTCCCGAGGGCAATACCCGCGATGGGAGCGCAAACACGTCAGCCGCCGTGAGCAGCAATGATTTTTGGGGGTTTGCCACTTCGCCGAAAAAGCGAGCGTCGACCCGCAGCCGGCGAGCTTCGGCCTCGAGCCGCGATCGCTCTGGGCCATCGCCCGCGATCAGCAGTGTCCAGGGGCGATCGCGACTCGCGCGCAGCAGGACGTCGATCCCCTTCACCGGCACGAGTCTTCCGAGCGCGAGCACGCTGAAACGCGACAGCCCGAGCTCGCGCCTGGCCTGCTCGCGATCTGCAGCGATATCAGGCAAGTCGATACCCATGGGCGCGACGAGCGTGCGCGATCGAACGGGCTCGCGTTCGCATTCAGGCAGCAACTCGAGGAATCGTTCGCGGTGCGATCGCGTCACGAACCACAGAGCGTTGGAACCGCGCGCGATACACTGCGCCCAATAGGCTCGGTTCGGCAGACGGGAGAGCACGTGGACGTCCGCAGAATGTAGGACTGCGAGGTGGGGTCGCGTTTGGGCAGCGTGCCCGGCTACGAGCGCGCAAGGCAGCGCCCAATGGCTCACGATCGCATCCCAATGTTCGCGAGACTTACGAGCGTGGTGCGCCAGCGCAACCGTGAACGGTACAAGCCCCAACCACGCGAGCGGATCGCGGCGCAAATTATCAGGTACTCCGGCGCCGTAGAACGT
>DASRXR010000527.1:0-11001 GCA_035687405.1 Polyangiales bacterium
GGGTGAGATCGAAGCGCGAGGGCTGCATCGAGATCTCGGCTACGAATCTACGTTCGAGTACGCAGTTCGCGTGCTTCATATGTCGGACTCCGAAGCAGGGCTGCGACTTCACGCCGCACGTTTCGCTCGCAAGTTCCCCGCCTCGCTCGAAATGCTCAGTCGCGGGGAACTCCACCTGACCGCAATGAAGCTTCTCGCGCCCGTGCTCACGCCGGAGAACGCCGAGCTGATGAATATGGCGCGTCTCAAGACCAAGCAGGAAATCCAGCTGCTGATCGCAAAACATTGTCCTCAGCCCGATGTAGCCAATGCCGTGCGCCGGTTGCCGGCTGCGCGTCTTTCGAACGGGAACGCGAAACGCACTGGCGCTTTCACGGTACTCGCGGACCGCGAGAATGCGGCGGCGAGACTCCTTGACGCTAGAACCACTGCGGTAGGATCGACTCCCGCAGCAGATGCAACACGCGCGGGTGTCCAGACGGTGATCAGTTCAAGTGAGCTGAGTCAGCCCACGACCGTTGCACCGACCTGCCTCGCGCGAACGGAGATCGATCGAGGCGCAAAAACGAACGAACGCCCGCTGCTCGCTTCCCCGGTCACACACCGTTCTAATCGCGAACCCGCTCTACCGATCAGCGAAGGTCGCTACAAGTTTGTGTTCACCGCGGGCCAACGCGTGCGTGATTTGCTGCAAGAGGCCCAAGACCTGTTTCGCAATCAGCTACCCAACGGCGATATCGAGGTGCTCTTCGAACGCGCGCTAGTGCTGCTCGTGTCCGAACGTAAGAAGCAACTCTACGCGCAAACCGATAAGCCGCGCGGTTCGTCGGAAGCGACTTCGAAGCCGAATCCGAACTCGCGACATATTCCCAATACGATTAAGCGTCGCGTGTATCTACGCGACAAAGGCCAATGCCGTTTCGTGAGTCCAACCGGTGAACGGTGTTGTGCGCGCAGTCGTCTCGAGTTTCATCACATCCAAGCATTTGGGCTCGGCGGACCTCCGACCGAGAAGAACATCGTCCTGTTCTGTCGTGCTCACAATGCTTTGATGGCCGAGCGCGACTTCAGTCGCGAACATATCCAACGCTGCATCGAGGCCAGTCGCGCCGCGAGAACTCGGGGCTCAGCAACGATGAGGCCGAGCGTTCAAGCAACACCACAACGCACGCATGTGCGACCCACGCACGCGACCGCTCCCAAACTGCCGCAACTCAGTACACCTCAGTACAAATCAACACGGTCCGGAATTGCCGAGCGGCGCGAGCGCAACGCTGGCCTCAACCAACCGTGCGCACGAAAACCGGAGTCAGAACATGGGGCCGGATAACCAACCCAACGGCTCCATGACCAACGACCTACAGCTGCTCCGTCAACGTTTTGGTGCAGCTAGTTAGCTCGTCTCGAAGATCGCGAGCAGTGTGGCTCCGGGTGCACGCGCGGTAAGGCGAAGTCCCTGGAGCGCGTACGAGCACGACAAACTCAACCCGCACCTACGAACGTACGCAACCGATCGTTGAACTCGACCTGACGCGGGACCGCGTGTCCCGCTCCCGGCAACACCCAACGCTCCGCTTCTAGCCGCTCACTCAACGCATCACTCGAACGCTCTATCGCCGCATTGTGCGCGCCCGAACCTATCGCTATCCGCAAACCACTTCGCTTCAACCTCTCGATGTCGATTCTTGCTTCACCTGGATCTCGGAAATTGCGCGCCAGTCGCTCCGTTCTCGCGGTCTGCGGATGACCGTCCGGCAACGCTGCCAACGCTAGAAACGCCGCTCTCGCCTCCGGCGCACCATTCGCAAACGCACGTCCCAATGCCGCTAACTGCTGCAGCTCCAGATCATCCGGCGTCAACGACCACAACGGCGCCTCCAACACCACCAACGACCCAAATCGCTGCGGCGCAATCGTCGCAGCCACCATCGCACTGACGCCGCCGTACGAATGCGCCACGACATGCGCTCGCTCCGGCATCACACGCAATAAATCGAGCACGTCCGCACCCCAATCCGCCCGCGGCGCACTAACACTCGGCGAACAGCCACGCCGCCACGGAATGCGTAACTCGAAACTCGACGCCAACGCATGCTGGCGCGACCACGTCATCTCCGGACCGCCACCCCCGTGCCACAACAACACGCGCGGGCCACTCGAGCCGAGATCGCGATAGGCGAGATCGACGTCGCCGCTCGGAGCGGCACCGGCAACCAACGCATCGCACAATCGAGTGTCGGCCCCCGCAGCCGACCACGCTGCCTGGCTCAGCCACGGTCCTGCAGCATTGATCATGCGCGCGATCGCCTCCAACCCCTCACCCGACAGGTTTCCGTTCTCCACGACATCCAGCTCGTTCGCGACGCTCAGCTCCGCGAGCTGCCTTCGCATCTGCTCCGATGCACTCCAATATTCGCCACTGAAGCGGTCGCGCATTTCGCACGTGCCGACGCTCGCCCAGACAGCGGATGAATCCGCGTCCAATAACGCGCGCTGATGCGCGCGATCCAACGCACAGTACGCGTACACAATCGCTTCAGCCTCGTCTCCAATCGCGTCGCGCAGCACCTCCCGATTCGCGACGCCAAACAGCGGAGTCGGGAACCCTTGCGTGCCGTAGGCCGCA
Organism: Polyangiales bacterium; assembly: GCA_035687405.1. GTDB lineage: Bacteria > Myxococcota_A > Polyangia > Polyangiales > JAFGIB01 > JADGRF01. The sequence continues at coordinate 2,627 of DASRXR010000527.1, forward strand.
TGACACAGACCCGCGACAACGAGCTCTCGCCCACCACCCCACGACTCGAGGCGGCGTGCCGTGCGCCGCAGATGCGCGAGCAACGTCCCGCCTGGATGCGGAATCGTTTCAGCGCCCCGCGCACCGAGCAACGCGATCAAGTCCGGGTAGTTGCTCTCGAGGTGAGTCTGCGAATCATGCATCATGACGAGCTCCTGAATGCAGCAGCGACCCGGCGAATCGATTCAGCGCCCCGCGCAGCGCGCACGCGATCGAGTCCGGGTAGTCGCTCTCGAGGTCGGTAGGCGCATCCCGCATCGACGAGCTCCCGAGTGCAGCGACCCAGCGAATCGATTCAGCGCCGTGCGCAGCGAGCAACGCGATCGAGTCCGGGTAGTCGCTCTCGAGGTGGGTAGGCGAATCCTGCGTCATTGCGAGCTCCGAGTGCAGCGATCTCACTCCAAAGCTCAGCTCACGAGCGGCATAAGTCAATCCGCGGATTCGTTGTCATGCTATAAGCAATAGCTTATGACGCTGGACGACCTTCGCAGCCTGATCACCGTCGCGGACTGCAAGAGCTTCAGCGCCGCCGCTCGCCGCCTGGGTTGCAGCCAACCCGCCGTCAGCCAACACATTCAGCGGCTCGAGCGCGAGCTCGGACTACCGCTGTTCGAACGTCAATCGCGCGGTGTCGTGCCCACGGCCGCCGGCGACTTGCTCGTTCGTGCCGCGGCCGAATCACTCAGCACGCTGGACCACGCGGTTCATCGATTCTCCGCGCTGCGCGACGGCCAGGCTGGCTCACTCGCAATCACGACGGGTGGCACGACCGTCAATCACTTCATGCGCGACGCGGTCAAACAGTTCCGCCGAGCATTTCCTCGCGTGAAGATTCAGTTTCGGGGCGCGACCTCGTCGGCCGAATGCATCGAAATGTTGGTTCGCGATCCGGTCGACCTCGCATTCGTCACGATCGGCGATCACATCGACGGCGTCCGGCAACACCCAGTGCTCGAACTCGACTACGTGCTTCTCACAGGCCGCGATCATCCACTCGGGAAGCGCGCGAGACTTCGGCTTCAAGACTTACAGGGCCTGTCCTGCATCGGTTTGATCGAAGGCACGACCTCACGCAGTCAGCTCGCGAGCTCTCTCAGCCGGCAAAGCGTCACACTCGAAACGGCGATGACCGTCTACGATTGGGACACCGCGATTCACCTCGTAGAGCTTGGCTTAGGAAGCACGATCGTGCCGAGTTGGCATGCGCACGCATCTGCGGCGCGCGCGGCGGTCGTAGCGATTCCAATCGCGGGGCTCGATCCGATTCGCGTCGGGTGGGCGATGCGTGAGTCCTACGAGTTGCTGAAGCCCGCACGCGAGTTCATGCAATTGTTGAAAGACGATCTGAAGTCGAAGCCGACGCAACTCGGTGTGCGAGTGTTGCCAGCGCCGCGCTCTGGCCGGGGCGCCGCAAAGGCTCCTGTCTAGTATCACTCGGCAAAAGCGGGGCAACAGTGCGCCACACCATGTGCCTAGCGTGGCGTCGGTGCTGATTGCCACGCCGTACCGCGCGTAAAACGCGCGCAACTGGTTGGGCATGGGGCTTGCTCATGTGTTCGTCGTCGCCTGCAGAGCGCATGCGAACATTCGGAGGACAGAGACCATGTTGATGAGACGCGAACATGAACGGATGAGCGGCGCTGCTTCGGCGGTGCTCGGCGGAGTCTTCGTGATCGCGGGCCTGGCGCATGCGACCGACGGCTTCACGGACAACGTCGCGCGCGCACTGCCCTCGGCGATCCTCGGGATCATTGCAGGTGTAGCGCTGCTCGTAGCGGCGTTCGGCCTGCTGTCGAATCGGTATTGGGGTTGGAAGGCGGGCGTGGGCGCTCACATCGTAGGGATCGTGATCGTGCTGATCGGCCTATTCAGCCTGATGGCGGGCTACGGCGACGATCGACCGAGCTTGGCGATACCGAGTGTCATGCTGGTGCTGCTGGTACTGAGCTTCGTAGCGCTCTGGCGTTCGCGTCCGCGAAATCCGATCCGTCGGATGCAGCACGAGGTAGCAGCGAAGTTGTACTGACGGTTTCGAGCCCAGCGCGCGCCGCTAAGGGCGGCGCGCGCGCTCGACGTCTGGGTGTCCCGTTCGTGGCCACTAGCCTGCCTTCAGCGCCATGCCTGGGCATGTTGCGGTTGGCTACCTGAAGCGTGCCGCGTGTAGAGATGACGCGAGGTTCTCTCGGGGCGGAACATCGCGATCGGGACCGTCGCGCCGCGACAACGGCTTGAAGCGTATACGACCGTTGGCGCGGCACGAGAGGCGGCTTGCTGCACCGTAGAGAAAGCGACCGGGGCCGGTGCATCTGCGAGCCGCCGTGTCTCGAGCGCGATGTTCCGCCCCGAGAGGACCGTCAGTCGACCGAAAGCGACTGATCGCGAACGGCGATGTTCCGCCCCGAGAGGGCCGTCAGCATTCGAAAGCGTCTGATCACCGACGCCCGTTTCTCCCTCGAGCTGAGCTATCGTGATCACCGGTGGACGATCTCGCACCCGAAACCCCTGCAACCCCCGCGGACCCCACTGCCGATCCCGCGCCCGGCGCCGTACTCGTCTCCGTACGCGCCCTCAGCAAACGCTTCTCCGAGTTCGTCGCACTCGATTCACTCGACTTCGAACTCCGCGCTGGCGAAGTAGTTGGCCTCCTCGGACCCAACGGCGCCGGCAAAACCACCACCCTCAAACTCCTCCTCGGCCTCCTCCGACCCTCCGCAGGCACCGCACAAATCCTCGGCTTCGACTGCACCCACGACACCCTCCGCGTCAAAGAACGCGTCGGCTACACCCCAGACGAACCACAGTTCTACGACTTCCTCACCGGCCGCGAGACCCTCGACTTCACCATCAGCGCACGCGGCCTCGCACCTGAACCCGCCTGGACCGCACTCACCCAAAACATCGAGCTCTTCGACTTCGAACAACAACTGGGCGCCCTCACATCGTCGTACTCGCACGGCATGAAGAAGAAGCTCGCCCTCCTGTGCGCACTCGTCCATCGACCACGCGTCCTCCTCCTCGACGAGCCAACCAACGGCCTCGACCCCCCAACCGCGCTCCGCGTACGCGAGCTCCTTCGCCGCGAAGTCGCTGCCGGTGCAACCGTTCTCGTGTCGACCCATCTCCTCGACATGGCCGAACGCATGTGTGACCGACTGATCGTGATGAACCGCGGCCGGATGATCGGCGGTGGAACTGCCTCGGAACTGCGCGCACAAGCCGGAGTCGCCGCAAACGCAAGCCTCGAAGACGCGTTCCTAAAACTGGTCGGTGCATGACCACCGCTACCGAGACTTCCCGACGCACTCCAAACGGACTGCGACAGTTTCGCATCTTGATTCGATTGTGGTGGCTACAGATGCGCCGCCGCCCGATGCGCGTCGGCGAAGCACCCAAGATCTCCGGCGCGCCGACATTCCTGCTGATCAGCGTGCTGAGCGCCGGCTACCTCGCGATGATCGCCTGGCAAAGCGTCGCCCGTAACGTGAAGGAAGATCCGGGCCGCTTCACCTGGCACATGCTCGGCGTACTCTTGCTCGGATTCGCCACCGGCCTCTCGCGAGGCGCCGGCAAGCTGCAAGTCCGCGGCACACGCAACGACGCATTCCTCGAGACGCTCCCGCTTCGCACGCTCGCCCGCCTCGGCCTGCAGTTCATCGACACGTTCACGTTCATTCCGCTCACGCTCACCGGCGTGCTCGCGGCGATGTCGGTGCACGGAACGCTCGGCAGCACTTCGATCGTCGCAGCCCTCCTCGGCACCGTCGCATTCATGAGCTGCTACGTGATGGGCGCAGCCACGATCGCGTGGGTGCGCGCGCTCGGTCCAGCGTCCGCAGGCCTGTGGGGCGGCTACACCGGCCTCGCGCTGAGCATCGTCGCGATGCTGGCCATGTTCGTTCCACTCGGCCAGCTCTGGGTCGGCGACCCGCATTCGATCTCAGCGCAACTCGCAGACGCATGGGTCGGACCCTCGCCGATGTTGCTCAGCCTATACGTCGGCTTTCTCGGACTCGGATTCGGGAGCTATCGCGTGCTCGCCGCAGCCAACCGCTTCGGGATCGATCAGCTGGATCCCCAGATTCGAGCGCCGAAGCAGAGCAAAGGCTTCCGCGGCCGCGTCGCGCTCGAACGTTTGATGATGATGCGGCAAGGCGGCCGCGCACTCCTCATCTTGTACGTCTTCCTCGTGGGTGGCGCACTGTCCTTGCTCGCGACCCCCGTGCTGACGCGGCTTCCAGCGTCGTCATTCATCTTCGTGACCGGCTTCGCGATCTACCTTGGCGCACTGCAGACGATCGGCCAAGCAGCCCGCGCCGCGCGCGCCGATCAACAAGCGCGACCGTTTCTTGCAGCGCTTCCGATGTCGCCCCACCAAGTGTTGGACGGCAAAGCACGCGCACTTCGCTTGCTGCTGATCCCGGTGCTCGTGTTGCTCGTCGTACTGGCGGTCGCTTCGCTGTTGCGCGCGGACTCGTCGTACACGTATCGCATCGTGCTGTCGCTCCTAGCCTTGTACGTGCTGGTCGACGGCGCGGTCAGCATCGCATTTCTTTCGACCGGCATCGGCGTGCTCGGAATCGGTGGCTCGCAGAGCACGACCGGATATTCGACCCAAATCTTGATGCTGCCGCTGTTTGCAACCGTGCTCGCGCCGAACGATTGGGCCGCGACCACCGCCTGCATCGCGACCCTCGCGGTCTCGTTCGAGTCACGTCGCGCCGCGCGAATGAACGTGCGCTGGATCGACGATCCGGCCGACGACGTCGAACGCGAGACGACCGTCTGGCGCGCGCTCCTCGCCGCGAGCGCGTTCTTCGCGATGCAAGCGTTGTCGTATCGAATCTTGAGCTTGTTCGATCTGCCGATGGGCTACACGCTGGCGCTCTCGTTTGCGTCTTCCGCGGTGCTGCTCGGGCTCTTGACCTGGCGCAACGACGCGCGGATCGACCGGCCGCGCTTTCTTCCGAACCACCCCAGCTATTGGCTGCTCGGCGTGCTCGCAGGCACCACCTCGGGGTTACTCGCACGCGAATTCGCGAAGCTCATTCCGCCGCCGGCCGACGCAGCGGACCTCGACTTCAGCGGGGGCGAGTTGGCCGCGATGGGCGTGATGATGACGGTCATCGCGCCACTCGTAGAGGAGTACTTTTTTCGCGGCTGGCTCCAGCGCGCGATTGCGGCCGACCTACCGGCCGACAGGAAGAAGTGGGCATTCGCGATCGGGGCGAGCGCATTTGCGCTCGCGCACTTCGGCACCTACGGAGTGCCCCAGCTCATCCTCGGTTTACTCGCAGGTTGGTTGTTCGCACGCGGCGGTGGGCTCTGGCCGAGCATCGTCGCACACGCGCTTCACAACGGCGTCGTGTTACTCCTGGGTGAGTGAGTGAACGCGCTCAGTTGTCGCGGAACGGGTCGCTCACGAGCCATCGGTAACCGAGCGGCACGGCGATCTGCAAGACTTGACCGAAGCTACCAGCTGCAACCGCTTGCATGCGCTGCGCCGCGAGGCGCCGCAGATACGGAAGCACCAAGCGCTCGACGATCATTTCCGACGTCGCAGAGATCGCCCAACGAGCGAGCTCCTTGCGAGACGCGATCCGGATGCGCGGCGGGAACGTGAGCGCGGTCGCGAGAACGTTACCCACGGGGACGCGCGGCGGCCGGCGACCGAGCCACCGCGCGCTGCGAAGATCGGACGAGCTGAGCACGACGGTGGGAATCTCGGCAGAGCGCGTGACGCTGGTAGCTGCATTGATGCCGCTCGGAGCTGCTTGGACGGCAGGACTCGGTGTACGCAACCAGCGCAACTCCATGGCGTCCAGTGTCCAGTCGCGAGCCGCCGGCATGACACGCGTGAACGACCGAACGCGCGTGAGCGGCATACTGCGTGAACCGAGGAAGCGCTGCGTGACGACGGTCACGGTGTCTTGCAGCCTGGCGCTGCGAGCCGCGATCGACGGACTCGTGAGCGGCAAATCGGTGCGGGCGCTGCGCGTGGGATCCACCGCATGCCACCGAGGATAGAGGCGCGACGTGACGCGCACCGAACCATCGCGCGCGGCCCGTGCCATGCTCGATCGGAGCTCGGACACATGTCGGAATACACTACGCGGGTGAGCAGGTGGCCGCAGCCGACTCTCGAGCTCGATGCGCGAGACGCCTTGCGTCTGTGCAACCGAAAATGCCGTGTCGACGACGCGGCTGAGGGCTGCAACCAGCTCATCCTTCGATGCGGCGCTCGCAACGTCGGACGCGTGCCCTTGCAGTGCCGCTTTGAGCTGCACGACTTCGAGGCTCTCGCCCTGCACGCGCGCTCGGATGCGCTGGCTCGCGCTTCGCAGGACGCCACCTATCGACAGGCGTGGCTGAGGACTCACAACTAATCTGTAGCACGGTTCCGGGTTTCAGGCGGAATTCTGGGTTTTAGCTAGTCGCGCGGCCAGCGATTCAATTCAGTGGCAAATCGCCTCGCCGTTACGGCTGTGTGTCAGGGCGGTGGTGCGGCGCCGCACGCGCCCCCGACTCTGCACACAATGTTTCGTGCTAGGTCGCTCCGCACACCGGGGGAGCCCGCTGTCGTGCTCGCCCGTGGTTGGCGAGTCGTGAGACCCTAGCGGGGTGGAACCCGACGCGATCTGGCTCGTCGCTGCAGCCATCAGCTTCGCATTGTTGTGTGGGATCGCGCTTTGGCGCAATCGAGCGAGCGCAACCGGTGATCCCCACGCGCTGCGCCAGCTTTCGCCCAACAAGATCGAACGCATTCGAGCTCATCGCAAAGAGACCGGCGTCGGCTTGAAGGAAGCACTGCTCGCGATCGAGGCGCAGGATCGCGGACAGCCGCTTCCGGAGCCAGCGCCGGCTTCGCCGCTCGCCCCGGACATTCACGCGCTCGTGCAGCGCGGTCAGGTGATCGACGCGATCAAGCTGTACCGCGAGCAAACCGGCGCGAGCCTCGTCGAGGCCAAACAGGCGATCGATCGATTGCGCACCGCCAGGTAACCTCTGCGTGCGCGTTGCGAGCGACGCTGCTAGATCGGGGATGCCGATGCCGCGGGATCCTGCAGAAGGGTTCGCGCTTCGTCGCAGAATCGAGGCTTCCCGTGAAGATCCTGGTCATCGATGTGGGAGGCACTCACGTCAAGGTGCTCGCAACCGGTGAGCAGTCGCAGCGCGAGGTCGCATCGGGCCCGACGCTGACCGCTGCGCAAATGGTCGGCGCCGTGAAGGCGCTGACCCCCGACTGGTCCTACGAAAAGATCTCGATCGGGTTTCCAGGGCCAATCGTTCACGGCCGGATTCCCAACGAGCCACACAACCTCGGTTCGGGTTGGGTCGGGTTCGATTTCGAGCGCGCGTTCGGCAAGCCGGTGAAGCTGATCAACGACGCTGCGATGCAAGCGCTCGGGAGCTACCGCGGCGGTTCGATGCTGTTTCTCGGCTTGGGAGCAGGGCTCGGTAGCGCGCTGATTGTGGATGGTGTGGTCGAACCGCTCGAGCTCGCGCACTTGCCCTACAAAGACGGCTACACGTTCGAGGACTCCGTCGGTCTGCGCGGCCTCCAGCGGCTGGGCGAAGCGGAGTGGTGCAAGCAGGTCTACGACGTAGTGGCGCGGCTGACGGCGGCGCTGCAAGCGGACGAGCTCGTCCTCGGGGGTGGCAACTCGCATCGGTTGACCGAGCCGCTTCCCGCGAACGCGCGACTGGGTGACAACGCGAACGCGTTCTTGGGCGGGTTTGCGCTCTGGAAGGCGCCGATCGGCAAGCCGCGTATTCCCGAAGGTGCGAAGACAGCGCCGGTGCGGCACGAGACCGTGGTGTTGTTCGACGTCGACAACACCTTGCTCGACAACGATCGCATCATCGCGGAGCTCGACCGGCACTTGCAGCGCGAAGTCGGCGTCGCGCAGGCGCGGCACTACTTCGAAATCTTCGAGGAGCTGCGGGCCGCGCAAGGCTACGCGGACTATCTCGGCGCGCTCCAGCGCTACCGTGTCGCGAATCCGCACGAGAGCGGGTTGCTCGCGGTGTCGTCGTTTCTGTTGAACTATCCGTTTGCGAATCGATTGTTCCCGGGGTCGCTCGACGTGATCGATCATCTCGCAAAGCTCGGGCCGACTGGGATTCTCACGGATGGCGACGTGGTGTTTCAGCCGCGAAAGATCGAGCGGGCAGGGTTATTCAAAGCCGTCGAAGGCCGAGTGCTCGTGTGCATTCACAAGGAGCTCGAGCTCGCAGACGTGGAGCTGCGATTGCCCGCGGACCACTACGTGCTGGTCGACGACAAAGTTCGAATCCTCACGGCCGTGAAGGAGCGCTGGGGATCGCGCGTGACGACC
>DASRXR010000528.1:0-3284 GCA_035687405.1 Polyangiales bacterium
CGGTGCCGGTCACGATGCCGGCAGCGCCGATACCACCCGTGATCCAGAGCGCTGCGGGGGAGATTGGCTCCGCAGCTGGCGGCGGCGTTGTCGCTGCGACTGGCGCAGGCGGTGGTGCTTCCGGAGGAGCGGCAGGCTTCAGCACGATCTCGAGGTCGTAGCGGGCACCCGGATCGACCGTCAGCAACTCGGCGCTGCTCGTGTAGCCAGGCAGCGCGTATTTGAGCGTGTGTTTACCGGGCGTGAGCTCGATCTGCGCAGGCGCGCGCTGCGGGACCGGGCTCTCGTCGATCGTCAGCTCCGCGCCGCTCGGCACACTCGTGACCGACACGAACGCAGGCGTGTTTTCGAGGCCCTTCAACTTGGCTTCGACGTCCCCGCGATCCGGCGCGTCGGGCCGCAACGCCAAGTAGCGATGAAGGGCGGCGGCCGCTTCGCGCACGTGGCCGAGCTTCGCGTGTGACTCGGCGACACTGAGAAGCACGATCGGATTCGGCACCGCAGCGAACGCTTCTTCGAACGCGCGGAGCGCGACATCGTATTGGCCCGCTGAAAATGCCGCCTGCCCACGCGTGTACGCGACGCGCGCGGCTTCTTTGGCCGCGGGCGTCGGCTCAGCCGCAGGCGCTGCGGTTGCACCGCTAGTGCTAGCCGCGCCGGGAGCACTCGGCGCGGTTTGCGCCGGAGGCTGCGCGACCGGTGGCTTCGGAGCAGGCGTTTGCACCTGCGGTGTCGCCACCGGCGGTGCTGCGGGTGCCTGAGCAAAGCTCACGTCATGCGCAAATGCCGACGCGAGCGCTGCGAGCACCCAAAGCTTTGGATCGATCGCAGCGCGCAGCATGGGGCGGACGTTACGGTGCGTGTCGATCGAGGTCAACTGTCCGGGCAAGTCGCACGCAGCCACGTGATCCTCACGGCTCGCCCGCGTCTTCGCCATCCGATGGGCCGGCGTCGCTTACGGCGTCGGGGCAGGTGAGCTCGCAGGTGCCGCGCGGCGTATCTCCGGCGCAACACAAGAGGCCGCTCGCGCAATCGCGGTCAACTTGACAAGGGTCGTTCCGGCCCTGCGAGCACGCCGCCAACGACAGTGCGGCAAGCATGAGGAACGATGGGGTTACGCGATTCAAGTCAGACCTCCAAGTCGACGCGGCTCGGCCAGGCCGATTCGCGGCGGGAGCATACGTGCGACCCTTGGGACTGCCAAGGGCCGCGATCTGCAACGCTCATTCTCGCGGAGCGACCGCCGGCTGCGCGTATGCACAGCGAAAACCGACGTCGGCGCGGCGCTCGGTCTCAGGGATGCGCGCGCGGGCCGTCACCCGCAACGTATGCGGCGGACTTCGCCAACTGCCACCGCGGAGTGTCCGCTCACTGCCGGTCACGGGCCCGGTGGGTTCGACTGCGCTCGCTTGTGTGTCGTAGGCGGCGTAGCGATCTGCCACGAGCTCCCAGACGTTGCCAGCCATGTTCTGCAGGCCGTAGAAGCTGCGCCCGTCGCTGAACGCATCGACCGGAGCCGCGTACCGGTAGCCATCGATGTCGCTTTCGGTGTCGTCGCTCGCCCCGTGGTTCGCGAGGTGCGTGTTCCAAACCTGTCCCCACGGAAACGAGCGCGCGCTGTCGCCGCGAGCGGCGCGCTCCCACTGCGCTTCCGTCGGCAGCGAGCCTTGGACCCATTTGCAATAGGCAGCGGCCTCCCGCCAAGTGACGGATGCGACCGGGTGTTCAGGCCGGCCGACGCGCGGATCGCTCTCCGAGATGCCGGAGGGAGCGCACGCACCCGCGCTCACGCAGCGTAAGTACGCTCGGTTCGAGACTTCGAGCCGGTCGATTGCAAATGCTGCGAGATACACGTCGCGATCCGGCTTTTCGTCTGCGAACAGATCGGTTCGGCAACGGCCGCTGCTCGGCGGAGAGAGCAAGCAGGTCGAGACCGCGCGCGCGATCGCGTCGTCATCGCTGCCCATGTGAAAGCGCGCGGCTTCGATGCGCACGCGAGCGGCGGGCTGCGTACGCAGCTGCAAGAACTTCGGCGGCGGTTTTGCGGCGGCCGCTGAGGGCTCTGCTGCGAGCGGCGACTCGGCGAAGAACACGGTCGTGAACACCGCGCACGCGACCGCACTCAACGCAATAGGCAGCGATTTCACGGTTCGCGTTTCTACACCCGCAGCTGCTTTGCGCAAAGTCGCGGCGCAGCGAGCACGGCGCTTGCCCCGACCGCGAGCAGAATCGAGATGAGTTGGCTGGTCGACTGGCCTGCCCAACCGATCCCGCGGACGCTGTCGCCGCGCAGCGGTTCGAGTGCAAATCGAGCGGTCGCGTAGAGCAGCACGTACCAAGCGCTCGCATGCCCGGGCCGCAGCTCCCATTTGCGCGCAAACACGAACGCGAGCGCGATCAGAACGGCAGCTTCGTACAGCGGCCAGGGGTGTCGCGGGAGGCTGGGATGCGCAGCGGGCGCGAGCGGGTGCAAATACGTGACCGCCCAAGGGCCGCTCCAAGCGGCGCCGTAACAGCAGCCGCCGAGGTAGCAGCCGAGCCGCCCGATCGCGTGTCCGATCGGCAAGGCGGGCAGCAGCGCATCGAGTGCAGCTGCGAGCGGCAGGCCGTGTGCGCGCGCCAGCCAGGCGAACCCGAGCGCGCCAGTGATCGCTCCACCGTAAAACACGACGCCGGGTGCAGCTGGGAGCGTCCGCGTCGTGAGCCACTCGACCGCTGCGAACAACACTCCTGCGCCGAAGAATCCGCTGCCGACGGCTGCAGCGAGCGCGGCGATGAAAGCACCCAGCTCGAGGCCGGCGCGGTGGGCAGAGTGGAGAGCCACCACGGCGCCTGCCGCGAGCGCGAGGGCCAACAATGCGCCGTAGCCGCCGATCGGAACCTGAACGCCGGCGACCTCGAGGGTCGTGAGAATCGGGTGCACGGTCACTTCCCCGGGCCGGGCGGAAGCGGCGGCGGAGGCAAACCCTGTTGGGGCGGTGGCGAATTCGGCTGTGCCGGAACGCCCGGCTGCCCGGGCGCGGGCTTTAACTGGCTGGGGGGCGGGGCGTTCGGGTCGGCCGGAGCGTTGGGATCGGCCGGGGCGTCCGGTTCGGGCGCAGAAGGCTCTGCGTTGGGATCGGACGGCCGTACGCGCTGGGGTCGGGGCAAAAACAATGTCCCACCGTCCGTCCCGAACGGCGTGACACCGATGTGAAAGTCCTTTTGAACCTGCATGTTGCCGGTCGAGAAGAACGCATTGCACACGCCGCAGGTGAGCGCGACGATCACGCTCGGCACGAACG
>DASRXR010000529.1:0-13630 GCA_035687405.1 Polyangiales bacterium
CCCAAACACGCGTGCGTTCGGTGTGATGCGCCGAGCATGCATGGAGCGCGATACGCCGAAGTCCAAAACCTTCGGGATCAGCCGGCAGCCTTCGCGGTGCAGGAAGATGTTGTCCGGCTTCAAGTCGCGATGAACGATGCCGTGCGAGTGTCCGACCGCAGCGGCGCACGCGACCGGCAACAGCAGGTCGACTAGGTCGGCTACCGGCAGCCGTCCCTGGCGCTCGTAAAGTCTGCCGAGGTCTTCACCCTCGAGTAGGGACATCACGAGATACGGAAGCTCGTCGACGATGCCGACATCCGTGACGTCGACGACGTTCGTATGGCGGATGCGTGCAGCGTTAATGCCCTCCGAAACAAACCGTTCGCGGGCTTCGGGGCTCTGCGCAAGATCGGGTCGGAGCACTTTCAGTGCAACGCGCTTCTCGAGGCCGTTGTGCACGGCTTCGTAGACTTCCGACATGCCGCCGATCGCGATCAACCGGACGATTTGATAGCGACCGAACGAGTACCCGTCGGTGAGGCTGCACGCCACCGGGCGCATGCTGCGAGTCGAAGATGTGATCGAAGCGACGACGGCTTCGTGCTCAGCGCTCACGCGAGGGGCGGTTTGCAACTGGCCGTCATCCGAGTTTCGCAGTGCCATGAAGTTGCCAGGGTTAGCTCCACCCTGTGCAAGGACGATAACAAACCAAAAATGTGGGGGAAATGCCGGACTTTTGCTGCGGAAGCCTTTGTCTCGATTTGGACACAGTTTTGAAACGGCAAGGATGCGCCGCTACCCCTCTGGAGGTCGGCAAGGCTGTCTGCGGGCTGGATAAACACCCATTTGGCAAGCCATGACACCGATCTGTCATACAGGTAGGTGCGCCAGGTTGAGCGGTCGGGGTCAGTGTTGGCTGGCTTGCGCAACGCGTGCGACCCGCCAACGTTTCGAAAACGGCGCGCGTTTATCGTTCTCGTGTCGCGCATCGCGCACTCGTTGTGCGCTGCGAGGTTCTCGAAGCAAGTGTCGTCGCGTGCTGCGCGACGCGACAAGCACGATGTTTTGACGGCAAATGCCATGCTGTCGTGATCACGTTGCGCACTATGGATGCGAACACGTTTCGAGCCGCACGCGGTAGCTGACGCGCTCGTCAGCTCCGAGAGCTGCCGCGCATGGCGGCGACGACGCAGCACGAATGTCGCGCCCGGTCTGGCCTGCGGCACATCGCCACGCTGTCGGAGCACTAGTGTTCAGTTGTTCGTTCAATCTGTTTCATGCTCTAGGACAGTCAAATGCCAGCGCCACAGACGCCGCTTCTCGCCGTAGACATCGTGATTGAGCTCATCGATCGGCCGGGTCGCCCCATCGTTTTGATCGAGCGAAAGCACGAGCCGCTCGGCTGGGCCCTGCCGGGTGGTTTCGTCGACGTCGGAGAGCAGGTCGAGCAAGCCGCGATTCGCGAAGCGGCCGAGGAAACAAACCTGCGCATCGGGCTCGAAGTTCTGCTCGGTGTGTACTCGCATCCAGACCGCGACCCGCGCGGGCATGCCGTATCAGTCGTGTACGTGGCGAGCGCCCAGGGCGAGCCGCAAGCGATGGATGACGCCGCGGCCCTTCAGGTCTACGACCCGAACGAAGTGCCCACGCAGCTCTCGTTCGACCACGCTCAAATTCTTCGCGACTACATCCAGTATCGCGAGACCGGCAAGCGGCCTTCGCCGTCGCCGCTGCGGCCTTCGCGCCCTGCAGCCTGAGCTGAGAGGTCACGAAAACAGCTTCGTTCGCAGCATGTGCAGCACTTGATCGAGCGCTGCTCGCGTGAGCTCCCCGGGCTCATCGATCAGGTCGTGTGTCAGGATCGAGTGACGTCTGGCTAGAAACCCCTCGGGGTGGCCTGCGGACTGCGGCAATTCGACTGCGACGAACCCGTCCCCGAGGGCGCGCTTGAGAAATTCGAAGCGCTCCTTCGGCACGAGCGGATCGCCGTGGAAGCGAAGGCCGACGACGCGCAGCTGCTCGTTTGCGCAACGCCATGCGACGCGTTCGAGGTCGGCCGCGCTGCAGTCGATCGAGTTGCGATGCTTCGCGCTGAGCGTCGCGGGTAGCGAAGGTTGCGACAACACCGGCACGAGCACGTGCGGATCGACCGCCATTGCGAGTGCAAATCCGCCCGTGAGGCACATTCCAATCACACCGACGCCGGGGCCTTTGCAGCGCTCGTGTTCGGCTGCGGCGAGCGCGCGCAACCAATCGATGATGGGTGAGGAGGCGCCGGCCGCGAACATGCTGAACTCGCGACTGATGCAAACCTTCGCGACGCTGCGCAACGCATACGGCACGTCGAGCGAGCCAGGCTTGCGTGTAGCCGAGCGGCCCGGTGTTCCGAACATGTGCGGTAGGATCGCGCTGCAGCCCATGGCGGCGAGGCGATCTGCAAAGCCGAGTTGCTGCGGCGTGATGCCGGGGATCTCGCTGAGTACGATCACGGCCGGGCCACTGCCTTTGCGGTACACGTCGTGTGATACCCCTCGGTGCGTGAACGCTTCGCGTGAGTAGCTCGCGATGTCGCCGACGGGAGCTCGAGTCGTACCGCTCATAGGGCCATCTCCAGGTTTAAGTGCGCGCGAGAATGCCGTGACGCGCGGTTGCGCGCTAGTGGTGCGCAACCGGGGCAGCGTGAGCGCGCTTTAGTTGGCATGTGGCGTTGTCGCGTCTATTTCAGGCCGAATGCAGAAGAAGCCGTCGCAAACGACTCGCGCACCCGGGCAACTCGCCTGGCTCGCAGTTGCGCTCATCGCAGTCCTTGCGACCACGACTTGCGTTCGCGACTCGCGCGACCTTCGCGCGATGCGCACGACGCCTCCTCGTCAGCCGAGCGGCGTCGCCGCTCGCAGCTGGCCGTTGTGTAGCCTGGTTGGCCCACGCAACGGCATCGACGGCATCTACGGCACGGATCTCGGCTTCACCGCACGCCCCGAGAACTCCGACAAGCTCACGATGTTATTCGGCGACACGTGGGCGAGGCCGGTCGATGCCTGCGAATACCCGACACTCCCGAGCGACGACCTCCAAGCTTGGTTGCCACGTGCGCGGCCCGCTGTGTTTCAGCCGGGCCCGCCGGATCCCAAAGCGGCCGCCTCGTGCAACTTGCTCGAGATCCCCAAAGCGGATCCAGAAGCGCCCACGATGCCGCCGCGCATTCGAGTCTTTCCGAATGCGATCGCGCGAAGCGCCGACAGCGTGATGGACATGAGCTCGCTTCGCACGCCCGAAACCGCGTTCAGCGACGGCGAGCGCGTCTACGGCATCTTCTTTCGCGACGACCCAGCGTATTGCGCGAGCAACACTGATTGTTCGAGCGGGATGCAATGCTCGAGCGATCCGAGCTACGCCGGCCCGAAGCTCGGTGAGTGTTCGCCCGCGATCAAGCTGAGTGCTGACGCCTCGCCGACGTACTGCCGGACCAGCGACGACTGCGGTTCACCCGCGCAGTGCGGCAAATCAGAGCGCGGAGTCTGCCTCGCGACGAAGCCATTCGATCTCAATTTGCCACAAGGCCGCGTCGTGCCGACCTGGTACCACGATGACATGCGTCGCGGCATCGCGCGCGTGTTGTACGTCGGCGCTGCGCTGTGGCCCGATCATCCGCTCGACTACGGCACGGTCGCGCGCTGGGTCACGAATCGCTTTCAAAACCTCACCGCGAAGAGCGTCGCGTTCTTCGATCCGGAGCACCCCGAGAAGAACGACTATCGCCCCGGTTATCACACGCTCTTGATCTGGGGCCGCGCGGCATTCGTCGAAGTCGAGGGCGCGCAAGCGCTGCCGTTCTTCGCCTACCAGCCGCTCGAGACCCTGCGCGGCGCTCCCGAAAAAGCACAGTTCAATCCGCGGTTTTTCGCGGGCTACGGCCCATCGGGCAAACCTGCCTGGTCCGACAACGAGAACGACGCGCAGCCGATCTACGGGACCGACGCCAAACTCGTCGCCGCTCAGGGCGGCGCGAAGCTCGACTGGCGCGAGCCGGAGATCGACTACGTCTCGCAGATGACCGTGAGCTACGTCGCGCCACTCGGCCGTTGGTTGATGTTCTACGGCGGCGATCTACCTGCCTTCATGGTGCTCCGCAGCAGCGGCCGCGCACGCGATCCGGTGCACTTGCCGTTCGCGCCCGGCGCGATCCACATGCGCCTGGCGCAGCATCCGTGGGGCGCGCCAACCCGAAGTGATGCCCTCGGCGCGTGGAGCTCTCCCGAACCGGTGCTCACGCGGCAGGCGGCGGCGCGCTATCTGGCGTGTGGCGACGATCCCGAAGCGCTGCCGGGTTGCTTGAAAGAAGGCGACCCGCATACGCCGCTCGACTTGTTTGCGACACTCGTCGGCCTGGCGGTCACCGATCCCAGCAAGCTCGGCAAGGTCGGTCCGAGTTGTTTGGGCGGCGAGTTCGTGCATGGCGCGCAAGACGAGTTGTCGGGCAACCGCATCGGGCGCTTGTACGGCGTGAACTTCATCGACGACTGGGCGGAAGAGATCAAAGATCCCGCTGCAGCTGCGAGCGGCGAACGCACGGCTGAAGTGTATTGGAACGCCTCGACTTGGAACCCGTACCAAGTCGTGCTCGTCAAGACGCGGATCAGCGCTCGCCCACTCTCGAACGGGCTCACTCGCTCGGGCCGCGAATCACCCACAGCTGCGCGCTGATCGCGTGCGGCGCACCTCGCGCGGCGCTGCGCGCGCGCCGCTTGAGCTCTTCGACGAGCGGCGCTGGCTCGCTCGGTCCTGCGAGCAAGGTATCGCGATGTGGGATCGCGACGAGAAACGGACTGCCGAGCAACCCCGACAAGAGGTCGTGCAAGCCGGGCAAGAGCAGGCGCGCAGCATCGAGACCGTCGCGGCTCTCCGCGATGACCAGCGGCCCGTGCGGCGTGTCGTGCTGCAAAAACCGCGCGCGGCCACTCTCGCGTGCGAGGTTTTCCAGCGCTTGGCCCCGCGGTGTGGCGCCGTCCTTCGACCAATCCGCGAGCTCTTGGCGCCGGATGTAGCGCGCGCGCTCCCGAGTCTTCAGTACGAGCGTCTCCCACACTTCGGAGCCAAGCTGCCGCAAGTACAAGTCTGCCGAGTCGGCCGGTACGGCCGACGCGAAGCTGGGCCCGACCAGCCGGGGAAAAATCAACGTCCGCGCGACGTTCCACGGCAGCTCAGAGCTGCGGCCCGCATCGCCCGCGAGCGACGCGCACAAGCGCTGCACCGCCGAGCGCAGGATCGTCTCGGGCTCGTCACGCGTGACTTCGACGATGCGACTGAGATCGAGCTCGACACGGTTCCCCGCGAGCTCGATCCACACGGTGCGATCGAAGTGATCGGTCACGTGCGCATCGGGGCGGTCCTGCAGCACGCGGCGCACTTCCGCGACGACTCGCGCCGTCGGACTGACGCCCTCTGCTTCATGCTCCGCCAGCTGCAGCTCCGCGAGCAGGGTCCGCTTCGCGTCTTCCGCGTCGAGCGCGTGCGCCACCGCGGCAAAAGGATCGAACGTGCCACACTCACCGAGCTTCAGCCGATGGGAGCCCGCGTGGCTGGTGTGACTGGCATTGCGCCAGTGATCGAGCAGTAAAA
Organism: Polyangiales bacterium; assembly: GCA_035687405.1. Taxonomy (GTDB): domain Bacteria; phylum Myxococcota_A; class Polyangia; order Polyangiales; family JAFGIB01; genus JADGRF01. The sequence continues at coordinate 5,602 of DASRXR010000529.1, forward strand.
GCGCCAGATACGCACCCGCGCCTTCCAAGAACTCGCGCGACTCTTCGTCGCTCGCAAACTGCGTGCGCGCCCGACGGATCAACCGTGAGAGCTCCCCGAGGCCGGCGACACCGCGCGGTGGATCAGGTTCGAGACCATGATGCGCGGTAAACAGCGTCGCCGCGTGTAGGAGCGGGCCGGAACGTGACGCGAGAGCGTCGATCCACATGGCCACTCTGTAATTAGAGTACGGTCCGCGATCGATCGTGGCAACAACGTTCGCGCGTGGCTGCACCTTTTTGTGAAACTGACAATTTTGCTGGGTGGAGCGCGTTCGTTGTCGTTGACACCAACCGGGATCGTCCCTGAGGTTTGCGAGCCCCAATCCATGGCCGGTCTCAACGCAGCACAACGCACGGCGGTCGAACACCGCCAAGGTCCCTTGTTGATCCTCGCCGGCGCTGGAAGCGGCAAGACGCGCGTGCTCACGCATCGGATTGCCGCGCTGCTCTCGGAGGGCGTGCGCCCGGAAGCCATCCTGGCGGTCAGCTTCACGAACAAAGCCGCGGACGAGATGCGCCATCGCATGCAGCAACTCGTCGGCAAGAAACAGGCCGAGGCGCTCGTGCTCTCGACCTTTCACAGCTTCGGCGTGCGCTTCGTCCACGAAGAAAAAGTTGCGATCGGTCTCGGCAAACGTTTCGTGATCTTCGATCAAGGCGACAGCCTCGGCGTCGTGAAAGACGTGCTGCGCAACATGCGCATGAGTGGCGCCGCGCGGAAGCTCGATCCGATGGCGATCCTCGCGCGCATCTCGAAGTGGAAAAACGACGGGCTCATGCCGGATGCAGTGCCGGAGTCGGACTTCGAGTACGACGACGTCGCGCGCGAAGTGTATCCCGAGTACGTCGATCGACTGCGCGCGATGCGAGCGCTCGACTTCGATGATCTCGTGCTCGTGCCGGTCCGGCACCTGCGCGAACACGCGAGCGTGCGCGAGAAGTGGCGCGGGCGTTTTCGGCACGTCATGGTCGACGAGTTTCAAGACACGAGCAAAGTGCAACTCGAGTTCGTGAAGTTGCTGGTGAACGAGCTCGGAAACGTCTGCGTCGTCGGCGACGACGATCAGTCGATCTACGCGTGGCGCGGTGCCGAGGTCGGCAACATCTTGGACTTCGACAAGCACTTCGCCGGCACGCGCATCGTCAAGCTCGAAGACAACTATCGGTCGGTTGCACCGATCCTCGACGTCGCCAACGCGGCGATCGCGCAGAGCACGCAGCGCCGGCATGGCAAAGTGCTGCGCGCGGCACGCGGGCAAGGTGACCGCGTGCGCCTCTGCGTGACGCAAGACGCTGGAGCGGAAGCGAAGCTCGTCGCCGGCGAGTTGAAGGAGCTGGCGACCGAGGGGCGCCCACCCTCCGACATGGCCGTGTTGTACCGCTCGAACTTGCAGGCGCGGCTAATCGAAGAGGAGCTGCGCGCGCTCAACGTGCCGTACCAGTTGTACGGCGGTACGCAGTTCTTCGATCGCAAAGAAGTGAAAGACGCCGCGGCCTATCTGCGCGCCGTGATCAACCCCGCCGATGACATCTCATTGCGGCGCATCATCAACTATCCCGCACGCGGCGTCGGCGCGAAGACCGTCGAGCGACTCGACGAGTTCGCGGAAGCTCGCGGCCTTTCGTTTGGCCAAGCACTGGCACACGCGCCCGACATCGAGGGCATCCCGGACGCGGCGCGCGCGTCGATCGGCCAGTTCATGAAGGTCTTGTCGACCGCTTCCGAGAAAATGGAAGCGGGCGGCGGCCTGACGCGCGCTGCCCGCGAGCTGTTCGAATCGATCAACCTGAAGGGCGACCTTCATGCTGCAGCCGATGGCGGCGCGCAGGGTACGGTGCGTCACGGCAATGTCGAGCACTTCTTGGGCTGGCTCGAACGCTACGAGGCCCGCGCCGACGTCAGTCAGCGGTCGCTCCAAGGTTTTCTCGAGCGCGTCACGCTGCGCGGAGACAACGACGACAAGGCCGCGGAGCCGGGCGTCGTGCTCTCGACGTTGCACGCCGCGAAGGGCCTCGAGTTCGGCGTGGTCTTCTTGATCGGCTGCGTCGAGGGCCAGCTCCCGCACAGCCGCACGACTGATCCCAAGCTGACCGAGGTTGCGCCGGCCGACGTGGAGGAAGAGCGGCGGCTGTTCTACGTCGGAGTCACGCGCGCGCGTGATCGGCTCTACCTGACGCGGCCGGAGAAGCGAATGTTCCGGGGCGAGCTCCAGAAGCTCGTGCCCTCTCGGTTCCTCGCTAATCTGCCGGAGGATCAGATCGAGTCGTACACGCGCAAGGAGATCACTCCGCTCGACTTCAATGAAATCGCCGACCTGGCTAAAGCATTCCTGGCTAGCCGGCGCGCCGGCGCCTGAACTTCGCGTCGCGGGCGCTCAAGGTTGTCGCGCGAGCAGCCGACTCAGGCTGTGCTCCATGGCGAATGTCGCCCCTCAGAGTCGTCTCGACTCGGACCACCAGTACCTCGCTCTCGATACTCTCGCCGACATGCTCCGCGCGTGTGGGGACCACGCGTTCGATACCCCGGCCCACAAGGCCGAGGAAATCAAGAAGCGGGCTGATGCGTGGATGCGACACCTGCTCATGGGTGGTCCACACCCAGACACCGGCAAGACCAGCGACCGCGACTTCATCGGTGTTCGACGTTTCGTCCGCGACCTGCGGACGAGCGAGCTCGCCTACGTTCGCTCTGCGCTGACCGACTTTCGCACGATGATCTCGGCGGTGTTCGGCAACATCGAACGCGTGCTGCTTCGGGACGGCGAGGGCGACGTGCAAATGAAGCAGTCGATTGCCCGGCTGCGCGAACGATCGCAAAAGGCCACGCTCGAAGAGTTGCGGCGCGAAGTGCAAATGGTCACGACCGAGCTGTCGAGCTTGATCGGCTCGCGGGAGAAGCGGCGCAACGAGGAAGTGGCTGCGCTCGGCGCGGAGCTGCGCCAGTTGCACGGGCGGCTCCAAGAGTCGCGCAAGAACGCGGAGACCGATGCGCTGACCGGTGTCCACAACCGGCGCGCCTTCGACTCGTTCTCGGACCGAGTCATCGAGTTCGACGGCATGACCGGCGCGCCGGTGTCGCTGCTCATGATCGACGTCGACAACTTCAAGCAACTGAACGACAGCCTCGGACACCTGATCGGCGACGAGGCGTTGAGCACGATCGGCAAAGCGCTCGCGAGAGCGTTCTTGCGCAAGTGCGATTTCGTATCTCGCTACGGCGGCGAAGAGTTTGCCGTGATCGTGCGCGATGCAGACGCGATCGAAGCGCGGCGCATGGCGGAACGTGCTCGAACGGCGATCGGCACGATTCGGATCGAGTCGAATCCGGGGCTCTCGCTCAGCGTCAGCATCGGAGTTGCCACGCTCCACATGCCCGAGACGAAACTCGAGTGGTTGAAGCGGGCGGACGATGCGCTGCTCGACGCGAAGCGCGCTGGCAAGAACTGCTGCGTGATCTCACGCGTCTGACGCGAGTCACTCCGGCTTGGCCTCGAGTGACGAGACGGCTTTTCGCAGGTCGCTCCGGATGCAGCTGTAGCAATCCTCGAGGCTCAAAAAACCGCAGCCGGTCTTGCCCGCATCCGCGTAGCGACGCACGGTATCGAGGCAGCGCGCGTCGTTCAGCGTGATGATCGCTGCGATCGCTTCTTTGCGCTCGCGACACGTTCGCGCTTCTTCGAGCGTCGCGATCGCTTTGATGTGGGCCGGCAGCTTGCCCTTGTACGCGAGCACCTTCAACGCTGCCTTGCGCCGCTCGGACGTGCGCTGGGATTCCTGCATCGTCTTCACCGGTTCGGCGACCTCGGCGGGAATTGCGGGCTTCGGCGGTTCGACCGATCCGGGTGTCACCGCTTTGCGCGCGGCGTCCATCGCCCGCTGCACCAGGGTGGGCTGCCCGCCAGCTTCGGCCGGCTTCAGCTCGTTTTCGCCCACGGCTGCCGGCTCGGCGGGCTTCGCAGCCGATGGCGGCGGTGAGCCCGAGCTGAGCGCGAGAATCCCGAGCACCGCTGCGACCGCACCCAGCCCGAGCAGCGCGCGCGTCTGCCCCGGCAGCGCCATGAAGTAGCCCCGCGCTTGCAGCCAGGCGTCGTAGATGAATCCGAGCGGCCGATCGGCGAGTCGCGGCGCGTGGGCGAGCGCGCGCAGTTGATCGCGAACCGCGCCGGCGTGATCGGGCCGCCCGTCCGGCGTGCGCGAGCACAACCGCTGAACCAGCTCGTCGAGCGCGCGCGGCACGCGAAGCCCAGGCAAATTGCGCAAGCGCGGCGCGTCGTCGCGCAGCTGCTGACCGATGATCGACGTGATGTCGGGCCCGTCCCAGAGCGGTCGACCCGCGATGCACTCCCAGAGCACGACGCCGAGCGCGTACAGGTCGGTGCGATGATCGATCTTGTCGCCGACCGCTTGCTCGGGCGACATGTAGCCCGGGGTGCCCATCACCGTTCCGATGCGCGTCAGCTCGCGGCTGTGCGGCTCGAGCGCGGTCGCTTGCGGCACGACGTGCGCGATTCCGAAGTCGAGGATCTTCGCGAGGCGCGAACCGTCTTCGCGCGTCTCGACCAAGATGTTTTCGGGTTTGAGATCGCGATGCACGATTCCGGCGCCGCGCGCCGCCGACAGCGCGTCGGCGACTTGCGCGAGCAACTCGCACGCGACCGGCCACGGCAACTTCTTTTGCGCTTCGAGCAGATCGCGCAAGCTCTGCCCGCGCACGAGTTGCATCACCAGGTACGCGCCGCCTTCGGTCAGCGTGCCGTAGTCGATCGCGCTCGCGACGTGCGGGTGCTCGAACTGCGCGGTCGCCATCGCTTCGCGCGCAAACCGCACTGCGACTTCACCGTTGCCGGCGAGCTCCGCGCGAATCACCTTCAGCGCGACTTGTTTGCGCAGCTTCAGGTGCTCGGCGACGAACACTGCGCCCATGCCGCCTTCACCGAGCCGTTCGCTGATCCGATAGCGTTCATCGAGGATGCGACCGATCCACGGATCACCGGGTCGCGGGCTCTTCGTTTGCACTTCGGTACGCGCCGCCGCGTCGACGCGCGCGTGCCCAGCATCTGATGGCGGCGGCAGCGGGCTCGAAGCAATCTCAGCCACGTGTGAGCTCGCGTGCGAGCCGACATTTTGCGACTGCGCAGGCGCAGCAACACGCAATGCAGCGTCGGCGGACGGCTCGGGGCTCAGCTCCGGCGGGCGCTCGGTCGGAGCCGTTTCTGGCGTGTTCTTGGGCGGTTCCACGGATGCTTCGGGCTGATGATACCGGGTTTGCTGGGGGCCAGCTTGGGTCGTGATCGAGTGTGTTCGAATGAAGCGCCACAAGATTGCCCCGCCAGAGCCGCCTTTGGGGTTGCCATTTGTGCGGGGCTTACGTGAAATGAAGGTTGGAACGTGCGCGCTGGCTCGCACTGCTGCTGGAGTAGCGAAGAATATGCCTCAATACAAAGCCCCACTGCGCGACATGCGCTTCGTCCTGTACGACCTGCTCGACATCGAGAAGCACTACGAGCACATCCCCGGCGGGACCGATCTGAGCCGCGAGGTCATCGATGCGATGCTGGGTGAGACAGCGAAGCTCGTCGAGACCGTCATCGCGCCTCTGAATCGGACGGGAGACGAGGAAGGCTGTCACTGGAGCGAGAAGGGCGTACGTGTGCCGAAGGGCTTCAAGGACGCGTACAAGCAGTACTACGAGGCGGGACTCGGCTGCATGACGGGTGACCCGGAGTACGGTGGCCAGGGTTTGCCGGTGTCACTGCAGCTCGTGTGCTCCGAGATGCTCGCGTCCGCGAACAACTCATTCTGCATGTACCCGGGCCTCACGAACGGCGCGATCGCGTGTATTCGTGAGCACGGTACGCCGGAGCAGAAGCAGACGTATTTGCCGTCGATGGTCGCCGGTACCTGGTCGGGCACGATGTGCTTGACCGAGGCGCACTGCGGCACCGACCTCGGTATGTTGCGCACGAAGGCGGTTCCGAATCGGGACGGCTCGTTCAACCTCACCGGCGAGAAGATCTTCATCTCGGCGGGCGAGCACGACATGACCGACAACATCGTGCACTTGGTGCTCGCGCGTTTGCCGGACGCACCTCCGGGCACGAAGGGCATCAGCTTGTTCATCGTGCCGAAGTTCTTGCCCGGGAAGGGCGCCGGTGAAGTCGGCGAGCGCAACGCCGTGAAGTGCGCGTCGATCGAGCACAAGATGGGCATCAAGGCGTCGGCCACGTGTGTGATCGTGTTCGAGGACGCGAAGGGCTTCTTGATCGGCGCGCCGCACAAGGGTCTGCGCGCGATGTTCACGATGATGAACGTCGCGCGTCTCGGGACCGGCATGCAGGGCATGTCGCAAGGTGCAGCGTCGTTCCAGGGCGCGGTCGAATACGCGCGCGAGCGGCTTCAGATGCGCTCGCTCACGGGGCCGAAGGCGCCGGACAAGCCGGCTGATCCGATCATCGTCCATCCCGACGTGCGGCGCATGCTGCTCACGCAGCGCGCGTTTGCAGAGGGTGCGCGTGCGCTCGCCTATTACTGCGGGACGCTCGCGGATATCGTGCTGCGGTTGCCGGATACGGATGAAGCCGAGCGCGCCGAGTCGTTGATGGAGTTGTTGACGCCGATCTGTAAGGCGTTCATGACCGACACGGGGTTCGAGTCGGCGAACCTCGGGATGCAGGTGTTCGGCGGTCACGGCTACATTCGCGAGCACGGGATGGAGCAGCTCGTCCGCGACGGCCGCATTCTGCAGCAGTACGAAGGCGCGAATGGCATCCAGGCGCTCGACTTGCTCGGGCGCAAAGTTCTCGCGACCGGTGGTGCGAGCTTGCGGCAGTTCACGGACGAGATCGACGCGTTTTGCGCGCAGCACGAAGAGAGCTCGGAGCTCTCGGAGTTCATTCGAACGCTCGAGCCGCTCACCAAAGAGTGGCGCGGGCTCGTGAACGACCTCTTGCACCGCGCGATCGCGAACCCGGATGAAGCGGGCGCGGCGTCGTACGACTTCCTGAGCTACTCCGGCTACGTGACGTACGCGTACTTGTTCGCGAAGATGGCGGACGTCTCGTTCAGGAAGCTGAAAGCAGGCGTGCCCGATCCCGAGTTCTATAAAGCGAAGATCCACACTGCGCGGTTCTACTTCCAGCGGCTGTTGCCGCGAACGCGAGGGCTCGTCCCCACGATGTTGTCCGGCGCTCCGAACTTGATGGATCTGCCGGACACGGACTTCTGGGCCTGAGGCAGATCAACTTCTGAGACTGAAAAAGGGCGCGGTATACGCGCCCTTTTTTTCAGTCTGGTGCCGGAGGATCGGGTGGTGGCAATGAGGGTCCGCCGCCCGGATCTGGCGGTGCTGCGTTCAACACGTCGCCGAGCGGCTGCACCTTCAACACCGGGTCTCGATGCACCGCCGGTTTGGGCTTCGGCTTCGCCGCGACGGGCTTCGGCTTGGGCTTCGCTGCCGCCGGCTGTTCGGTCTTCACGCCCGTTTCGTTCGCCGGCTGCGCTCCGTTGGCAGGCTGCTCGTCCGGCGCTTCGATCTCGCCGGTCGCGACCTGGCCGGTCGGTTGAGGAGCCGCTTGCTCCGCTGGCTTCGCCGCTGTCGCCGGCTGTTGCGGTGCCGCTGCAGGCGGCATTGCTGCTGGCGGCTGCGTACCTTGCGGCTGCGTGCCCGGCGTCGCGGCGAGCGCACCCGATGCCGCGGGCTGACCGTTGTTCGGCTCGACGTACGTGACCGAGCTTTGAACTGCAGGGTCCTGTGACGGCTCGCCGAGGTGCGACAACGCGGCCACGAAGTTCTCGATGCCGCCATGCCCGTCGATCCACAAGAACGCGCCGACCGCGAGCATCGAGACCACGAGCAGAAAGCCGAAGAAGACCGGGCCGCGCCGCTTCGGAACTTTGACGCGCCCCTCGTTCGCTTCGTAGTACGTGTCGCCTTCGAGCTTGAGCCTCAAGCTCGGCTTATTCTCGAGCGGCCGCGCTGGACCCGCAGG
>DASRXR010000530.1:0-2423 GCA_035687405.1 Polyangiales bacterium
TATTGCGAGATCGAAGGCACCGGCTTCGTGCGCGGTGGAACGCCGACGACCTGGGTCTTGTTGATCTTGTCCGGCGCGCTCACGGCGTTGCCACTTTGGCTATTTGCCTACGGTGCGCGCCGAGTCCGCTACTCGACCGTCGGAGTGATGCAATACATCGGCCCGACGATCTCACTAGCCATTGGAGTACTGATACTACACGAGCCATTTCCGCCGATGAAAGCTCTGGGCTTCATGCTGATTTGGTCAGGTTTGGTCATATACGCGGCCGATGGATTCATGAACCGCGAGCGCGCAATCTGATGCGCGGCTGACATCAACATTACAGACCACTCGGGTGCACGCTCGTATGAACATGTACGTATCTATCTACGTTGCCATTCTCGCGCACGATGATAGTTATGGGCGCTCGATCATTTGACACTACGCGAACGCTTCGACGTACTCGGTTGTTGTCTTTGAGCATGTGTCGCGACGCTGGCGACTGCGGGGCCGACGAGTGAGAACCGCCGTTCGAAAAGTACTGGTCGTCGACGATCATCCGATCGTGCGCGAGGGCATCACGCTGCTGCTCACCGGGCAGCACGACCTCGAAGTCTGCGGGAGCGCGGTGGATATCGCATCTGCGCTGACAGCCGTTCGGCGGCTCAAGCCCGATGTCGCGCTGATCGATCTCTCGCTCGGCGCCGGGAGCGGACTCGATCTAATCTCGCTCTTGTCGGAAGATCCCGAAAACGACGTATCGACGCTCGCGCTCTCGATGCACGACGAAGCCGTCTACGCGAAACGCGTGCTGCAAGCGGGCGGCTGCGGCTACGTCATGAAGCATGAAGGCACCGACGTGCTGCTCCAAGCGATCCGCACCGTACTCGCCGGTGAGATTTACGTCAGCGCGGCGGTGAACGCGAGCTTGCTGCGCTCACTGACCTCGACTGGCCGTCCGACACCGAAGCCAGCAGCTGCAAACGACGACTTGTCTGGACTGTCGAACCGAGAGCTTCAAATCTATCGGCTGGTCGGTCAGGGCGTGTCGACGAAGGAGATCGCGCGGCAGTTGTGCTTGAGCGCGAAGACGGTCGAATCGCATCGTGCCAACATCAAGCAGAAGCTCGGGGTCGATACGGCGGCGGCGCTGGTAGCGCACGCGGCCGAGTGGCACGTGCGGAGCGGAAGCAGCGACCGCTTCGTGCCCCCGAAGCTCGACGACGACATCGCGCAAGTCGATGAGCGGCGGCGCGGTAGCTGATCTGTCACTCCAGCACTGCTGATTGCGTCACTCGAGCTGTCTCGAGCCGCACTTGGCTAGCGCTGCATGAGTCATGGTGTCACTTCGTGAGCGTGCTCGGATCAACAGTGTGCGTGGCACGCGCACCGGGAAATCCCTGGGTGGCGTCCGCGGATTGATCTAAATCCCTAATCGCAGATCAGGCATCTCCGGATTGCGAACCGATCGCGTTGTAAACGAGATTGAGTCGCATCGTGAATCACGCGATCAGCATTCAAGATCAGCTCGCGCCGGCGCGACGTGCGCTGCCTGTGAACACGATCACGCTCGAGCGCGCGAGTGCAGCGCTCGTGGTGTGCGACGACGAAGGAGGCGTGCTCGGTGGATCGCCGGCAGGGGTCGCACTACTGACGCGCGCAGGCGCGAACCTGCAGTCGTTGCCGGCGAAACTCTCGTCGTCGTTGTGGAAGATGATCGCATCGGCAGAGCACGACGAAGCCGTGCAATGGCGGCCCGGCGGTGATCAAGGTTTCATGCTCAGCTGCAATCGCCACCGGCTCGGTGACGACTGGCTCCTGGTCTTGAGTGAGGTCTCGCAGAAGCACAGCGAGCTCGCATATCGCCTTCACCGGCAGCGGCTCGAGTCGCTCGGACGTGTGGTTGCAGCAGCGGTTCACGACCTGCGCGCGCCGTTGTCCTCGATCGTATTTGGCATCGACGTACTCGCGCGGCGTGCGGGCGGGCTCTCCGGTGAACGCGCGCGTGAGATCCTCCAAGACTTGCGCGCGGCCTCGTTCTGCTTGCGAGAGACGATCGATTGTTTGCTCGACTTTCTGCGCCTCGGGCCGCCGGTGCCGTCCGCAGTTTCGGTTCACAAGGTGTTGTCGCGCATGCAGAGTTTGCTCCGCCCGCAGCTTCGGATGGGGCCGCACGAGCTGATCGTGCACGCGGATCACGAGGTGTCGGTGCGCGGCAACCTGATCACGATCGAGCAGATCTTCGTGAACCTCGTGATCAACGCGCTCGAAGCGGCGGAGCGACCGATCAGGGTGAGAGTGACGACCAGCATCGAAGGCCAGCGCTTGCGCGTGGTCGTCGAAGACGATGGCCCGGGGATTCTCGAGGAGCATCGACACACGGTGTTCGAGCCGATGTTCACGACGAAGAAAGACGGAGTTGGCTTGGGACTAACGTCGTC
>DASRXR010000531.1:0-4654 GCA_035687405.1 Polyangiales bacterium
ATCGGCGCTCTGAAAGGCGCAGTCAGTTCATTGCCGCTCGCAGATCGCCGCGTACGCCTGACTGACCTGGTCGTCGAACCACAAGAATGTACCGTTACGAACCGCAACCGCAGCCTCGCTCTTCTGGTTCGGTGCGCCTGCTTCCCAATTCTCGTAGGTCATGCTCTCGCCGTCGACCCAACTAAATGCAGGAGCACCGAAACGAGATAGGCCTGTCCAACGCGGTCCAACTCCAACCATTCCGCTCACAAAGACCTGTTCGGCCGCAGACGAGATCGACACGAGATGCGCGCCGAGCTCACGACAACGATCCCGACTCACGAACCATGTGTTCATGACACTCAGCGGGAAGTAACAATGCCCGTTGGCCTGCCAAACCTGACCACCGGCATCCGCGCACTCGACTGCTACGACCGCAACGCCGCCACCAGCCGCAGCGCCGGCTTGCGGAATCGAGCCGCCCGCGATGCCTCCAGTACCTGCTCCGCCGCCAACCGCTTCACCACCCACGCCACCAGCTCCGGCCGCGCTCGTCCCAGCATTCGGGATGGCCGCATCCACGACCACAGGATCGCCCGTCGAGGCATCGACCTCGCTTTGGCTGCCAGAGTCGCCGAACGCGCTGTCCAGAGCCTCGTCGTCACCTGCCGCATCTCTGGAAACGCTGGATGCGTCGCTCGTGGCGGCATCGACAACATCGGGCGGCGATGCCGGTGCAGGTTTAGGTCTTTGACTGAATGAGCGCTCTGATTGAAGCAGCGATTCGTCGTAAGCGTGGCAACCGCCAAACGTTTCGAGAACGCCGACACAGATCGCGAGCAACCTTGCACGCGCGTAAAACATGCGAACCACCTGATCAGGTTGTGCTACGCGCCGTCTCAGATAGGTCAGAAAAGTAGTCACGATCGATCGACAGTCGTTCGCACGAACACTCACGGTTTTGCTTGCTCGAAGCGATCACGCAACTGCGCGTTCACTCGCATTCATTCGAGTTGTGATCTCGATCGCGAACCCAGCGCTCTACTTGGCGTGCGGTGTTTGTTCGCGTGGTGGGTGCCACGCTCACAACACTTACACGCAAATCGCAGCCACACTTCGATCCGAATCGGCAGCGAACAAATCCGACGATCAGTCGCTGTGCGCCCTACTGCTCGTCACATTGACACGTCGTCATCGAGCGCCGTTCAATGGGGCGCCGTTCAAGCTGGGAGAGCGCACACATGGCAACGTCGAACGCCGACTTCGGTCGGCGACGGGATGTCGATGGGTTGGTGTCACTGCTCGTACTTGGTTTCGGACTGATTGCGGTGCTGCTGATGGCGGCAGGCTGCAACAGCGATGAAGGGGGAAACGTTTCAGGGATACTCGCCAAGTTGGGCGAGGATGCCGATGCAGCTGCGAGCGGCGGTGCTGCTGCGATGGACGCCGCGCCGATCGGTGCGGCCGGCAGCCCGGCGACTGGGGCGATTGACGCGGCCGCTGACGGCGGCATGGCCATGGACGCTTCGCTCGAGCTGCCCGATGGCGCGGTGCCTGAACCCGACGCCGCTGCGACCGATGCCGAGATGCCGATGGACCACGACGCCGCTGCGACCGATGCCGAGATGCCGATGGACCACGACGCGGCAATGCACGACTCGGCAATGCCGACCGATCCCGACGACGACGCTGGCATGGACATGGATGCCGCGACGTCCGATCCCGCCGACGAGCACTGCGAGATGGACATGCCGGCAGATCCTCGCGACTCCATGCTGGAGTCGTCCGCGCCGGTAGAATGGACGAGCGGTCGATCGCGCGACGTGTTGTTGCCGCAACTCGTCATCGACTGGATCAACGAACTAGAGCTCCCAGCCGCACACGACGCGTGGCACGCGACGCGACGCTGGGACGATCTCTGCGGCGCGAGCTTGGCACCGGCCGAAGGCTGCGACTTCGCCGAATCACTGGTCGCCGAGAACTTGTGGCGCGCCGAATATCAGCAAGGTGCACCGGGCGCCGGCCTCGCGTTCCTCCACATGCACCGGCACATGATCCACATGTTCCGAACCGCATTCCCAGCCCACGCGGATCTCTTCGACGGCTGGACTCACGTTCCGCGCTCGATCGACGATCCCGAAAATCCAACGCCGTGGAAGACGATCGACTGGAACGCGGACAACCTGATCGGCTTCGACATTTTGGAGAACATCGAGGATCACCTCGATCAATTCACAAACGAAGACGACCTCGGCGTGTTCATCGAGAGCACGTTCCGCTGGACGCCCGAAGATCCAGTCGTCGGCCTCGGCCTTCAAGGCTCGGGCGTACACGGAGCGATGCACAACCAATGGGCGGTCAATCGCTCGCCCGCAAACCTCGGACGCACCGACACTGCGCTGCCCAACTACATCTTTTGGAAGCTGCACGGCTTCATCGACGATGTCTGGTCGCGCTACCGACTCGCGAAGCATCTCCACGACGAAGACGTCCAGTACAAGACGATCGCGCGCTGGGAGTGCCGGCTGATGTACTCCCTCACGCCCTCACATCGGCCCGAGCCACCACCGCCGACTGACACAGGCTTGAAGCGCGGCGATTGATGACTTCCAACACGTTCGCACTAACAGCGTGTTTCCGACTGATGACAAAAGCTTTGTACTAAGAGCTACTCACTCAGACAGCTTGCTACGCTGACACTTCCGAGATACCTGCTGCCGCTGGGGGCAGCGAGGTGTTGAATGCGTAGGTCGGGACGACGGATGCTGGTCGGCGCAGCGGTCCTGCTGCTGACTGCTGTGACCGGAGTCGTCGGCTACGTGATCGCCGGCTGGAACCTGCTCGACGCCATCTACATGGTCGTCATCACGATCTTCGGTGTCGGTTACGGCGAGGTGCGCCATCTCGAGTCGAATGGCCTGCGCATCTTCACGATGGGCTTCATCATCTCGGGCTGCTCCGCGCTCATCTACATCATGGGCGGCTTCTTTCAGATGATCACGGAAGGCGAGCTCAATCGCGCGCTCGGAAGGCATCGCATGCAGAAACAGATCGCGGGCTTGAACGAACACGTGATCATCTGCGGCTATGGTCGGATCGGCCGCATTCTCGTTCGCGAACTCGCACAAGCCGGGCGCACCTGCGTTGTGGTGGACACCAACATCGAACGTGTCTCGGACGCGCGCGAATCCGGAGCGCTCGTGCTCGAAGGCGATGCGACTCAAGACGATGTGCTGCGAACAGCCGGGATCGAACGCGCGAGTGCACTCGCCACCGTGCTACCGAACGACGCGCTCAACGTCTTCATCACACTCACGGCGCGTAGCTTGAACGCGAAGATCCGCTTGATCGCGCGCGGTGAGGATCCGTTGACCGAACCCAAGCTGCGCCAAGCCGGCGCGGATGAAGTCGTGCTGCCGTCCACGAGCGGCGGTTTGCAGATTGCGGAACACATCGTGCGGCCGGCAATCCTCGACCTCGTCGATGCCCCCGAAGCACGCAATCGTATGCGCGAGCTCGCGACGCTCGGATTGGGCATGCGCGCGATGCGTATTCCGAAAGGGACGCGCGGCGTCGGTCGCTCGGTTGCAGAGCTTGAAAAGCTACATCCAGGCGTCCTCGTGATCTCGATGCGCCGCGCGGACGGCGTGGTGATCCACGCGCCGAGTCCGCGAGACGTGTTTGCAGACGACGACGAAGTCTTGCTGATGGGACACGACACCTCGTTGCCCTCACTCATGCTCGCATTTCCGGCAAAGCCCGGCGCACTCAGCTATCGCTACCGCGGAACGACGCGAATCGCGTAGCGTGTTGCAAAACGCGTCGAGCTGCGGCCGCCACTGCAACGAGTGAAGGCTGTCAGAATACTGTCAGTCGCGTGCTGCAGCCATCAGCGTCGGGCCGCCCGTAACCCACCGGAATCACGCAGATTGCCCCCGCGGGCGCTTTCTTCTGCGCAGCTGAAACCAGTTTTGGAACCGCGATCGAAGATGCGATCTGCGTCGCGCTTTTCTCGCCTAGTACAGGTGCTGCAAGCCTTCGCTCTGCGACAATGCGCCGCAGTTCTCAGCTGCGGCCAAAAAAGATACAGCTTCTACATGATTCCCGTAACCAACACTGCGTGCGAGCGTTGAACACGTATGGGAAGCTGGAGTTGTCGCCCGCGCGGAATCCGTGCCAGGGTAAATGAATTGGGTGCAGCATGAGATTGAGCGCTACACGCACGGCCATGTTGGTGTTGCTGATCGCGAGCGGCCTCGCCTACGGATGCGGCTCGGATGACGAGGGGATGGATCCTGATCCGCTCGATCCTGGCACGCCGCCGATGGATCTGTCCTGTCCCGACACCACGCCAGAGTTCAATCTCGGGCCGACGGGTCTCGGCGCGGCCAACGAGAAAATGGGAGTGAAAGTCTTCCTCGAAGACGCGAGCAATCGTCCCCCGCTCAACGGCTCGAACGATTGGACGATCGACTTCACCGACATGATGGGTACCGCGATGCCCGAAGCGAATCTCACCTGGGCGTGCGCATTCATGCCAGCGCACGGTCACGGTTCGAATCCGAAGATGGTCGAGAGCCTCGGCGGCGGCCGCTACAAGCTCATGAAGCAGAACATGGCGATGCAGGGCGGCTGGGAAATCCGGCTCTGGGTCGACCCGACGGGCGGCGGCACC
>DASRXR010000532.1:0-6787 GCA_035687405.1 Polyangiales bacterium
CTCGATAACTTGTACGGCGGCACGTACAACCTCTTTCATTACACGCTGCCGCGCCTCGGCATCAACGTGAAGTTCGTGCCCTCGAACGATCTCGAAGCGCTGCGCAAGGCGATCGGGCCGAAGACCAAAGCGCTCTTCGCTGAGTCGATCGGCAATCCGAAGCTCGATGTCGCCGATCTCAGCGGGCTCTCGAACGTCGCACATTCAGCCGGGATCCCCTTCATCCTCGACAACACGGTGTCGCCCTACCTGTTGCGCCCGTTCGAACACGGCGTCGACATCATCGTCTACTCGGCCACGAAGTTCATCGGTGGCCACGGCACGAGCATCGGCGGCGTGATCGTCGACTCCGGCAAGTTCGATTGGTCCACCGGCAAGTTTCCCCTCATCTCCGATCCCGAGCCGAGCTACCACGGCCTGCCGTTCATCGAAGCGCTCAAGCCTCACGGGAACATCGCCTACATCATCAAAGCGCGCGTCACGCTGCTCCGCGACATCGGTGCATCGGTCTCGCCGTTCAATGCGTTCTTGTTCTTGCAGGGCCTCGAGACGCTGCACTTGCGCATGCAACGCCACTCCGAGAACGCACTCGCCGTCGCGCGCCATCTCGAACACCACCCCCAAGTCACATGGACGCGTTACCCCGGTCTCGAGTCGAGCCCGTATCACGCGTTCACGGCGAAGTACTTGCCGCGCGGTGCGGGTGCCATTCTGGGCTTCGGGCTCAAGGGCGGCGCCGCGGCTGGGAAGTCATTCATCGAAGCGCTCAAGCTCACTTCGCATCTCGCAAACGTGGGTGACGCGAAGACGCTCGCGATCGTGCCCGCGATCACGACGCACCAACAGCTCTCGCCGGAAGAGCAGCTCGCAACCGGCGTCACACCTGACTTCGTGCGTTTGTCGGTCGGCATCGAGCACATCGGGGACATCTTGGCGGACATCGACCAGGCGCTCGAGAAGGCGCGCGTCTGACTTCGACCTTCCCACTTCGCATCGGCATCGTGAACTTGATGCCACGTGCCGAGACGTACGAGAGCTTGCTGCTCGCGAGCTTGGCGGGAGCGGCTTCGCAACCACTCGAAGTGACCTGGTTGCGCTTGTCGACTCCCGCCTACGCGAGCAGCGATCGCGCGCGCATCGAGCGCGTCTACGTGCCGCTCGCAGCGGCAATCGAAGCTCGCACACTCGATGGCTTGATCATCACCGGCGCGCCAGTCGAAGAGCTCTCTTTCGAAGCGGTGACGTACTGGGAAGAGTTGTCCGCGCTGCTGCAACGCGCGCGCGAGGTCGTACCTTCGACGCTTGGATTGTGTTGGGGTGGACTCGCGCTCGCACGCTTACTCGACATCGACAAGCTCGTGTTCAAAACCAAAATCTTTGGTGTGTACCCGCTCGAGGTCACCGAACCAGACCACCCATTGCTTCGCGAGCTTGCGCCAGCATTTCTCTGTCCACAAAGTCGGTACTCGGGATTGTCGCCGGCAGATGTAGCGGCGGCTGTCAGCGCAGGGCGCGCGCGGGTGCTCGCAGGATCTGCCGACACCGGGACGGTGATCTTGGAGAGCACGGACCAGCGGTTTCTGATGCACACCGGCCATCCCGAGTACGACGCGGAGCGTCTAATGTTCGAGTACCTGCGCGACTACGCGGCAAATGTCCCGGGCGTCGGCGCGCCTCACAACTTCGATCTCGATCGACCTGAGGCGACATGGCACTCCGCGAGCGAACTTTTTTTCCGCAGCTGGTGCGCTTTTTTACGACGCTGACGTTTGTGTTCCGAATTGCAACATTTTGCATTCAGCTCGGACTTGTTCACATAGCGACGCCGATTCTCGCGCGATTTCGCGGATCGAGCGAAATCGCAAGCGTGGTCGAGCTCACGAGTGAGAGCTTCAAACTGCCCACACTGGGGCGCGTTTGTGCGCGATCGAAATCGATTCAAACGGTAAAAACGTCCCACCTGCGGTCCGCTTCGCTGGCGAATACGCGCTGGGCGTTTCAAGCTGCGCGACCTTCCACTTGAACATGCGTGGCGCAGTCTTTGCACTTCCGCCTCACGCTGCTCGAGACAGCTTGTGCTGCAGGGCAGTCTGACTCCACGCCGCACGCGTGGATTTTCGAGCGCTCAATCGCGACCGATGATGATGCATTCGTCCATCACATATGCGACTGGCGCGCAACTCTGCTCATCGAGGAACGACACGAATGGACGCAAGCATGAGTGACAAAACCAGCAGCCTCATGGACTGGGACAAGCAAAAGCTGACGCTTGGCGTCGAAGAAGAATTCCACCTCGTCGATCTCGATAGTCGTCGCATCACAGCGAGGGCTCGCGAGTTGTTGGAGGATCTGTCAGGTGGCAGCGGAACGTTTGCGGCAGAGTTACAACAGACAGTCATCGAGACGAACACTGAGGCGACCAACTCGCTCAGTTCGCTTCGCAACAACCTCGTCGCCCTTCGCACGCAACTGGTGAACGCAGCGCGCCCACTCGGTGTCGGCGTTGCCTCCGCGGGAACGATGCCCCTGTCAGTGCCGTTGGCGCTGACCGAGACACCGCGCTTTCGGCGCATGCTCGCCGACTATCAGCTGCTCGTGCGCGAACAGTTGATCTGCGGCATGCAAGTGCACGTCGGCATTCCCGATCGAGAGCTCGCAGTGCATTTGATCGACCGCGTCAGTGGTTGGTTGCCCTCGCTGCTCGCGTTGTCGGCGAGCTCGCCATTCTCGCATCAAGGTGCGGACACGGGCTACGCCAGTAGCCGTTCGCTGATCTGGTCGCGCTGGCCGACCTCGGGCAATGCCGGCTCGTTCGCAAACGCAGCCGAATACGACGCGCTCGTTCAGAAGCTCGTCGCTTCGGGCGTGATCAGCGACGCGGGCATGATCTACTTCGACGTTCGCCCGTCCGCACACGTGCCGACGCTCGAGCTCCGCATTTGCGATGCATGCCCGTGTGTCGATACGGTCGTGCTGATCGCCGGTCTGTTCCGTGCAGTCGTCGTGCGCGAGATCGCGCGGCACGATGCCGGTGAACCCGCGATCTCGCTCCCACCCGCGCTGTATCGCGCAGCGATGTGGCGGGCAGCTCGCTCGGGCCTCGAAGGTGAGCTCATCGATCTGTCCGCGCCACGTTCGGTGCCGGCGGGTGTGCTCGTGCGCGGCATGGTGCAGGAGCTGCGTTCCGAGCTCGAAGCGACCGGTGACTGGGAGACGATCTCGAGCCTTGCAGACGCCGCGCTCGCACATGGCAGCGCCGCAGCACGCCAGCGTGAGGCGTTGCGTCGCAATGAGCGCATCACGGACGTGGTGGATCTGATCGTCGCAGAGACGGCGGGCCAAGCCGCGCACAGCCAGGGGTCCGACGCACCGCCGTCAGCGATCCTCGCCGGCTACGACGCGCCTGGATACGACGAAGCGTTGTTCCCGGATGGGCGCATCCGCGCCGCACACGCGGGCTCGCTCGAGTATTTGAGCTCGCTGCCAGTCTCGACCTTGCGCGATCGCCGCGCGGCACTCGAGTCAGAAGGCACTGCTTCCGGCGTCGTCTTCCGCGTCACCGATCAAGAGCACGCGTCGCAGTTCCCGATGGACCTCGTACCGCGCGTATTGAGCGGCGAGGAATGGTCGCGCTTGCAAGGCGGCACCGCACAGCGCGCTCGCGCACTCGACGCATTCTTGCGCGACATCTACGGTGAAGCCCAGATCGTGCGCGAGGGCGTACTGCCGGGTTGGCTCGCCGCGCGTTCGCCCGGTCGCGCCGAGGCTGCACAACATTGGCCGAGCGACTTGCGCCGCGTTCACGTGTCGGGGTTCGACATCGTGCGCGACGGCGATGGCCGCTGGCTCGTGCTCGAAGACAACGTCCGCGTGCCGTCCGGCGTCGCGTACGCCATGCAGCACCGCCGCTTGCTCCGCAGTGTGCTGCCCGAGCTCACGAGCTCGATCGACCTCCTCGAACCGAACGAGGCGCCAGCGCTGTTGCGCAAGACACTCGAAGATTCGGCGCCGCCCGCAGCCTCAAACTCGCCCAGCATCGTGCTCTTGACCGAAGGCCCGACCGACTCGGCGTACTTCGAGCACAAGCTGCTCGCAGAAGAGATGGGAGTGCGACTCGCGCGTCCTTCCGACTTGCTCGTCGAAGACGACATCGTGTTTTGCGATTGCGACGGCGCACGCCAGCGCGTCGACGTGATCTACCTGCGCATGGAGACCGTGCTGAGCCAGCTCGGCCGAAACCACCTGCCGCTTGGACCGAAGCTCGTGAAAGCGGTCCAAGCGCGAACGTTGACGATCGCAAACGCGCTCGGCAACGGCCTCGCGGACGACAAAGCCATCTACCAGTACGTTCCGAAGTTCATCGAGTACTACCTCGGCGAGCACCCGCTGCTCGAACAAGTCCCGACGTACCACTGCGCCGACCCCGATCAGCGTAAGCTCGTGCTCTCGCGCTTGAATGAGCTCGTAGTGAAGCCGATCGACGGCTACGGCGGTCTCGGCGTCGTGATCGGCCCGCACGCGAGCGCGGAAGAGCTGGCACGTGCGCGCGGCTTCATTCTCGAGCAACCGTGGCGCTGGATCGCGCAGGAGACGGTCTCGCTCTCGACGCACCCGACCTTCGACCGCGGCAAGCTGCGCCCGCGCCACGTCGACTTGCGCGTGTTCGTATACTACGGCAACGAACCCGTCGTCGTGCCGGCCGCGCTCACACGCGTCGCACCCGCGGGCAGCTTGATCGTGAACTCCTCGCGCGGTGGCGGCGCGAAAGACACGTGGGTGTTGCGCTGAAGGCTCAGCCTCGCGCGAACTCGTTCGACAATCACAAACGCGCAGCGATCAACCTCGCTGCCGGCACGGGAGACTGAGTCATGTGTGGTTTTGCTGGTGAGTTACGTTTCGATGATCGTCCCGCGGATCTCGCGGCCGTTGCGCGCATGAGCGAGCGCATCGCAGCTCGCGGTCCGGATTCGTTCGGGATCTGGCAGCGCGGTCCACTCGCGCTCGCGCACCGCCGGCTGACGATCATCGACTTGAGCAAGGCGGCCGAGCAGCCGATGCAGGACCCTGACCTCGGGCTGACGCTCGTGTTCAACGGCTGCATCTACAACTACCGCGAGCTGCGCCAAGAGCTCGAGGGGCTCGGCTACAAGTTCTTCTCGCACTCGGACAGCGAAGTCTTGCTGAAGAGCTACCACGCCTGGGGCGTCGAATTCGTGCAGCGCCTACTCGGCATGTTCGCGTTCGCGATCTCCGAGCGCGACACTGGCAAGCTCATCCTCGGCCGCGATCGGCTCGGCATCAAGCCGCTCTACCTGTCGAACGTCAACAAGCGGTTGCGCTTCGCATCGACGTTGCCGGGCATTCTTGCCGCGGGCGATGTGGACACGTCGATCAATCGAATTGCGTTCCATCACTACATGACGTTCCACTCGGTGGTGCCGGCGCCGCACACGATCTTGAACGGCGTGCAGAAGCTCCCGGCGGCGACCGTGCGCGTCGTCGAAGCGAACGGCCGTCAAACCGATCACGTGTACTGGCAGCCGCAGTTCACGCGGCCGGCCAAACCGATGTCGCCGAACGCGTGGCAGGAAGCACTGCTCGACAAGCTCAAAGCCGCCGTCGCGCGGCGCATGGTCGCGGACGTTCCGATCGGCGTACTGCTGTCGGGCGGCCTCGACTCGAGCTTGATCGTCGCACTGCTCGCAGAAGGCGGCCAGCGCGGACTCACGACGTTCAGCATCGGCTTCGAAGCTGGCGGCGGCGAAACCGGAGACGAGTTCTACTACTCGGACATCGTCGCGAAGACGTTCGACACGCGGCACCACCAGATCCGCATTCCGAACAGCCGCTTGCTCACGGGCGTGGACTCGGCGATCTCGCACATGAGTGAGCCGATGATCAGCCACGACGCGGTCGCGTTCTTCTTGCTCTCGGAGCAGGTCGCGAAACACGTGAAGGTCGTGCAGTCCGGCCAGGGCGCGGACGAAGTGTTCGCCGGCTACGACTGGTATCCGCCGCTCGCGAACGTGCCGCGCGATCAGGCACTCGCGGCGTACAGCGCGGCGTTTTTCGATCGGCCGCGCTCGCTCCTCGAGCAGATCGTCGCGCCGGAGTACGCAGTCGACCGCGACGTGAGCATGGAGTTCGTGCGCGATCACTTCGCTCGCAGCGGCGCCGAGACCTCGCTCGATGCAGCGTTGCGCATCGACAGCACGGTCATGTTGATCGACGACCCGGTCAAGCGAGTCGACAACATGACGATGGCGTGGGGACTCGAAGCGCGCGTACCGTTCCTCGATCACGAGCTCGTCGAGCTCGCTGCGCAGTGCCCGTCCGAGCTGAAACTCGCGCACGGCGGCAAAGGTGTGCTGAAAGACGCAGCCCGCAAGCTGCTACCCGCCGAAGTGATCGATCGCCCCAAGGGATACTTCCCGGTGCCCGGCATCCGGCACTTGTCGGGCGAGCTATTCGACATCGTGCAGAACGCACTCGGAAGCCAAGCGGCGCGCCAGCGTGGCTTGTTCCAGGACGCTTACCTGCAGAAGCTGCTCGCGGCGCCCAACGAAACCCGCTCGAACCTAGGCTCGAACGTGCTCTGGCAGGTCGCCCTACTCGAGCTGTGGTTGCAGAAGCACAACATCACCTGACTTCGGCGAGCTGCGCCGCACGCGCGCGCTCGCGTTCTTCGACGCCGTAGATCTTCCGGAGCGTGGTTGCAATCGTCCGGATCGTCTCGGCGTCGTCGAACATCGTCATGTGATCTTCCGACGGCGTTCGCTGCGCTTGG
>DASRXR010000533.1:0-8920 GCA_035687405.1 Polyangiales bacterium
ACTCGACGCAACGCAGCTGCTGAACGAATTTTCGGTGGCTGACCCTGAGCGTGAAAGAGGCTGGCGCGTGCGCTAGCCTAGACCCGACAAAGGAGGGTCGTCATGGTCGCTTATTCCAAAGGAATGCCCGTCGGCACGCGAGCACCGGAGTTTTCGCTGCCCGGCGTGGATGGCAAGACGTACTCGCTCGATTCGTTTCGCGACGCGCGTCTCCTCGTCGTGATCTTCACTTGCAACCATTGCCCGTATGCGCAGGCCCTCGAGTCTCGCTTCATCGAGCTCCAGCGCGACTATCTCGAGCGTGGCGTGCGCTTCGTCGGGATCAATCCGAACGACGCAGCCAGCTATGCCGAGGACGATTTCGAGCACATGAAGGAGCGTGCGAAGCGCAACGGCTGGAACTTCCCGTATCTGCGTGACGAAAGTCAGAGTGTGGCGCGCGCGTACGATGCGGCGTGCACCCCCGACATCTTCGTATTCGATGGGGACCGCGCGCTTCGTTACAACGGTCGGTGTGACGACAACTGGCGCGATCCGGGCCAGGTGCGACAGCGCGATTTGAAGCGTGCGCTCGAGCAGCTGTTGGCGGGCAAGCCGCTCGACTTCGAGGTCCATCCGGCGCTCGGTTGCAGCATCAAGTGGAAGGGCTGAGCTCGGCTGAGCTCGGCGCATGACCTGGTCGGGCCTGGCGGCTTCTGTCTGAAGCCGCCAGGCCGTCCGAGGTGTGTCCGGGCGTCGCCGTGGCTCTTGCCAAGAGCGTAAACCCGGCTAAAGTGCCGTCCCATCTGGTGGGCGTAGCTCAGTGGTAGAGCGCTGGATTGTGGTTCCGGATGTCGCGGGTTCAATTCCCGTCGTTCACCCCAGTTGTCGATATCCACGCAGCGCGCGCGGTCGTAATGCGCGCGCCTGCGGTGCGATTCGGCGGGCTCAGAAGTACGAGTAGGCGAGTAGCCCCGCCTCGAGGCCGTCCGGAGTTGCGCGGCCTTCCAGGCCGATCGCGAGCTCGTCGAACGTGCGGAGCCGAAGGCTCGCGTCGATGCGGTACGTCTGGTTCGGCGTCTGCGCAGGAAGCCAAAGCCAGTACGCGGTGCCGAGCAGAATGAGCCCCCGCGTCAGGCGGATCCGCATGCCGCCGCTCGGGCCAACTCCGAGCCGGAAGTGACTGTCGCCGAGGCCTTCGATCTCCGGCGTCCAAGCCACCGACCCGCGCGCCAACGCGTAGATCGCCAGGCCTTTGTCGAATAGTTCGAGCGCGCCGCCGGCTCCGCCCGAGATGTGCGGAGCGAGACATTGATCGCAGGCTGAGTCTTCGAGCGTCGTTGCACCGACGTCGAACTCCCAGGACATCTTTCGGTCGAAACGCGTTTGTGGGGTCAGTGACGTCACGCGGATCAGCGACGCGTCTTGCAGCTCGAACCGATACGGCCTCCAGAACTGAAGCCGTGCGCGCATGAACTCGATCGCGTTCAGCTCGGGATAACCTGGCGTCGCGTCGGCGAGGTCGTGCAGCGCGAGACGGAACTCGAGCGTTGCGCCCCAGTGCTTGTCGGCGGTCGCGACGCCGACACCGATCCGGTGCGAACCGTGCCCGTGTTCGGGTGCTTCGGCGTACGGCGGCTCGATGCTCAGCGCCCGGCTCGGCTCCAGGATTTCGGCGCGCCGCTCGAGCAAGCGTTGCTTTCGTTTCGCAGCGTCCGAATCCGTTTTGTGCACGAGCTCGCGCGCGTACAGCACGTCGACGAGATCTGCGGCGGCGTCGAGCGTGTCGATCGCGCGCTGGTGTGTGACCGTCGCAGGGATTGGGTACTCTGCGTCGGTCGCGAGCTCTTCGACCAAACTTCGTTGCTCGCTATCGAGATGCTCCACGCGCGCTTCGAACTGACGCCGGAGCGAAGGCCGAAACGCGACGCGACCGACCAGCCCCGGCTGCTCGTACAACACCTTCACCGTGTCGGCCGGGATCACCGGGCTCACCAGGTGCGAGATCAAGTCGAGCGAAGGGTTGGCAACCTCGAGCAACGACAGGATGTGATAGGAGCAGTTCTCGCTCAGGTAGTAGTACGCGAAGTACGTGTGGCCGAGCTCCCACAAGTGCGCGCTCAACATCAGCAGCTGAGCCGGCTGAAAATCGAGCTGGTACTCCCACAAGTCGCGCGACTCGTAGTCGTTGTAAGCTCGCACTTTATAGTAGTAAGGGATGCGCTTGAACGTCCCGGGGAACATTCCGGTCAGCCCTTTGATCGCGTAGATCACCGCGTTGCCCGTGTCGACGTCGGCGGAGTAGTCGATCCCGTAGTCGAGCAGCTCGCGTCGTTCGCCCGATGCGAGCGTGTTGCGCCGGTTGAACCGCAGGAACGTGTGACCGAACGCCGAGGCTGGGTTGTTCAGGTAGTACGACGAGAAGATCAGACTCAGTGACGTCGAGTCCAGCTCGCGGATGAACTTTTCTGCGGCGGGGCAGCGTGTCACGGGGAGACGTTGGACGTCGATCCCGAGGGCGGCGCGTAGGAACATGAACCGCGCCGGGAAGCGGCAGAGTGGATGGTCGTCGGGATCGGGAGTGCTACCCCGTTTCGCAGCCGTCAGCGGCTGGAACAGCGAGCGAATCGTGGCTTCCAGCTCGGCTTGTGGATCGACTTTGCCACCAGGTGCGAGGAAGAAGCCGATGCCGTCGGCTTCGCTCGTGTAGCCGCCGCCGAGGAAGCCTTGCCCGAACATCCCGAGGCGATAGTGGAGCAGCTTGTGCCATTGCGGCTGCTCCCAGAGCTTTTGCTCGCGGGCGTTGGTGACCAGCGATTCGACGTATGGATCGCCGGGGCGCGGGTAGCTCGGCTCGCTCGGTCCCAGGCGCCCGTATCCGCATGCGGATGAGGCGCAGACGAAGAAACCGAGCAAGCCAAGCCTGAGAGCGCGAAACACGGCGAATGGATACAACGAGGCACCCCGTCGCCGGAATCCCTATGACGTGGCGATGTTACGAGAGTGAGTGGCAGGCAAGCTCAGGGTGAGCCTGGAGAGTCTTCACGACCGAGTCGCTCACGGCGATGTCGCTTACTTGCTCGTTCGGGAAGATCTGGATGAAGGAAGATTGAAGCGTGCTGCCGACGGCTGCAGCGTCTGCGCAGCCGGCGAGGGTGGTGATGCTCGCGATTGTTTCGCCGGAGCCGCGTGCGATCTCTTTCGATACCGTCTCGCGGTTTGCTTGGATGAAGGCGGCAGTGCTTGCGGCGCTTGCCTTCGTGTCGACGCAGTTGCTGGTGCCGCTCGTGATGCCGAACGTTTGGGTGCCGAATGTGGCGTTTGTCGTTGCGGCGAGAACCTGAACGAGGCCGGGTTCGCTGCCGAATAGCAAGGAGCCGAGACCGCAGCCTGCGGTGCCGTATCCGTCTTTGGCGTGAGCGGTCGACAGTACGGCGGTCGATCCCAACGCCAGCATGAGTGCACAAAGTAAATAGTGACGCACGGAAAGCCTCCTTTGAAGGACGCGCAGACCGTACTCATACCGGTAGTTGGAGGTCAACTTGAGTGACAACAACTACCTTTCCTTATTGCATCGTAGAAACATGACCGCCAACATTCGCGCCGTCAGTGCCGTCGGACGGATGGGGAGTTTGGTTGCGTGTTCGAGCGCTGTTTGAGGCGGGTTTGGGTGGCGCGAATACGTTTGTATGCTGATGGTATCAAGCGGTTGATCGCTCGCGTGTTTGGTTGCCGTGTCGAGCTTTGGGGCGCCGCTTATGGCTGCACTGGTTGCGGCGTCTTCACTTGAACGATGAGCTCGGGGCCGGTCGGTTGATGTTTGAAGCCGACTCCGAATGCGCCCTTCGTCTTCGCCTCGTCGAAGCGGGTCGGATCCGTGCTTACGCGGATGCCGCTCCCGGTTCCATCGATGCGAACGAAGCAGCGCTGCTTTGCGACGAGCGCGAGTGGCGGGGCGGAGGGGTCCAGCTCGAAGGACGCATCTTCGAAGCCGAGGGAGACCGGGAGGCGATCGCCGGGGGCGAACTCGAGCACGAATGGGGCTTCGAACATGGTTCGGCCGGTCTCGGGCGCGCGGACGAGGTCTGCATAGCGATAGCTACGCAGAGCCGGAGCTTGCGTGCCGCAGCCAGCGGCTGCGAGTAGCAGGATGGATGCGGCTGCGATGTCGTGAGGTTTCAGCATCGGTCTTCCTTTCTGTTGGTTGTCGTGCGCGGGCGCTGGTAGGGAAATGCATTGCGGTGCGTGGGTAAAATGTTTCGGGTACTACGCGTGTAGTAGTCGTGGGTGTGCGACGTCGTCGCGCGTCGGTCGCGCGTCGAATCAGGGCGTTGCGACGTGGGTCAGCGCTGCCGCGTGGTTGCCGAAGAACAATGCGTCGATGATTGCGAATGTCAGGACGGCGCTGAGGACGAGCTGGCCGACCAGTGCTTTCCGAGAGGCTGCGGCTTGCGGCGTAAGCAAGCGTTGGACTCGCAGCGCGAGCAGGCTCGGGGTGCCAAGCATGGCGAGAGTAGGGTGCGTTGTCTGCGACAGCTCTGCCGTCCGTACCAGTGCAGCTGCGAGTGCGACGGAGTCGGTGCCAGCTGCGAGCGCTGAATCATCGGCGCGCTGTTCGATCACGGCGTGGATGCGGGCGAGCAAGCCACGCAGCCCGGGGAGAAACCAAAATAGGTCGCCGAATACGCTGAGCACGAACAGCAGGAGAGGATCGCGGTGCGCGATGTGCGCGAGCTCGTGTTGAAGAGCTGCTGCGCGCTCTGAAGCATCGAATGCGGTGAGGCTACGCACGGGGAACACGACGTGTGCGTGCCAAAGCCCGGCGGCAAATGGCGCGCCGGTATAGTCGGCGCTCTGCCAGAGCGCGACTTCGCGGCGTCCCATTTTGCGTCGCTCGATCAGCTGCGCGGTGTTCAGAACGCGTCGCAGGAACATTTGCGACCTCGCAAAGTGCCAGCATGCACGTGAAGCGCCGATGCCGATTGCGAACGCGGCGAAGGCTGGAGGCAACCAGCTCCCGAGATGTTTCGAGAGTCCGGCTTGCAGCACGTCGCCGAGACTCTGTGGGTACATGAGTCCGTGTGAGATTGCGCTCAGCTCGAACCAAAACACGGGCCAGAACCAGCGTAGTCCGAGTCCGAACTTGAACGAGCCCAGCTCTTGGGTCTGTCCGGCGAGTTTTGCCCAAAGAAACGAGCTCTCTGGAATGCCGCTACCCAGAACGACGAGTACCTTCACCAAAGGCAGTAGCAGCAGCCACAAGCGGCAGCGTCCGGGTGGTATGCGAAATGCGCGCAACACTCCGTAGACGAGTAGGAGTGACAATGTGAACGAGCAGAGCGAGTTCACGATCAGGTTGAAAGAGACGAGAGCGGCAGTGTTCATGGTTCACGCTCGCGGATCTTTGCGTCGACCAGCTTTCGCAGTGCGCGCAGCTCGTCGCCGGAGAGTGCGTCTTCGTCGAGCAGTGCGGCGAATGGTCGGAGTCGAGTTTCGCTGAACAGAGTGCGGTGCAGCCGTGCGACGATTCCAGACTTGAGTCGTGCGTCGTGTCGGCTCGCGCGGTAGAGGTAGCGTCGCCCGTCGAGCTCGCGGGCGAGTGCTTTCTTGTCGGTCAGGCGACCGAGCACGGTCATGACAGTGGTGTAAGCAAGCTCATCGCCATCGCCTTGAAGGCGAGCTTGAACTTCGCTGGCGCCGAGCTGTTCATCGGCCGCGAACAGGCCGAGAATTTTGAGCTCGAGAGGGCCGAATGCATGTCGGCGGGTCATGGCGAGGTGAAGCTACTACGGACGTAGTAGTTGTCAATGGAGGCTTAGTTTAGTCGGGTGGGGCGCGGTCAGGCGCTGCGATGTTGGGTGCTCACGAGCGCTGGGGCGCGAGCGGTCGGTTGTCGCGCGCCGCGAGCGTTTGGCGCCGCGCGTGCGCGTCAGCCGACGCGTTCAGGGCTTGGCCTTCCGACTGCTACGAGGGGCGTTTCTCACGACCGCATCCGCGCGCTTGCATTCACCTCGGGCCTGGGACGCATGACGCAGCAGTGTCCGCGGTGCCGCGTACGGTTCCGGTCTCGTGCGAGGTGTGCGGGGGCTTCCTCGCGATCGTGTCGGGCCGTGGACGATGCCGTACGGCGCAGAGACTGCTCGACGTGCGAGGCTCAGCGAGGACTAGAGGTGCGGCTCGGCTTGCCACACGGGCCCGCTTCGGCCGGCGCGGAGGAGGGCGGGGCGTTTTCGAGCTAGTAGACGTGGGAGCGGTTTCGGTCTATCAAGCGCGGGTCATTTGCGCCCATAGCTCAGCTGGATAGAGCGTCGGTCTTCGGAACCGAATGTCGGGGGTTCGAATCCCTCTGGGCGTGCCGGGAACTCGTAGAGAAATCGAGCACCTGCGAGTTGCCGTTCGAGCTCCGAGAGCTTGTGTAGGCGCTGACCCAGTAGCTAATCGCTACCGACGTTGTTGGATCACCAACTGAGGCGTCTTTATGGTGCTGTCTTAGTTCGAGTCGCTTACCGTACACGCGTGTACTTCCAGGCTAGACTTGAGCGCACCCCTGGGGAGCCTCCGTGGCCGCAGACCCGATCAACCGCAACAAGCAGTGCGCAGTCGCGCACGCGATCGCTCAGCAGACGCTCGAAGGCTTGACGGTTCCAGCCGACACGGTGGCTGATCTGCATCGCGTAGCGCGCGGAGAAATCTCGAGCGCGGACGCGATCCGTCGAATCTACAGCCAGTTTCCGGATGTCTCGATATTCGAGCCATGATCCGTATACCGATCCGGCTTCGGGCATTCTGAAGAACCGGCTCGGGATCGCCGATACGGCAACTCTTGAAGCGACAGAGGCTGCGCTCGTTGCCATACGCTCCTATGAGCTTCTCGAGAGACCGCTAGTTGGTCATTTCGATTTAGTGCACTTGCAGGCGGTCCACCGCTACCTCTTTGGAGACGTGTATGAGTGGGCTGGGATGCTGATGGTTTCACTGATCGCGCTTCGCACTATCTCGGCGAGGTGAACGCGCTGCACCCGTTCCGGGAGGCAACGGCCGCGCACAACGCGAGTTGTTTAGTCGACTAGCCGCCATCAACGGCTACTACATTGCTTGGGAGAACGTCGAACGCTCGCAGATGCTCGACGCTTCGATAGAATCTTTTCGGGGTGACCCGGCGAAGCTGCAAGCGCTGATTCGCGCGAACCTCTATGACTTCGACAGCGATCTTGCCATCCGCTCACGCGCTTCGAAGTCGAGCCTACCGTCACGGTGAATCGGACGCATTGAGAGTGGCGCGCGCGCACGTCCGCCCAGAGGCGGTAAAATGGTTCGCTGGCGGTACGCGCATCGAGACTCTTTCCGAATACGTCAAAAGTGCTCGCGGTAAGCTCGAGGCAGAACTAGCGCGTCGCGCGGCAGATGTCGGAAACGTCGAGGCTGGTCGTGTCGTTCGCTGTCGCGTTCTCTTGGCCGCAAGATCGTCTGGCGCAATGTCGCATCGTCGCATCGGCAGAGTCGAGTGGTCCGGTTTCGACGGTCCGACCGTGTCGGAGAGTTGTCCAGACTCCGTGGAGTTGCCCCGCTAGCTGCTCGGCAACTTGAGATCGAGCGTGAGGGTACGATGATCGCTGAGCGCTCGTATCTCCGCTGTGTCGCGAACCTGGCAATCGCGCACGCTTGATGCGAGCCCCATGCTCGTGAACAGGTGGTCGTCTTGGTAAACTGCCTTCGTCTGACGTCTCCTGAACGATTGCGCCTTGCAAGTGCAACGACCAATGACAGTCGTGCAAACCGACCGTTGACAACCCGAGAGTCAGTGCCCGGATTCGAGGGACTCGGCGCCACGCACTCGGTAGAGCTCGTGTCGCTCTGGGATATCTGGGCACTTGCTCTCTTCCTTTCCTGACGACACGACCTTCGGCCACGAATTGATAGACTACTGGGACTCCCAACCTAACTATCGTCCTCATCAGGATTTGAAAAGAACATCCCGCGTGAGCCAACTCATACAACCCAGCCGCGCTTAGCGTCAGCTTGACTCCAGACGACCGAGCAACTGTAGTCGTCGTGATCACAGATCGGCGCTAAACATGTCCGCCAGTCCACAGCGTTCCACCAAAAGCCGCGAGCAAACGAGTTCCAATCCCGAACCAGACGAGTCGGAATCAGACTCACGCAGCCGCGTCATAGTAGGTCTCGTCGAGCGCGACTATGGCTGGACGCAAGATTTAGTAGTCTTCGTGATTGTGATCATTTCCGGCTTGATCGCGGGCTTTGGTGGCTGGGCGTTGGGGTCGACCGTTCATACCAGCGACGGGAAATTCGAAATCGGCGGCGCGATCGCTGGATTGATCGCCATCTGGCCGGCGCTAGTCACGATATTTCTGAGGTTGCGAAAAGCTCGGCAAGCGCAAGAGGAGTCAGGAACGAAGCGTGAGCTCGAGAAGCTGCAGCTGAAGCACGAAGAGCTCAAGCAGAAGTACATTCGAAGTGCACCGTGCCCACGTGGATTCAGAATATCGCTGGATGAGAATCAGAAGATCATCCTCGCACGGCCAGCGGAGTGGACGTCACGCGGTGGCGTTATCTTCGATTTCGATGGGGCAAGCTCGAAGGCGGACATCGTGCCGGCACGCTTTCTCGTCCACTACTATCCGATCAATCGGGCTGGAGAGATCGCCGGAGGCCAGTCCAATACGCGCCAAGCCGAAGAAGCCCTGCGTGAAGCGCACTACCAAGCGATCTGCCGGCATTTCGCTGCGGATAGATACGTGCGAGTCGTCGCGCAGTCACGCATCCATCTCGGTGGCGAGCCCACTCCACTCGAATCGCTCTACTTGATCATGCGAGGTTACCACGCGGTTTCGTTCGTAAAGGACCCGGTGACTGGACGTACGACTCGGGGATGGGCTGCCTGGGTTCATCTCGTACAAGGATTTCGCGAGCAGCGATGGGG
>DASRXR010000534.1:0-2726 GCA_035687405.1 Polyangiales bacterium
GCTGCAGCGGAGTCTCCCGCGGTCGCGGGCTCCGGAGTTACGCGAGGCGTCGTGACCGGTGCGGCCTGCGGCGTTTGATTTGCCGCTGAGGGCTGCGCGACCGACGGCGCGCTCGCGACCGGCGGCTCGGCGGCTGGCCGATTCGCGTACCACAGCGCTCCGAGGCCACCTGCGACGAGCACAGCTGCGGTCACGACGAGCTTCAGACCGAACGCAGTCGAAGCGCTCGCGACCGCAGTGTGCTGCACGGCCGGTTCGGCGCTGAGGAACGCTGCGCCGCTCACGCCGAGCTTGGCCGCCAACCGTTGCATCGCTTCGGGACGCGGTTCCTCGCTCGCGCCTGCGCGGAGCAAGCGCAGCTCGGATTCGCTGGCGGCAGAGTCGAGTAGTCGCGCCGGATCTTTCATCGTTGCTCTCGCTTGTCTGCACGCCGCGACTCGTGCGCTTCGACCAGAGTCTTGAACTGCTCGCGCGCGCGTCGTAGGCGCGACGCAACCGTCCCGAGCGGGACTTCGATCAACGCTGCGATCTCCGGCGAGCTCATCGCCTCGAGCTCGAACAAAATGAATACCGTGCGGGACTCGAGTGGCATCGCTTGAAGCACGTGATCGAGCAGCTCGCGCGCGCGCTTCTGTTCGAGGAGCTCGTCTGGGCCCACCGCTGCAGTCGCGCGCTCGTCCAGCGTGTCGTTCGGCAGCTCTCGTCCGAGCCGGCGGCGCAGACTTTGGGCGACACGCATCGCAGTTCCGAAGGCGAACGAACGCTCGCGGCCCTCGGTGATGTCGTCGAGACGCTCGGCAACGATCAGAAACACCTGCTGCGCTGCGTCTTCCACCTGGTTCTCCGGCAGGCCGAACCGGCGCAACAATCGCCAGATGAAGCGATAGTCGGCCGCGATGGCGCGCTCGAGCCGAGCTGGGTCGCGGGGTTCCACGCGCTGCAGCTCGGCATCTGCCGCCGGTGATTTCAAGCCCACAACCTATGATGCTCCAACCGGCCCAATCGATCACCCGAGTGGAACTTCGAGACCCAGCTGTAGGCGCAGGCAAACGGGCGTGACGCGATGCAAGAGGTCGTCTGCGAGCAGCATGCGGTCGCGCCGGGTCGGGACGAGCGCTTCGGCGCCAAGCTGGAGTGCCAGCCAGCTCGCGACGCGCCAGCCGAGCTCGGCGCCGGCCCCTGCCGCGAGCCAAGGCCGCGTGTACTTACGCGCTTTTCGGGTGTCTTCGCCGCGGGCCGACAAGATGCCAGGTTCCACAACGGCGCAGCCTGCGAGCGTGAATCCGCTCGCTCCGAGCGCGCCCGAGGCGCACAGCTGCACTACGCCTGCCACGAAGCCGAAGCGCGCTAGGCCCTGCGGAGATCGCAAGGTGTCGTCGAGCGCGATCCGGCCGCCGGCGCGGATGCTCCAGTCGAGTGCGCCTTCCCCCAGGGTGAGCGCCGCTTCCAGCTGCAGGCCCGGTTGGATCCGAGGCGCGAGACCGTGCACGGCGAGCACCGCGGCTCCGAGGCTGAAGCCTCGCAGGCGTGCTTCATTACTAGCTACGCCAGTGCCACTGGCGTGCTCGGCTGTGGGTGGGGTGGAGTCGTCGAGCACCTGGGGCCTTTGCGGCCGCTCCGAGTTAGATGCCTGCGGTGCAGCTGGCACGGCCGCGGGTGCTTCGCTCGGTGCGGGCTCAGCCGTCGACGACCCGTTCGTTGCTGCAGCCGTGGGCGGCGGATCGGGAGGACGTGCCGGCTCATGCGGCGATCGACCGCGCAAGCTCGCATCGTTTCGCGTTCGGGCGGAAGACCGCGGGGGCGCCGTAGACGAAGGTGCGGCCCCGGAGCGCGGCTTTGCGACCGATGCGGCAGGCGCCGCAACTGCAAGCGCGGCGATCAACGCGAGCCCCTCGACCACCTCACGACAGTTGTCGCCTTCGAGGTTTCGCTGTGCGCGCGTCGAGTCTCGCGAGATCTCGACCACACCTCGAACGGACTTGCCACCAGACTCGATCTTCACGTGGAGCGAGAGCGACGGGAGCGCAGCCACGCCGTCCGCACGCAGTCGCGCTCGCATGCGGTCCGCAAAGAAGTTTTGATCCGGGCACCCCGCCGGAGCTTCGTAACGCAACGGTGGCAGCGCCGGCCCATCGGCCTGGGCTTGCACGATGCGCCCGCTCGATCCGAACACGAGCGCCAGCATGAACATCCGCGTTCGCACGCCCGCCTCCCGCGCAGCATACACTCGAAGGTCTCGATCGCGCGAACTGAGCCTTGCCTCGCGATTTCATCGAATCGGCTCGGCGGCGATCGAATGCGGGAGCTCGTGCATTACTGAGCATGACGAAGCTCTCAGCAGGCCGCGCGACCATCCTTTGGGTCATTTTGACGATTCTCGGTTGTGGAGACGATACAGGTTCGACTCCCGCGCCGACCGGCATCGCAGGCGCGGGCGGGGTGGGGCCTGTCACCGCAGGGTCGGCGGCCGGCGCTGCGGGTAGCCCGACGAGTTCGGGAACCGCGGGTACTGCCGCGAGTGCGGGACGCGGAAGCAGCGGAGCCTCGGCTGTCGCCGGCACCGGCGCAGCGGGAGCAGCTGCGGGCGGCAGCGGCGGGACTGCTGCTGCGAGCGGCAGCGGTGGTAGTGCGGGCAGCACGGCTGGCAGTGGAGGCTCGGCCCAGAGCGGCAGGGGCGGAGCCGGCGGAATGACGGCAGCGGGCGGCGCCGGAGGTCGGCCCGCAGC
>DASRXR010000535.1:0-3663 GCA_035687405.1 Polyangiales bacterium
CTCGCCGCCGCGAACCTTCCCTGCGGCTTACGCGCGAGCGCCTTCTCGAACGCCTCATCCAAACCCGCCCGCACCACACCCCGCGTACTCGGCAACGCAGGCGGCTCCGTCATCATCGCTCGCAACACCGAACCCGTCGTATGCGGATGCGGCAACTGACCCGTCAACATCTCCGACGCGACCGCTGCCATCGCGTACACATCGGCCGCCGACCCGCAACGACCACCGCACGCCTGTTCTGGCGGCATGTAGCCCGGCGTTCCACCCACGTCTCGCGACCGGACATCGTCCGCCGCCTCGAACGCACACCCGAAGTCCAGCAACGTCAGCGCATCGCCGTTCGCCTCATCGATGATCAAATGACTCGGCTTCAAATCCGCATGCACGAAACCCTGCCCATGCAGGTAATCGAGCGCAGACCCGAGCTGCGACAAAATATTGAGCACACGCGACGGCTCCATTCGGCCGTGCTCCTCGAGCCAAGTCTCGACCTCAACACCTCGCGCATACTCCATCGCCAGGTACGCGCTGCCATCCGCAAGCTCACCGTGGCCCTGAATCCGAACGATGTTGGGATGAAACAGCTGGCGGAGCACATCGGCTTCCTGCGACAGGACACACGCCGCCATCCGACTGCGAGGGTCGGTCAGTTTGACCGCGGACAGGGCATGGTGCCGGACATGTTCGGCCAGAAAAACGTGACCAAACCCACCCGCCGAGATGGACCCAATGAGCCGATGTGTGCCGGCGATCTCGAGTCCGACGCAATGCTCCGTCCACGCAGGCATCTCGACGATCGGCCGCCGACTTTTCGGCAGCGTGCCGCCGTGTGCGGTGTCGATCAGTCCGTTTGCAGATACAGCGAGCATCACCAGTCTCTCCTTCAATCGCGCAAAGACGGGCTTGATTCCCGCGTCGGCCGCCACCCGCGGTCGTAAATGGCAATTGAAGCGAGAAGCGTGCCAGGGCGCGCAACCGCGCACAGTCCGCGATTTCACAGTGTTTTCGAACGCCCTAAAAACGGGCTCAGCTCACACGTTCGACGATCAGCGCGTTCGCTTCACCGCCACCAATGCACAGTGTGGCGAGACCGCGTTGTGCGCCCCGATCGCGAAGTGCGTAGAGCAGGGTGGTCAAAATTCGTGCACCGGAACAACCGATCGGATGGCCCAGCGCAACTGCGCCACCTCGCACGTTCACGCGCGCGGGGTCGAGCTTCGCGAGCTGGATGCAGCCGAGAGCGACGGTCGCAAACGCTTCGTTGATTTCGAGCAGATCGAGATCATCGGTCCGCAAGCCAGCACGCGCGAGGGCCTTCTCGATCGCGAACGCGGGCGCAGTCGGAAAACGCTCCGGCTCTTGCGCGTGATGCGCGTGCGCGACGATGCGCGCAACCGGCTTGAGCCGATGTTTGCGAACGGCCTCCGCGCTCGCGAGCACGATCGCGGACGCGCCGTCGTTGATCGTCGACGCATTGCCCGCCGTGATCGTCCCAGCTTTGCGAAACGCCGGCTTGAGTGCGGACAACTTCGCGAGGTCGGCGCGGCCTGGTTCTTCGTCTTCGCGCACGATCGTTTCGCCACGCCTGCCCTCGATTCGAACCGGCTCGATCTCCGCGGCAAAGGCACCGGACGTGATCGCGCTCCGAGCGCGCTCGTACGAGCCGCGGGCATATTCGTCCTGCGCATCGCGTCCGATCCCGAGCTCGGCTGCAGAGCGCTCCGCGGCTTCACCCATGTGGAAGTCGCCGTACGGATCCCACAGCCCGTCGAGGATCATCGAATCGAGAAACTGTCCGTGGCCCAGCCGCTGTCCGCTGCGCGCTTTCGGCGCGAGGTAGGGCGCCTGGCTCATCGATTCCATTCCACCGGCGACGACGACGTCCGCATCACCGACCGCGATCGCTCGCCAGCCGAGGATCACGGCCTCGAGGCCGGAGCCGCACACCTTGCTCACACCGACTGCAGGCGTAGAAACGGGAATGCCCGCTGCGATCGCCGCTTGGCGCGCAGGGGCTTGGCCGAGCCCAGCGGACAGCACGTTGCCCATCAAGCAGAGCGAGACGTGTTCGGGCGCGAGCTCGGCCCGGGCCAGCGCGCCGCGAATGGCTGCAGCACCGAGCTGAGGTGCCGGAACCTCGGACAGCGCACCCAAGAACGAACCGAGCGGCGTGCGCGCCGCATTGACGATGAACACGTCAGGATGTGCCATACACACCTCTCAGGACTTGCCGGGAACCACACCAATATAGCGCTCTGCGAGGACGCGTTCGACCGTGTCGACGATCGCGACCGTTTTCGGGTCGAGCTCCACGTTGATTCGATCGCCGACCTGCTTGTGCCCGAAGTTCGTGAGCCGCACGGTCTCCGGGATGAGGTGCACCTTGAAGCTGCCAGCGGCGCGCACGTCGTCGACCGTGAGGCTCGAGCCGTCGAGGGCGATGAAGCCCTTGTGCAGGATGTACTTCATCCACTCGGGCGGAACGCCGACCGTCATATCGAGCTGCGCGCCGAGGTCTTCGCGCGCGAGCACACGGCCCGTGCCTACGACGTGCCCGTACACGTCATGGCCGCCGAGCTCGTCGCCGTAGCGCGCCGAACGCTCGATACTCACGCCGCGACCGACCTTCAGCTCGCCGAGCGTCGTGAGCTTTCGCGTTTCATCGATCGCCTCGAAGCTGATGCGCTTACCCGCGATCGCCGACGCCGTGAGACACACGCCGTCGACCGAGATGCTTGCGCCGAGCTCGACCCCAGCCGCGAGGGGCTCCGAGAGCTCGACCGTGAGCCGCGCTGCCCCGTGACGCTCTTCGACGGCGACGACTGGGAATACGCCGCGGGTAATGCCGGTGTACATGCGTAGAGCTTAGCACCACTAGCCGATCCGGCGCTCAGCCGCGCGCGTTCACTTCTGCCAGTTTGCCGACTGAATCGCGTGCTCCCAATTGCGCCCGTCGAAGCTCCGCAGCTCGAGCTTCGTGACGTCCACGCCCTCGAGGCAGCGGACGTTGACGTCGACTTTATCCGGGTCCGACCGCGGCGTATAAAACGGGTGAATCCCGCAGTACTTGCAAAACGTGTGTTCCGCGACGCCGGTATTGAAGCGGTAACTGGTCAACGCGTCGCCGCCCGTCAGCAGCTCGAACTGCGCCGGCTCGACGATCAAGTGGATGAAGCCCTTCTTCTGGCAGATCGAGCAGTTGCAGACATCGGCCGCGGCGAGCGCAGCCGTGACGCGAAACGACACCCGGCCGCAGTGACAGCTTCCAGAGTAGGTCTGCATGGCCGTACGAACTTAGCAGCTGGCCCGGAGGCGATCGAGCGGTGCTCTCACACCCAGAGCCAATACGCGCCGAATACGAGCACCGCGATCGCGATCAGCGCATTCGTCACGGCGTGCGCGACCACGGCGTCGGACGTCCGCCCTCGCACACGCTGAGCGAGCGCATAGGCAACACCCGCAACGGTCGCGGCGATCCAGTCGCGGCCGTGCAACAGGCCGAACGCCAGCGACGACGCCAGGAAGCTGACCACCGTGAGTTGCGTCTTCGACACTTCCAGGAAGTTCGGCGAGATCAACCGACGCAACAGATACGCACGAAACGCGAGCTCTTCCGCGATCGGCACAACTAGGCAGCTACCGACGACGCGCACGGCGATCCAG
>DASRXR010000536.1:0-14751 GCA_035687405.1 Polyangiales bacterium
TCGGCAGGGTGCAAGCCCGCGTACGGCTCGTCCAACACGTACAGGACGCCGAATAACCCGGAGCGCAATTGCGTCGCAATCCGAAGCCGCTGGATCTCGCCGGGGGAGAGCGTCGGCGTCGGCCGGTCCATGCTCAAGTAGCCGAGGCCGAGCCTCACGAGCACTTCGATGCGCGCGACCAGATCGCGCGTGATCGTGACAGCGACTTCCGTGTGCTCGCCGGAACGCACGGACTCGTACGCGGCGGTCGCGTTCGCGAGCTCGCTCGCCGGCCGCAAGTGCTCGGCGAGCTCGGCGAGGGGCAGCGCAGTCAGCGCCGCGATGTCGCGGCCCGCAAACTTCACCGCGAGCGCTTCGGGCCGCAGCTTGCGCCCGCGACATGCCGGGCAGGGCACCGTCTCGACGTAGCGCAATGCGCGCTCGCGCATCTGTTCGCTCTTCGAGCTCGTGAGCGTCTGCATCACGTGCCGCTTCGCGCTGACGAACTTGCCGTTGTACGCGTACTCGTTGCGATCGGGCCCAGGCTCGACTTCCACGACCGGCTGTTTGTCGGTGAACAACAGAAAGTCACGGGTGCGCTTCGGAAGCTTGTTCCACGGTGTATCGACGTCGTAGCCGAGCCCGATCACGATGTCGCGAAGGTTTTTGCCTTGCCATGCACCCGGCCAGGCGGTGATCGCGCCTTCGCGAAGCGTGAGAGAGGGGTCGTGCACGAGCGAGCGTTCGGTGACGCTGTGAATCGACCCGAGCCCATTGCACTCGGGGCACGCACCGGCGGCCGTGTTCGGCGAAAACGATTCGGCTTCGAGTCGCTCGGTCGTGCCCTTTGGATACGTGCCCGCGCGCGAGAACAACATGCGAAGCGAGTTCGACAAGGTCGTGAGCGTGCCGAGCGTCGAGCGCGACGAGCTCGCACCGCGCGCTTGTTGAAGCGCGATCGCGGGCGGAAGCCCCGTGATCGACTCCACGTGAGGCGCACCGACTTGGCGAATGAGGCGGCGCGCGTAGGGCGCCACGGATTCGAAGTACCGGCGCTGCGCTTCGGCGTAGATCGTCCCGAACGCGAGTGACGATTTGCCCGAGCCAGACACGCCCGTGAACGCACACAGCGCGTCTCGCGGGACGGCGACATCGACGTTCCGCAGGTTGTTTTCACGCGCACCCGCGACGCGAACGAACGGGTCGCGTGCTGCAGGTCCGCCTTCAGTAGTCCCGTGAGCCACGTGAGCTGCGTGCGGCGCACGTTCAGGTAGTCGCGTGTGGCCGCTCGTTTGGTCGTCGGGTTTCATCGCGCTCATCAAAGTAACCACCGAGAGCGCGAAGTCCTACGCAGGGTCGGCCGGGCCGAGGAACCTACGCATGCGCTCGAGCTCCAGATCGAGCGCGCGTTCGAACTCGAGCTCTTTCGGCCGCTTCCTCAAGAAGCCGAGCTGACAGTCCAGCTGGCCTTCCTTGAAGCTGACGTTTGCCCAGGCCACGACTTGATCGCGCCACAACAGGGGCAACGCGTAGTAGCCGAGCTTGCGCTTCGCGACCGGCGTGTAGGCCTCGAAGCGGTAGGCCCAACCCCAGAAGAGCTCGAACCGCTTTCGATCCCAGACGATCGGATCGAACGGCGTGAGCAAGGACAGCGCGCCGACGCCGCCTTCCCAGCGCGCCTGCGGCCGCTCCCCCTGTGGCCAGTACCACTCGTGACCGGCGACGTGAGCGTGTGACAAGCGCTCCTTCGCCCGCGCGATTGCAGCCGTCAGCTGCGCTTGCCACTGCGGTGCCGCGTAGCGCAGCCGGCGGAGCGTTGGGCCGAGGCTCGTCGCGGGAAGCGGAGCATAGGTCTGCACGACGACGTCGACGAGCGCATCGAGCCGTGCCGCTCGCAGCTTCGGGTCCGGCAGTGGCTCGGCCACGTCGCGAGCAGCGTAGACGCGAACGCCGCCTTCGCGCCGCGCGATGCGCAAAAATCCGCGGTAGTGCATCGAATCGAGCAGGTGGGTCGTGAAGTTCGAGCTTCCGCCCCAGTAGTTTTTCACGCTGCCGTGTGCGAAGTGCGCATCGACGTCGCGCGGGTGCACGGCGCCGTGCTCGCGAACGAATTCGAGCAGCGAGACAGAGTGTTTGCGCCTGCGCGCATCCCAGGCGCGTCGCCCGGGGCGCGGGTGCATCAGCAGGTCGACGTCGCGAGGCAAAAACCCGTAGTTGATGAAGAAGTCTTCTTCGAGTGCGAGGCGCGGGTAAGCGCGCTCGAGATCGCCGGCGCGGTAGTCCTTGACGCGGAGCCTGAGTGTGAGGTCTTGCGCACGCGCGGGTGCGCGAATCGGATCGGCTTGAACGAAGCCGAGCTTGCCAATTGCGCGTACCACGCTGGTCGGTTTGAAGAGCGAGCGCCCGATTGCGTAGCGGCGCAAGTGGTCGAGAGTGAGTTCGGGCATCTACGACGCGTGAGGGTGCAAGCGCCCTCTCTTTTACCGCGGCACGGCGCCAGCGCAGCGCGGCACAACGCTACGCCGTCAGGGCGCTGACTGTCATCGGTCCTGCGCACCGCGATCGCAAGCCGGGGCCGTGACACAACCTCGTTCGTGAGTACGTATTTCCAGAACCGAACGGGTCAGTCATGGTCGCACGCAAGCATCGTCCCACCACGGCTACGGGCAAATCGCCTCGCCGGCCCCCGCGCGCGTCGGCTAGCCGCGGCGCTGCCGGGCTCGAGGCTACTGTGCCGCGAGCCGTCGCGGCGCCCAAACCTGCTGCTCGGAGCGGCAAGCGGTCACCGACGGACACCGCCGAACCGCTCGTGCCGCAGAAGAAGTCACTGCCTACCCTTCGCGAAGCCGCCAGCCGCTGCCTCGCTTGCCCCGCCGGTGAGCTCGGCACGCAAACCGTGTTTGGCGAAGGCCCCGCGCACGCCAAGCTCTTCCTGGTCGGTGAGCAGCCGGGCAACGAGGAAGACCTGCAGGGGCATCCATTCGTGGGGCCGGCAGGCAAGATGCTCGACAAAGCGCTCGCCCAAGCCGGGGTACCGCGCGACGAAGTCTACCTGACGAACGCGGTCAAACACTTCAGCTTCATCTGGCGCGGCAAGCGCCGGCTCCACTCCAAGCCGAGCGTTCGCGTCGTGCGTGCCTGCAGACCGTGGCTCGAAGCGGAGCTCGCCGCTGTCGAACCGACGATCGTCACGTGCCTCGGCGCCACTGCAGCGCAGTCGCTGATGGGCTCGAAGTTCGGCGTCCTGCAAAATCGCGGGCGCGCGTTCGAATCCGAGTGGGGAACGTTGACCGTCACCTATCACCCTTCGGCGTTGCTGCGGATGGAAGACAAGCCGCGAGCCGAAGCGATGGCGCAGCTCGTCTCGGATTTGAAGTTCGCGTACGACCTCGCGACCGGTCGCAAACACGCCTAGTGCTGCGCCGACAGCGCGGCCTACGCCCGCGCTGCGTACGTGTCGATCTCAGCCAGCCGCGCCGCCTTCGCACTCGGGTCCAGGAACGACGCCTCGAAGCTGTTCTTCGCGAGCACGACCAACTCCTCGCGAGTCAACGAGAGCGCACCCGCAGTCGAGATCCAGTTGTCCCCGAGATAGCCCCCGAAGTAGGCCGGATCATCCGAGTTGATCGTCGCCCGCAAGCCTCGCGCGAGCATCTCCCGCAACGGATGCAGACTAAAGTCCTTCACGACGTGCAACTTCACGTTCGACAACGGACACACCGTCAACGGCATCCGCTCCGCAACCAGGCGTTCGACCAGCCGCTCGTCTTCCAATGCGCGATTGCCGTGATCGATCCGCTGCACGCCGAGCCGATCGAGCGCCTCCCACACGTACGCCGGCGGCCCCTCTTCCCCCGCATGCGCGACGCGCCCGAGCCCGTGGGATTTCGCCGCCTCGAACACGCGCGCGAACTTCGCCGGCGGATGCCCGACCTCCGACGAGTCGAGCCCGACCGCGCTGAAGTTTTCCAAGTACGGCTCGGCGGCTCGCAAGGTCGCAAACGCGTCTTCCTCGCTCAAGTGCCGCAAGAAGCTCAAGATAAGCTTCGAGCTCACTCCAAGCGAAGCACTCGCCTCGCGAAGCGCGCGCGTGATGCCGCGCACCGCGACGTCGAACTTGATGCCGCGCGATGTGTGCGCCTGCGGATCGAAGAAGATCTCGACGTGCCGCGCGCAGTCCGTGACGACGCGCTCGAGATAGGCCCACGTCAACTCGAAGAAATCCTGTTCGGTCCGCAGCACGTCGGCGCCGCGGTAGTAGACGTCCAAGAAATCTTGCAGGTTCCGGAACTTATAAGCCGCGCGTACTTCCTCCAGCGACTTCCACGGCAACGACACTTGATTGCGTTTCGCAAACGCAAACATCATCTCGGGTTCGAGACTGCCCTCGAGATGCATATGCAACTCTGCTTTGGGCAATCCCGCGATGAAACTAACGAGCTCGCTCATGCGGCTGATATTGATTCGACCGGCTCGGCCTGTCCATCGAAGGCGGGCTTTGCAGCGAAGACGAAACACTCAGGGAACAGCACTAGGCCTTGATTCGCAGCCAGCCCTTTCGCCGGAACCAAAATAGCAACCCGGCGGTTTCCAATCCGCAAAACACCCAGAAGAATATGTATCCATATTTCCAGTGCAGCTCGGGCAGCAGGACGAAATTCATACCGTACACACCAGCTAGAAACGTGATCGGGATGAACACCGTCGAGATGATCGTGAGCAGCTTCATGACCTCGTTCATGCGCTTGCTCGCCATCGAGAGACTCAGATCCGTCAAGGACGACGCGAGCTCGCGAAAAGTCTCGATGATGTCGATGATCTGTACGCAGTGCTGATACACGTCGCGCAAATACGTCCGAGTATCGGGCGATACGAGCAGCTGATCCTCACGCCCTAGCTCGGCGATCACTTCGCGCATCGGCCAGACTGCCTTGCGCAGGATCGTCAGGTTTCGCTTGACGGCGTGAACCTCCTGCAGGACGTCTGGCGCTTCCGGTGCGAGAGCGGTGTCTTCCAGGTGGTCGAGCATCTCGCCGTAGCGCTCCAAGATCGGAAAGCAGTGGTCGACCGTCGCATCGAGCAGCGCGTACGCGAGATACGAAGCGTCCCCCAACCGCAGCTTGCTCGCCTCGTACTGAAGCAGTCGATCGCGAATCGGATTCCAGACGTCTTCATCGTGCTCTTGAAACGACACGACGAGCCCCTGTT
This sequence comes from Polyangiales bacterium, assembly GCA_035687405.1. Taxonomy (GTDB): domain Bacteria; phylum Myxococcota_A; class Polyangia; order Polyangiales; family JAFGIB01; genus JADGRF01. Next base: position 5,188 of record DASRXR010000536.1, read on the forward strand.
TCACGAACACACTGATCTGCTCGGTCACGAGTTGATCGCGCCGCCAGTCGAACATGCGCGCGACGATGAACAAGTGGTCGGTGTACGCGTCGACACGCGGCCGCTGCGGCACGTGCAAGACGTCTTCGGCAGCCAACGTATGAAACCCGTACGCGCGCTGCAGCTTCGAGACTACGTACGCATGCAAACCGTCGACGTCGACCCAGCGCAGCTTTACCCACTCCGGCTGCGGCCGGCTCAGAAAGTCGTCGAGGTCATCGACCCAGTGCGTCTCGACCTTCTCCTTGCAGACGTCCATCACGCGAATGCGGATCGTCCCGGGCTCGGGCGGCGTCCACTGTTCGGTGATGTGCTCGATGCCCGGTGGCGCGCCCGGCGCATGTGTCTGCGTCGTGTTGCCGCCGTCTTCGAGATTCGGCAGCCCGAGCGTTGAACCGACCAAGCGGCCCAGCTCCCCGAACGTGCTCGTCATGCGCTCGAGCGAGCGTTCGACCGCATCATCAGGGAACGAAGGTGAGCTCGGGTCGTAGTCGGGATCCTCTTCCGGCGGGATCGAGCTACGACCGGGCAAAATCGTCGAGCGCTCGGGCGGATCGCTGGTCTCCTGCCCCGGCGGCAAGGTGACCTTTTCCGAGGGCGGAATCGTGCTCCTCGGCGGCGGCATCGAACGCTTCGACGAGGGCGGTAGCGAGTGCCGTCCAGTCGGCGGAATCGAGCTCCGCGCCGACGGAAACAGACTACGCCGCGGGGGCGGTTTGGACTGACCTGCACTCATACGGGCAACCTAAGCTCGAGGCAGCTCCGAGTATAAGCGAGTTCTGGCCGTCCGCGCCCGGTCCGTAAGCCGCCCACAGCTGCGCCCATCCCCGCAAAGCAGTCAAAAACAGCACAAAACTGGTCAGAACGCGTTACTGCGATCACCTACGACATTGCTCGCGAGCACCACGCTGAGGGCCGTAGGCTTGCCCTCGCGCACCACGCTGATGGTGATCGTGTCGCCGGCTTTGTGTTTCTCGAGCTGCAGCAGCAGGTCGGCGGTCTTGCGAATGTCTTTGCCGTCGACCTGGTGGATCACGTCCCCGAGCACGATGTCGCCAGTTGGCGTGCGCTGGGTAGGTTGCATTCCGACCTTCGACGCCGGCGAATTTTCCGCGACCCCGAGCACCAGCACACCGGGCAGGCTGAAGCGCTCGGTCACGGAGTCGTCCGCGAGCACGACGCCGATCTCCGGCCGAATCTCGCGACCGTAAGCGATCAGCTGCGGCACCACACGCGCGACCGTATCGACCGGAACCGCGAAACCCACACCGGCCGATGCGCCCGAGGGGCTCAAAATCGCCGTGTTTACTCCGATCAAGCGACCTGCGCTGTCCATCAGAGGCCCGCCCGAGTTGCCCGGGTTGATCGCGGCGTCGGTCTGGATCACACCGCCGATCGGCAGCCCTCCCGCGCCCATGATCTCGCGCCCGAGTCCGCTGATCACACCGGTCGAGAGCGTGTAGTCCAAGCCGAACGGTGAACCGATCGCGATCACGTCTTGTCCGACCACGAGATCTTGCGACGTGCCGACCGCCAATGGCGAGACGTTGTTCGGCAAGCCGACGACGCGCAACACGGCGATGTCGTTGCGCGCCGACTGGCCGACCAGACGCGCATTGACCGTCGTCTTGTCTGCAAACGTGATCTTCGCCTCGTCTGCACCGGCGATCACGTGAAAGTTCGTGACGACGTGACCGTGCGCATCCCACACGAAACCCGAGCCCGAGCCGCGCGGAACTTCCATTACGTTCAGGCGAAACGGGTCGGTGCGCACGGCCAAGGTCGTGATGTGTACGACCGAGCGCCACGTGCGATCGAACAACCCGATGCGTTCTTTTTCGCCCGAGCTCAAGGCCGTGCGCGGTGCGATCGGCCGCGGCGTTGCGAGCGCAGTGCTGTTGCGCGGCAGCACATAGTTTTCGAGGCGCAGCATGCGGTACGAGAGCGCCGCGACGGCAATCACGAGCGCGACTACGAGCAACGTCAACATCCGCGTCACGACACGCGAACGGCGTTGGAGCTTCGCGGCTTCCGCGTAGGCCACCGAGGTTTGCGCACGAGCAGCTTCGAGTCTGGAATCGTCGGACAACATCGAGCTCCGCAGGGCCCGATGCCGTCGCACGGCCAGGCTCCGCGCGCTGCATACTACGCCGCGACGCGGGTGTTAACCCCGCTGAGGCGCGGTCTCGGCGGCGGCGGGCTCAAGCACGGCTGCGTCGCTCTCGACGAACTTCTTCAGCTGCTGAGGGACCCGCAGCATCCACTCATGGACATTCTTACGGACTAAACCTGCGATCAGCCCTTCGCCCACGTCGGCCAGGATCGCGAGCGACACGACGCTGCGGCCATCCGGGTAGGGCGAGACGCGCAATTCGCCGAACGCGTCTCGAATGCTGCTCGGGCGCGAGCGGTCGAGCCTGAACTTCACGCGGTAGCTTTGTGCGTCGTTTGTGGCGAGCACGAAGTAGCTCGCGCCGACGAAGCCCATGCGGTGACGGATGAACAAACGCTGGTCGGTACCACTCGTTTCGACGAAGCGGACTTCTTCGACCGCAGGCAGAAAGCGCGGATACGTACGCACATCGGTCATTGCGCGCCAGACGCGCTGTGGAGATGCGGACACGACTTGCCAGGCGAGACCGCCCATCAGGCGAGCGCCACCGCGAACCACTTCGGTCGGGCGAACGACGAGCTGGCCGGACCGAAGCGACTGCTCTTCTTCGGCGCTGAAGCTGCGCGAATCGCTCGAGAGCGCCGACGCGGAGCTCTCAGGACCGAGCCACGCGAACGCGACCAGCAGAGCCGCGGAAACGGACCCGGACAAGACAGAATGCGAATTGAAGTTCATGGGAGCGTCGACAACCTCACGCGCCGGCCCAGACGAATGAGTTTATCAGATCCCTAAACCCCGGCCACGTTACGGCCATATGCGTGGCGGGTGCGAAGCTGCGCGCGGCGGACCGATCTGACCCGAACGCAGTCTTGCAGAGCACTGCGAGGTTTTGTGCCCTGGTGTGGCGACTTCGGCTCAATGCTTTTTCGCGTGCAACTCGCCCACACGTAGGTTGATCACGGAACGTGTTTCATGGACGCCCTCAACGCGATGCGGCATGCTCCCGCAAACCCGTGGAAGCCAAGCAGCCCCACGTGCTGATCGTGGACGACGACCCCGACTCGCGGGAAGAACTCGTGCATCAGCTCGTGGGTCAAGGTCACGCGCTCGAAGTCGCCTCGGACACGGCCAACGCCTTGCCACAGCTCGAGAGCCTGCGGCCGCAGGTGGTGGTTGTAGGTCTAGGTCATGGAAAGCCCCACGCCCTGCACTTTTTGGAATCCGCTCGAAAACAGAGTGGGTCGCAGGCGGCATTCATAGCGATTTCGCGGAGCTCGCACCCGGAAGCGCTGGTTGAGGCGTTCCGGCATGGGGCGGATCACTGTCTCGCGTTTCCGGAGCAAGCCGAGGCGCTGTTCATGGTCGTGAGGCGCGCGCTCGAAAAACCGGCGCTCGCGCGTGAGGTCGAGCGTGCGCGTGCGGGCATTCTCGATCCGGCGGGTGCGCGGCAGCTCAACTCGATCTTGGGCGCGCATCCGGTGATGCAACGTTTGCTCGATAAGGTGATGGCTGCCGCTCACAGCCGCGCGACCGTCTTGATTCACGGCGAGACCGGAACCGGCAAAGAGCTCGTTGCGGCGGCGGTGCACAGTCAGAGCAAGCGGAAGGACGGGCCGTTCGTGCGGCTCAACTGTTCGGCGTTGTCGCAGACATTGCTCGAGTCGGAGTTGTTCGGTCACGAGAAGGGCGCGTTCACCGGTGCTGTGATGCGGCGCAAGGGTCGGTTCGAGCAAGCCGATACCGGCACGTTGTTCTTGGATGAAGTGAGTGAGATTCCGATGCCGGTGCAGGTGAAGCTGCTGCGGTTTTTGCAGGAGCGGCAGTTCGAGCGCGTCGGTGGCAACGAGACGTTGAGCGTGGATGCGCGCATCGTGGCTGCGACTAACAAAGATTTGCGGCAGCTCGTCGATGACGGGCGATTTCGCGAAGACTTGTACTACCGACTAAACGTCGTGCGACTGGAAGTGCCGCCGTTGCGCGCGAGGCCGAGTGACATACCGTTGCTCGCAGATCACTTCTTGCGGCGCTTTGCGGCGGAGAACGACAAGGGGCTGACGGGGTTTTCGGACGAGGCGATGAACTCGCTCTTGGTGCAGCCGTGGCCGGGCAACGTGCGCGAGTTGCAAAACGCGGTCGAGCAGGCGGTGGTGTTGTGTCGTGGGGATCGAGTCGAGGGTGAACATCTGCCGTTGTCGAAGGTGACAAACGATGCGGAGTCGATTCGGTTGATGATTCCGGGCGTGACGCTCGCTGAGCTCGAGCGCTTCGCGATTCTGCGAACCCTGGATGCAGTGCAGGGTTCGCCCTCGCGGGCGGCTGCGATTCTGGGCATCAGTCGCCGAACGATTCAGTACCGTTTGCAGGAGTGGGGCTTGTCGCGCATCGCGAACAGCGAGCGCACGAAGGCCGACGAACCGAGTTAGTCGCCTAGAGCTTCCGGTGTTGGAGGCTCGGCACTGCGTGACGCACTCGATCGACGTAACCTTGATCGATCGTCGCGATCGCGTAGCCCTCACCGTCGCTGCACTCACTTACTACGAGGCCCCAAGGGTCACTGATCAGCGCGTGCCCGTACGACCGCCGGTTCCCCCAGTGGTGCCCGTACTGCGCGGCAGCGATGACGTAACACTGCGACTCGATCGCGCGCGCCCTCAGCAAAACGTGCCAGTGGTCTTTACCGGTCTGCAGCGTAAACGCAGCCGGCACAGTGATCAGCGTCGCGCCGAGGTCCACGTGTTTCCGATACAGCTCGGGAAACCGCAGGTCATAACAAACTGACAGCCCGAGCTTACCCGCGCGCGTGTCAGTCACGAGGACTTGATCGACGCCGCCCGCTTCGACCGTCGCCGACTCTTGAAGCTTCGTGCCATCCGGCAGATCCACATCGAACATGTGAATCTTCCGGTAGATCGCCTTCACGCGCCCATCTTCGGCGAGATGAATGCAAGCGTTCCGCGCTTTGCCTTGCTGCGGACTTTTCTCGATGAACCCGCCGAGGATCAACTCGGTCTTCGTCTCGCGCGCGAGCGTGCTCAAGCGGCGAAGGATCGGCCCGCCTTCGGGCAGCGCTTCGGCCACGGCGAACTTGCCGTCTTCCGGGCCCATGTACTGAAAGTTCTCGGGCAGCACGACGAGCGATGCGCCATCCGCGATCGCTTCACGCGTGAGTTGCTCTACGCGCGCGAGGTTGTGCTCGACGTCGTCGATGCTCGTCAGCTGCAGCGCAGCGACCTTCGTTTTGCCGGTAGCCATGCCGAAATGCCTCCCAGAGAAGGCAGTCGGAGTCAAGTCCGCCAGGCCCGCGTGCGGCGCAAACAGGCGCCCCAGTTCACTTGACCAGGGATAGTTGGGGTGCGCTGGCGTAGGCGCGCAGGTGGCCGCTCTCTTCGGCGACGTAGAACCAAGCGCGTTCATCGACGCGGAGCAGATCCGGAACGAGGTCGCAGCCGGTGTCGGTCGTCAGCGGCGCACCGTCGCTCGGCCTCAAGATGTGCACCTGCGCGGATGGAATGAACAACGCGCCGTGACGCAACACGGGCTCGAGCTGGCGTGGCACGTCGTCCGTCAAGGGATTCGCGAGCACCCGTGACCAACGCGCGTTGCCCGTCTCCTGGTCGAGCGACGTCACGCGCCCGGCCGGAGTGTTGATGATCAACGCGTCGTCGACTTCGAGCGTGCGTGCGCCGTTGTCGAGACCCGGATCGTGACACGTCCATCGCACTGCGCCCGACTCCGGCTCGAAGGCGTCGAGCCGCGCATCGCGCGAGCGGCCGGTCGGTACGATCACCGTGCTCTTGGTCGCGATCGGATCGGCGCTCGGCGCGTACGCGAGCTCGCTCTGCCAGACTGGTTTGCCGGTGTAGAGCTCGATGCCGTGCAGCGTGCCGCTGCCACCGCCCGGTTCGCCCGAGACGGCCAGCGCGAGCTCGCCCCAGACGCAAGGCGTCAGGCAAAAGCGACCGCGACCGGAGTAGCGCCACACGACTTCGCCTGAAGCCACATCCAGTGCTTCGATCGTTCCGTCACCGCAGCTGACGAGCAGCACGCGACCGGCGCGACACACGCGCAATGCTGCAGCGCTCGCGCCGCGGAAGCGCCAGCGCGGCTCACCGGTGCGCAGGTCGAGCGCGATCAAGCGCTTGTTCGCTTCGTGAACGATCGCGATCGGGGGAAGCTCACCGCCGCCGGCAAACATCGCAAAGCCCGAGCCGTGCAAGCGAAGCGAACTCTCGGCGCGCGCGCAGGTGTGGCCGGTGTCGAGATCGAGCAGCTCGGCGCCGCCTTCGGGCATCAAGCGCAGTAAGTGTTTGCCGACGAGCCAGCTACTCGCGCGCTCGGAAGGCAAAGACCATTGCACTTCACCGCTTGCGCGTGAGAGCGCAAGTGTGAGCTTGGGCGTCGCGACGATCAGCCGCTCGCCACACAAGAACACGGAGTTCGCGTCGAGCGCATCGATCTCGACGCTCCAGCGCTCGGTGTAACGCAGCCGGCCGCGGGCGACGAGGCTCGCTTCGTCGCGCGAATCCGGCGTGCGCTCGGGTGCAGCCGTCAGCCGCAAGCGATCCGGGTCACGGTTTTCGAAGCCGTTGCGGCTGCTCCGGCCGCGAATCGCGCGGCGCAGCAACCGAATCTCCGAGCGCAGCGCCGAAACGCGCAAGTTGTGCGTTTGCGTGCGATCGACCGCGACCAGCTTGCGGATCAGGTCCGCCGCCAACCGCAGCACTGGTAACGCGGCGCTCGGCACGTCGAGCGCGGGCCAGGTCAGTGTTCCACTCTGCTCGGTGCTCAGACTCACCGACACCGCACCTGCGATCTCGCGTCGCACTGCTACCGCAAAGTTGCCGGCGCGAAGTCGCACGTGAACGGGTCGCTCGGCTTGCCACGCTTCGACGAGCGCGCGCACCGCACTCACCATGCGTTGGGCTGCGAGCATGATCGGGCCGCGCGTCAGGCTGACGCGTCGCTCGCCGGAGAACGCCCAGAGCTCGCCTTCGAAGAGGAGAGCGTGCACGTCTGCAAACGCGTGAGGTTCGTTGGCTTCAGTCGCGCTTCGCGGGATGCTCGCTTCGAAGCCGAACGACAGCGCGACGTGCTTGCCGGGGTTACCGAGGCTGCCACCCGTGCAGCGTACGAAGCTGGCGGCGGGGGGCTTATCCGCAACGGCGACGCGCGTGCGTGCGACGCGCGATGACAGCTTGCGAAGTGCGCGGCCGGTGAGTGTGTCAGGGCTGGCCTTCGCGAGTGCTCGACCTACGTGCGTGCAGGCGGCCAGTAAGTCCTTCAGCGCGATCGAGCGTTCGCGCAGCAGCACCTCGGGTGTGCTCAGCGTGCTGTAACAATCGACGAGGACCTGGGTGCCGCGGCGCACGAGGGCGAACTCTGCGGGCGTCTCTGCCAGCGGCAGGATCACTTTGCTGCGCCGGCCTTCGGCGAGTGCCATTGCACCTGCCATGAGATCGGGTAGCGGTGGGATCTCGGCATGAGAAGCGGCGGTACCCACCAGCAGCGCGCGTAACGCTGCGAGCGCATCGGGCCCGGCTTCGGTTGAGAGATCCGTCGCGTCGTTGGCGAGTGGGGGATGGGTACGTTCGAACATCGAATCCCGAGAGCGCCCATGTGGGCGGCGGTAGGAGATGTTAGTGAACGTCCGCGCGAACGCTAAAAATTGCGGAGCCGTGTCGATTACTTGCGCGAGCTTACGGGCTGTGAGCGCGCGCTCTATCGACGTTCGGTTCGAACCGATAGCTTAGTTGGGTCGTACGGGAGCTTCGAAGGGAGATCGAACGAATCATGGCGACGAATCTCGAGACGGTGCTGCAGGCCTATCAAGCTTTTGGGAAGGGGGATCTCCCTGGGATCTTGAAGCTGCTCGATCCGAACATCGTCTGGGTAAACCCTGGACCTAACACGTCGCCGTATTTCGGGTCGCATCGCGGTCACGCTGCCGTCGCGACGAATATCTTTGGGTTTCTCGCAGAGAATTTCGAGTTCGAGTTGTTCGACCCGCACGAGTTTTTCACGAACGCGGACAAGGTCGTGGCGCTGCTCAACACGGAAGCGCGGGTCAAGCGAACCGGTGATCGGATCGTGCAGCAGGCCGTGCACGTGTTCACTTTTCAGGGCGGGAAGGTCGTCCGGTTCCAAGATTTTCAGAATAGTTATGCGCTCGCGAAGGCGCTGACGGCCTGAACGATCGGCCCCCAAACGTGCTATTCGTGAAGGATGTCGATCGAAGGACCGGACGATCTCGAGATGCTGCGCCGAATCGGCGCGATCGTGGCGCGGGCGCGCGATGCGATGCTGGCCGAAGTGCGCGCTGGGGTTACGACTGCCGAGCTGGATGAGGTCGGTCGGGACGTGTTGGTTACGAATGGGGCGCGTTCGGCGCCGCAGCTCGCGTATGGCTTTCCGGGCTGGACTTGCATCAGCGTGAACGACGAGCTCGCGCACGGCATCCCGTCGCCGTCGAAGGTGTTGCGCGAGGGTGACCTCGTGAACGTAGACGTTTCGGCTGAGCTCGACGGCTATTGGGCCGATACGGGCGCGAGCGCGCCGGTCGGAACGGTTGCGCCGAAGCTGCGGCAGTTGTTGTGGTCGACACGTGAGGCGCAGGCCGAGGCGATGGCGGTCGCGCGGGCCGGTCAGCCTTTGAATCAGATCGGTGCGGTGATCGAGCGCAAGGCGAAGAAGCATGGCTTCAAGGTCGTGCGTACGCTCGGTGGTCACGGGGTGGGGCGCCACATTCACGAGCCGCCTCACGTCTCGAACGTGTTCGAGAAGCGCGACAAGACCGTGTTGTGGGAGGGCTTGGTGCTGACGATCGAGCCGTTCTTGACGACGCGGGCGATCGACGTGATCGAAGCGGACGACGGTTGGACGTTGCGTACGCCGGACGGCAGCGTGGGCGCGCAGTTCGAGCACACGTTTGTGGTCACCAAAGACCGGCCGATCGTCCTGACCTGATCACTCGAGGATCAGGTGGCCGATCGAGTAGCCGCCGTCGCCGTAGAGCGGCTGGACTCCGATCGCGTCGAAGCCTGTTCGGGCGGGCTTCGGGACGTCGATGACCGTGCTCTGCAGGCCTGCCGGCGTGTTGAGCGCTGGCGGGATGTCCGTGAACGCTCGCAGCTCTCCGCCGCGGTAGAACAGCACGCGGTAGCGATCGTTGTGGTCGACGCTCAGGTGCACTTGCCGCGCACGGCGGCGGCCGCCCAGGCGAATCTGAAGCTCGCCGCAGTCGGGGCTGCATTTCCAGACGTACGTGCCGGGGCCGTTCCAGGCGGAGCCGGCTGCGTGCGGGACTGCGAAGTCTGCCGCCGTCGCCCAGTCTTGCCTGCCGCGATTCGGGAGTGCCGCTCCGCGCTGCGGCAGGAGCAGGCCGAGGTTCAAGCTCGGGTGGGTCAGGGCGATGA
>DASRXR010000537.1:0-10795 GCA_035687405.1 Polyangiales bacterium
TCACCGCTTGCCCGATGTGAACCGTCTCGGTTGCGCCGGTGCCGAACACGTGCACGCCGAGCAGCTTCCGATCCTGCGTCGACACGAGGAGCTTCAACATGCCGTGCGAGTCACCCGCGATCTGCCCGCGCGCGAGCTCGCGATGCCGCGACACGCCGATCTCGTAGGGGATCGCCGCATCCGTCAGCTCTGCTTCCGTCCGGCCGCAGTAGCTGATCTCGGGAATCGTGTAGATCCCGATCGGCATCAACGCTGCGCTCGCCGCGCCGGCGCTCTCTTCGCCGAACGCGTGATACGCAGCCAACCTACCCTGCTCCATCGACGTCGCAGCCAGCGCCGGGAACCCGATCACGTCACCGACCGCGTAGATGTTCGGCACCGAAGTCCGGTAGTGCGCATCGACTTGAACCCGGCCGCGCGGGTCGACCACGATGCCCAGTTCCTCGAGGCCCAAGCCCGCGACCGCGCCGGTGCGACCGGCCGAATACATGACGGCTTCGGCCGCGATCGTCTTTCCGCTCGCGAGTGTCGTGAGCGTGCGATCGCCGTACAGCTCCACCGCAGCCACCGACTCGCGAAAGCGAAACGTCACCGCGAGACCGCGCAAGTGGTACTGCAACGCCTGCGTCACTTCTTCATCGCAAAAGTCGAGCATTCGATCGCGGCGCTCGACCACGGTGACCTTGCAGCCGAGAGCGGCGAAGATCGACGCGTACTCGATCCCGATCACGCCCGCCCCGACGACCACGAGCGAAGCCGGAATCTTCTGCAGGCAGAGAATCCCGTCCGAATCGAGGATGCGATTCCCGTCGAACGCGATGTTCGCCGGCCGAGCCGGCCGCGTGCCCGTCGCGATCACGATCGCCTGCGCCGTCAGCGTCGTTTCACCGGTCTTGCCCTGCACTGCGACCGTGTGCGGATCGACCAAACGCCCGCGCCCGTACATCAACGGCACGTGATTGCGCGCGAGCTGATCTTGAACGACGTGAATCTCGCGCGACACGACGTGCGCCGTGCGCGCGGTGAGATCGTCCATCGTGATCTCGCTCTTGACCCGATAGCTCTGGCCGTACATCTCGCGCTGCGACAGGCCCGTGAGGTACATCACGGTCTCGCGCAGAGTCTTCGAAGGGATCGTGCCCGTGTTGATGCACGCGCCCCCGACCACATCCATCGACTCGATGACGACCGCGCGCTTGCCGAGCTTGGCGGCTGCAATCGCAGCCTTCTGACCACCGGGGCCGCAACCGATCACGACCAAATCGTAGTCGTACACCGGCGTGACGCTAGGCCAAACAAGTTGCGGGCGAGTCACGCCCTGGTGTCCACCGCATGACGGCGGACAACGTCAGATGAACGTCGAGCCTGGCTCCTTCAGGAACTCGGCCTCCGCCGGCGTCGACTCGCGGTCGAGCAGCGCGTTGCGGTGCGGGAAGCGCCCCCAACGCGAGATGATGTCGCGATGCTTGCGCGCGTAATCGACGATGCTCCCAACGATCTCGCGCGAGCGGCCTTCAGTATGGTCGCGGAGCGCTTTGAACAGCTCGACCCCTCGTTCCTGCGTCGCGAGTTCCTCGCTGTGCATAAACGGCATGTAGAAAAACACGCGTTCGTGGCCGTGAAGCGCGCGATCCAATCCGATTTTGACGCCGTCAGCTGCGGCTGCGAGCGCGCGTGCGTCCCCTTCGAACATGCGCGCGGTTCCGCGAAACATGTTGCGGGAGAATTGATCGAGGACGATGACGTAGGCGAGCCGCCCGTGCGGGTCGTCCAGCCACGCTTGGCGCTCGCCGGCCATGATCGCTTGCCAGGCCGGCTCGAACTTCGCTCCGATCTCGTGATCGAACGCGGGATCTTTGCGCCACCAGCGCTGGGTTAGGGCCTCCTCGGCCAACCCGTCCCCGTCCACGTCCCCCAGCCAAAACCACAGCACGTCGTCGGGCGCCACGGTCACAGTCACGGTCCCACCGCACTTCCTGCGCAGGCCGAGGCCCACGCGCGACAGACCGAGCGGGTGTCGCAGGTTTCGCGTCTCAGGGCAATCACTCCTTAGTACGATGCGTACGGCGAGGAGTACGATGCCGCCGGCGCGGTTTGGCGTACGCTTGCACTGAAATAGACGCCCTTGGCTGCGTGTTGCTTAGCCTGCCGGCGGCGTGCTAACGCCCGCGACGGCTTTCGGCCGAAACACACCGAGGAGCGCATGTACAGCGACGTCCGAGCGATCAACGAATTGGTGGAACGCGAGAGCGCCTTTATTGAGGCGATCGTAGCTGAAGTCGGACGCATCATCGTGGGCCAGGAGCACATGGTGGAGCGCCTGCTCATCGGGCTCCTCACGTCCGGCCACGTCCTCCTCGAGGGCGTCCCGGGCCTCGCCAAGACGCTCACGGTTCGTACGCTCTGTGACACCGTGTCGGCGAAGTTCCAGCGTATCCAATTCACACCCGACCTTCTGCCCGCCGACTTGGTCGGAACCGTCATCTACAACCAGCAGAGCGGGAAGTTCACGGCGAAACGCGGTCCGATTTTCGCGAACTTGATCCTCGCCGACGAAATCAACCGCGCACCGGCCAAGGTCCAGAGCGCCCTGCTCGAAGCCATGCAGGAGCGGCAAGTCACCATCGGCGACGAGACGTTCCCGCTCGACAAGCCGTTCATGGTCATGGCGACCCAAAACCCGATCGAGCAGGAAGGCACGTATCCGCTGCCCGAAGCGCAGATCGACCGCTTCATGCTGCACGTGCAGGTCGGGTACCCGACGCGCGATGAAGAGCGCAAGATCATGGAGCGCATGGCCCAAGCGACGCTGCGCGACGGCGAAGAAGAGTACTCGTCGCAGCAGCTCAAGGCGAAGCGCGTCGTGACGCCGTCCGAGATCATGCAAGCGCGCAAGATCATCAGCCAGGTCTACGTCGACGAGAAGATCAAGGACTACATCGTCGACATCGTGCTCGCGACGCGCGATCCGAAGCGCGCCGGTCTGAAGGATCTCACCGACATGATCACGCACGGCGCATCGCCGCGTGCGTCGATCGCGCTCAACGTCGCGGCGCGCGCCCACGCGTTCATGCGCCACCGCGGTTTCGTCACACCGGAGGACGTGAAGGCAGTCGGGCCAGACGTGCTACGCCATCGTCTGATCCGTAGCTACGAAGCTGAAGCCGAAGAGATCTCGAGCGACCAAATCGTTCGCCGGATCTTCGAAGCGGTCGAAGTGCCCTGATCAGAGTTCTATGATTACGCGCGAGATCGTCAAGAAGCTGCGCAAGATCGAGATCCACACCGCGCGTTTGGCCAACGACCAGCTCGCAGGCAGCTATCACTCTGTCTTCAAGGGCCGCGGTATGGCGTTCAGCGAAGTGCGCCAGTATCAGCCGGGCGACGACGTCCGGTTCATCGACTGGAACGTCAGCGCGCGCATGAATGACACCTATGTGAAGGTGTTCACCGAAGAGCGCGAGATGACGGTCATGCTGCTCGTGGATCTGTCCGCGAGCGAGATGTTCGGGTCGGTCGCGCAGTCGAAGCAGGAGACCGCGGCCGAGGTTGCAGCGCTCCTGGCGTTCAGCGCGATCAAGAACAACGACCGTGTCGGCTTGATCCTGTTCACCGATCGGATCGAACGCTTCGTCCCGCCGAAGAAGGGCAAAGGCCACGTGATGCGCGTGGTCACCGAGATCTTGAGCGCGAAGCCGAACCACAAGGGCACCGACGTTCGCGCAGCACTCGAGTTGCTCGGCCACGTCCAAAAGCGGAAGTGCGTCGCGTTTTTGATCTCGGACTTCATCGCGTCAGGCTATGAACACGCATTGCGCGTCGCAGCGGCGCGTCACGACTTGATCGCGTTGCAGATCACCGACCCGCACGAGGAAACTTTGCCGGACGTGGGGTTACTCCTCGCGCAGGATCTCGAGAGCGGCGAGATCGTCGAAGTCGACACGAGCAGTAAGCGCGTGCGCGAAGCCTACGCCGTCCGCGTGGCCCGCAAGCGAGGCGAGCGCGAGCAGCTGTTTCGCAAGCTCGACTTGGACCATTTGACCATCTACACGCACAAACCTTACGTGCGGCCGATCGCGGAGCTGTTTCGGTTGCGGCAGCGGCGGGAGCGCCACGGATGAGCGCGCGTGCGCGCATTCTGATCGTGACGGGACTGTGGCTGGCGATGGGAACCGGCGCGGCGTTTGGACAGGCTGCGCCCGCTCACGGCGGCCACGCCAAGGGCAAACACGCACCGGCGGCGCCACCTCCGCCGCTACCAGCTGCACCCGACCCGGCAGCACCGGCAGTGGAAGCTCCGGCCGCCGCGCCCGAACCGCCGCCGTCCGCTGCACTGCCGGAAGGCCACGAGCCGAAGCTCTCTCTCAAGATCGAGCCGCCGACCGGTGTGCACACCGGCGAGATCGTTCGGCTCGAGATCGCCGCCGACGCGAAGCTCGGCGACGACGTCACGATCGCCGATCAGAGCTTCGCGCCGTTCGAAGTGCACAAGAAGAACTTGCGCGTCGAGCAGCCCCAAGGCGATCGCCAGCGCTTCGTGTTTCAGCTCGACCTGCTCGCGTTCGAGCCCGGCGACAAACCGATTCCAGCGATCACGCTCCGCGTAGTCACGAAGGACAACTTCGTCGGCACGGTGAAGACGGCCGAAGCGCCGTTCCGCGTGAAGGGCCTCCTCGACAACGAACCGAACGCACAGCCGAAGCTGGAGACGAAGCCGGTTCCGGTGCTCGAGGACAACTGGATCCCGATCTACATCCTGGCCGGTTTGCTTGCGGCGGGGCTCGTCGCGCTGCTCACCGTTTTCGTGTCGCGATACTTGCGCAAGCGAAAGGCGCGCGCAGTTCCTCCACCGCCGCCGCGCCCGCCGTGGGAGATCGCTGTCGAAGAGCTCGGCGTCTTGCGCCGCAAGAAGCAGCAGATGATCGACGCCGGCCAAGGCAGCATGTTCGTCGCCGAGCTGAACCACGTGATTCGCGCGTACCTCGGTGGCCGCTATCACTTCGACGGTCTCGAGACGACGACCGACGAAATGCTCGCCCAGCTGAAAACGCACTCGGCCGGGCTCGGATTCACTCAAGAAGTCGGCATGTTCCTCGGCCGCTGCGACCTCGTGAAGTTCGCAAAGGTCGAGCCGGACGCCGACGAGGTCGACCTGTTGTTCGCAAAAGCTCAAGACCTCGTGCAGTTCTCCGGACCCGATGAATCGCACGGCCTCACGACGCCGAAGCCACCGGGCGAGCCGCCGCCGGGAGCTGCAGCCGGCGAGCCCGGGCAACCCTCGCCTGCACCGGCAAACGCGCCGGCACCGCGTGCCTCGGCGACTCCTGAACCGCGCAAGTCCAGCGCAGCGCCTGCCGAAACCGTGCGCAAGGCGCCTCCGATCGATCGAGGGCCATCCGCATGAATCGCCTCCCTGCGATTTTGCGTCCGGTGATCGCGACCTTGGTGCTCGCAGCGGCAGCTGCGCTCGGCGTCGGCGTCTTGATCGAAGAGTTCTACGAAGTGCCGCTCACGGCGCGGAACTTCCGCTTCGAACGGCCACTCGCGGCCAGCTTGCTCGCCGCCGGTTTGCTCGTGCTGATCGCGCGCGGCTATCTGCGCCGGCGCCGCTCGCCGCGTTTGTCAGTATCGCGCGGCGTCGATCTCGGAGCGCTGCCCGAAGGCCCACGCGTCTGGCTCGAGCCGGTCTTGGTCTCGGCGCGCGTCGTCACCGTGCTGCTCATGGCATTCTCGCTGATGGGCCCACAGAGCATTCACGCGCGCGACGCGACGGAAGTTCAAGGCATCGACATCATCCTGACGGTCGATTTGTCGCTGTCGATGCAGGCCGCAGACATTCGGCCGAACCGCTTCATCGCAGCCCAAGCCGTGGTCGACGAGTTCATCCAGCGCCGCCCGAATGACCGCATCGGCGCCGTGATCTTTGGCCGCGACGCACACACGCTCTTGCCGCTCACGACCGATCACGAAGCTTTGCGCAGCATGTTCTCGGAGCTCGAGCTCGGCGTGATCGAAGGTCGCGGGACGGCGATCGGAAATGCGATCGGCACCGCGCTCAACCGCCTGCGCAAATCCGACGCCAAGAGCAAGGTCGTCATCTTGCTGACGGACGGCGACTCGAACAGCGGCAACGTCTCGCCGCTCCAAGCGGCAGAGTTCGCGAAGGCGCTCCACGTGAAGGTGTACACGGTGCTGATGGGCCGCACCGATGACGCGCCAGTGCAATCCGGCTTGGACTTGTTCGGCCGGCCGCTGTTCGATCGCGGCAACTTCCCGGTGAACCCCGAGCTGTTGAAGAAGGTCGCGGCGCAAACCGGGGGCGAAAATTTCGTCGTCGCCGATCGTGAAGCACTCGAGCGCAGCTTCCACACCATTCTCGATCGTCTCGAGCGCTCGCAGATCAAAGACGCGGGCAAGGTCTACGGCGAACTGTTCCCAGCGTTCCTCGCGCCCGCCCTCGCGCTACTCGTGCTGGAACTTCTTCTCGCCGCCCTGTTCCAGAAGAGGTGGCCATGACCTGGCATGCGCCTTGGCTCCTGTGGTTGCTCGCGCTCGTGCCTTTGCTCGGCATCGTGCTGTTCGTAGGTTATCGCCTGCGGCTGCGAGCGGCAGAGCGCTTCGGCGCCGACAGCACGCTCAAACGACTCCTGCTCGGCCGCTCCTCGGGTCTGCGCGTCGCGCGCGCGGCGATCGTTTTGCTCGGCATCGCCTGTGCGATCATCGCGCTCGCCCGCCCGCAGTACGGCTCGCGCACGCGCATGCTGCGCAAGCGCGGGATCGACGTCGTCGTCGCGCTCGACTTCAGCAAGAGCATGCTCGCGCGCGACGTGCGCCCGAGCCGGATCGATCGCGCGAAGGCCGAGATCACCGGGTTCTTGAACGAGCTCGGCGGCGACCGCGTCGGCATCGTCGCGTTTGCCGGCGAGACGATGGAGTTCCCGCTCACGGTCGACTACGACGCGGCTGCGTTGTTCTTTCGCGACCTCGGGCCGTACGACATGCCGGTCGGAGGCACCGCGATCGGCCGCGCGCTCACGGCGTCGAAACGGTTGCTGGAGCGCAGCTCGCGCGAGCAATCCAGCGGTAGTGAAGAAGACAAAAATCGGCGGTCGCGCGTCGTGATCCTGCTGACCGACGGCGAAGATCACGAAGGCGATCCCGTCGCAGCGGCCGACGAGCTCGCAAAGATCGGCGCGCGCATCTACGTGGTCGGCATCGGCACGCGCACCGGCGAACCGATCCCCACCTACGCGGACGACGGTACCTGGACCGGCTACCTGCGGGATTCGAGCGGCAGCTCGGTGTTGACGTCGCTCTCGACCGATAACGAGTCGCAGCTGAAGAAGATCGCGCAAGCCACCGGCGGAAAGTACTTCCCGGCCGGTCGCGGCAGCGTCGGCATGGATCAAATCCGAGCCGAGATGCGGCGCATGAAGCAGAGCGAGCTCAAGGCGCGTAAGATCACGGTCCACGAAGAGCGCTATGCTGCAGTGTTGCTGCTCGCGTTCTTGCTCGTATTACTGGAGTCCCTGCTGCCCGAAGCCTGGTTCGGCAAACGGCGCTCGAAGGAGCCACAGACTTGATCCGTGCGCGTCTTAGTCACCTGGGTCACCTGGGGAATGTGGCATTACTGCTCGCGGCAGTCGGTGCCGCGGTCTGGCCCCAACCCGCGCACGCCGAGCTTCCGCCGCTGCTTCGAACCGAAAACGGGCGCGTTCGCGACGGCAACGAAAAGCTGAACAAGGGCGATGCCAAGGGCGCACTCGAGTCCTACACGCTCGCCGCTCGCGAGTTGCCCGAGGCGCCCGGTGTGCAGCTCGATCGCGGGCTCGCGCTCTTGAAGTCGGGGGACCTTCCCAAAGCCCGCGAGTCCTTCCTGTCTGCCACTGCGCCGAGCGCGCCGGCGCCGCTGCGAGCGGACGCCTACGAAAACCTCGCGCTCGCGTTCTATCGAGACGGCGATCAGCTCGCCGGGCAGAAGAAGCACAAGGAAGCACAGCAGATGTTTCGCGAGTCGGTCGACGCCGGCAAGCGCTCGCTTCGCTTGCGCCCTGGCGATGCGAACACGGCTTGGAATCTCGAGCTCGCGACGCGCCGGATCCGCGAGGAAGAGCAGAAGCAAAAAGACGAAGACGAGAAGAACAAGCAGGATCAAAAAGACAAAGACAAGGATCCGAAGCAGGACCAAGACAAGCAGCAGGACGACCAGCAGAAAAACGACGACCAGAAGAGCGACCAGCAGAAGAACGACGACCAGAAGCAAGATCCGCAGTCGAAGAACGACGACCAGAAAAAAGACGACTCGCAAAAGCCCGAGCAAAAGCCCGATCAGCAGCAGGCCAAGCAGGATCCCAAGCAGGACCAAAAGCAGCCTGAGCCGCAAAAAGGCGAAGGCGATAAGGCCGAAGAACAAGAGCAAAAGGCGGAACAGCTACCGAGCGAAGCCGAACAAGCGCTGGACGCACTCGGGAATAGCGAAGAGAACTTCGAGCGTTATCGGGCACGGCAGCGGGCGAGCCGCGAACGGCGTGCGCCCGAGAAGGACTGGTGAGTGAGGCGGGGTGCTCGAATACGGCCCGAATCACCTTCGGTGCTCGGGTTGATTTGCAGCTGCGTCTTGCTGTTCGCAGCGAGTGCGCGTGCGGACGTGCGCGTCGACATGACCGCCGATCGCGCGCAACTCGGCATGGGTGATCAAGTCGCGGTCCGGATCTCGGTGCAGACCGAGGGCTCGTCGCAACCCGAGATCACGCTGCCGGAGTTCGAAGGCTTTCAGATCACGCAGCGCGCGGTGCAACGGCCGATGCAGTTCTCGTTTGGCTTCGGCCAAAACCAACCGGTCGTGACTTCGAGCACGCAGTACACATTCGTGCTCACACCGATGGCGCCGGGGACGTTCAAGATCCCGCCTGTCAAAGTCGTCTACGGAAAAAACACGGCGCAAAGTCAGCCGCTGACGCTGAATGTCACGGGCACTATCGGCGGCGTTCCGGGCGCGCAGGGACACAACCCGAACCTGCAGCAACCGGCAAACACCGGGCAACCGGTCGCAACCGATCCGCAAGCCAACGCGCCGACGCCGCAGCCGCAAGCGACCGGCGATGCGGCGATCTACGACAACGATGCGTTCTTGCGCACGGTGATCGACAAGACCGAGCCGTACGAAGGCGAACAGCTCACCACGACCCTCTACTTGTACACGCGGCGCAACTTGCAGCAGGTGCCGCAAGTGCAGACCGAAGCGAGCACCGATGGCTTGTGGACGCACGACTTGCTGAGCGCCACGCGCTCGCTCGATCCGACGCGCCAAGTCGTGAACGGCCGTGGGTTTTGGGTCTACACGCTGCGCCGCTTCGCAGCGTTTCCGTTGCGCGCGGGCGAGCTCACGATCGGCTCGATGACGCTGACGATCTCGCGCGACAGCGTGTTCGACTTGTTCGACCCGAGCAGCGCTCAACCCGATTTGAAGCGCAACTCCGTGCCGATCCTGCTGCACGTGAAGCCACTGCCTGCAGACGGTCGGCCCAGAGGCGAGGTCGCGGTCGGGCAATTCGAGATCGCCGCGCAGCTCGATCGCAAGCAGGTCGTGACGGGCGACGCAGTCACGCTCACCGCGAACATCAAGGGTAAGGGCAACATCCGCGCAGTGCGCGTTGCCGATCCGGTCGTGGGTGGCCTGCAAGTGCTGCAACCCGAGACGCACGACTTGGTCGAAGCACCGGGCGAGCGCGTGCAGGGGACGCGTACGATGACGTGGCTCATCGTTCCAAAGGCGCCCGGCGTGTACACGATTCCGCCACTCGAGTTCAACACGTTCGATCCCGCGACCCAGAGCTATCAGCGTGTGAAGAGCGCGCCACTGTCGCTGACGGCCGCGGGCAACGCGAGACCGGAGACGAGTGCGACGCAAGAGCCGCTGCAAGCTGCAGACGACGACGCAGCGGGGGGCGAAGCGCCAAACTGGCCGCCGATCCGGCCGATGGCCGAGCTGACTCGCGCGCGTACGCCGATCGCGTCGCGAATGTTCTACCCGTTCGCGCTCGCGGTGTTGCCGTTGCTCTGGCTCGGTGCCGTGATCGCGCCGAGCTTGCGCCGCTTGCGCTCGAACGACGCGATCGACGCCGATCGGCTCGCGATCGCGCAGGCTGAGAAGCGCTTGGCGAGCGCGAAAGCCGCACTCGGCGCACGCGACGCGCGCAAGTTCCACTTCGAGCTCGCAGGCTCGCTCCTCGGATTACTGGCGGCGCGTTTGCACGAACCGGTCACGGGGCTGACGCAGCCCGAGTTGCGTGCGCTATTCGCGCGCCGCGGCGTGCCGGATGCGCTCGGCTCGCGCGTCCTGACGGTGTTATCCGAGTGTGATTTCGCGCGCTTCAGCTCGAGCGCCGTCTCCGAAGCAGACATGCAGGCACGTCTCGCGCAGGTCGAAAACGTTTGGCCGGAGCTCGCCACATTTTCGCCACAACCGCTGGAGAACGCGTGATGCGAGACCGCATCCGCATTCTCACGCAGGCGTTGGCCGCGTTCGCGCTCGTTGCATTTGTCATCTCGAGCCCGGGCGAAGCGCGCGCCGAAGCGCTGTCGGAAGTGTTCCGTACGGCCAATGAGGCCTACTTCCGCGGCGACTTCAAAGCCGCCCTGCAGAACTATCAGCGCCTGGTCGATGCCGGCGTGCGTGACGCCGACGTGTATTTCAACTTGGGCGTGGCGGCTGCGCGTGAAGAAGAGCTCGGCAGCGCGATCCTGAACCTCGAGCGGTCCGCCCGGCTTCGGCCCGGCGACACGGAGACGAACA
>DASRXR010000538.1:0-2041 GCA_035687405.1 Polyangiales bacterium
AAAGCGAGCGGGAGCAGCGCTTGATCACCGAAACCATCCCCGCGCTCGTGTGGCGTTCCACTCCCGAAGGCATGCCTGACTACATCAACCAGCGCCTCATGAAGTATGTCGGCAAGACCCTCGCCGAGTTCGTTCGCGAGCAGTTGATCCATCCGGACGACGTGGACAAGACCCTCAACTCATGGGATCGGGCTCGTGCCGAAGAACGGCCCTGGGAGGACACGCATCGCTTACTGGGCGCTGACGGCCAATACCGATGGTTCACGTCGCGCGGCCATCCGCTGCGTGACGAGACCGGTCGCATCGTACGTTGGTACGGGTTCAACTTCGACATCGACAGCAGCAAGAAGCTGGAGGAGGTCCTGAAGGTGACGCAAGCTCGGCTATCGCGCGCGTCCGAGATCGCGGCGATCGCCGAGCTAGCGGCGTCGATCGCGCACGAGATTAATCAACCGCTCGCGTCCGTGGTCGCCAATGGCGGCGCGTGTCTGGGCTTACTGTCCGCAGAGCCACCCGATCTGGAACGCGCGCGACGCACCGCCGAGCGAGTGATCCGCGATGGACACGCGGCCTCCGAGGTCATCAAACGGATTCGCGCGCTGTTTAGACAGGCACCGTCCACAAAAGTGCCGCTCGATCTCAATGAGGTAGTGCGCGAAGTTCACGAGCTGATGATGGGCGAAGTGTTGACCAGCGACATCCACATGAGCGTCGAGCTCGCGTCGGACTTGCCTCGAACGCTGGCTGATCGGGTTCAGCTGCAGCAAGTGTTAGTCAATCTGATTCGCAACGCGCTCGAGTCCATGGAGTCGGTGGTCGACCGTTCACGAGCGCTCTCGATTCGTACGCGCTGCGACGCGCTCGGCAGCGTGACGCTCGAGGTTTGCGATGCGGGTCCGGGCCTGGACACCGCGCAGTCCATCTTCGAACCATTCTTCACCACCAAGGCGCGAGGCATGGGCATGGGGCTCGCGATCTGCCGTTCGATCATCGAAGCGCACGACGGCAAGATCTGGGCACGTCGGAACGACACGCACGGCGCCACCTTCGGATTCGCGCTACCGATTCACGTATCTGGTCCGCAGCCAGCGTAGCGTGCTCGATGCGGCGGCATGATCCCAGAGTGGTCGCGAGCACGGAGCGGCTTGTGCGAGTCTGCGCCCTCGGCCAAGCTGCTGCGACGCTGCCCGAGACACGGTCGTGCAGCGTCTCGAAGCACGGTGTTCATGGAGCTAAGCAAGTACGCCCTCGAAATCCTGCGAGAAGGGCGCGAGTTCGACCTGTATCGCGGCCGTCAGTCCGGCTGCCCATCAGTCCTGGTACTGTCACCCGGGCACGACGGGCGACATGCGGTCAAGGTCGAGCACCTGCAGCGCGAGTACGCACTAGCAGCAGAGCTCGACCCCTCATGGGCCTTGCGCCCGTTGGCGCTCGCCCGGCTCGACGGAGGCACGGTGCTCGTGCTCGAGGATCCGGGAGGGCATCCGCTAGATTCGGAGCTCTCAGGCCGCCCACTCGAGATGTCTCACGGACTGCGGATCGCGGTGTCGCTCGCAGCCGCACTGCGTAAGGTCGGAGCGCGCGGGCTAATTCACAAGGATATCAAACCTTCAAACGTGTTCGTCGCTGCCGATGGGCACGTGCGGCTCAGCGGATTTGGCCTCGCCTCACACCTTCCGCGTGAACATCAAACGCCTGCAGATCCGGAGAAGATTGCCGGCACGCTGGCGTACATGGCTCCCGAGCAGACCGGCCGCATGAATCGTTCGCTGGACGCCCGCAGTGATCTGTATGCGCTCGGCGTGACGCTCTACGAACTGTTCACCGGCGTGCTCCCTTTCTCCGCCACCGACGCAATGAGCTGGATTCACTGCCATATCGCACGCGCGCCGACCGCTCCCAGCGCGCACACGCCCGACATGCCGCGCGTGCTCGAAACTATTCTGCTCAGACTGCTCGCGAAGAATGCCGAGGACCGCTACCAGACCGCGGCGGGCGTCGAAGCGGATCTGCAGCGCTGTCTCGATCACTTTAGTGTCGA
>DASRXR010000539.1:0-6687 GCA_035687405.1 Polyangiales bacterium
GAGGTGCATCTTGCATGCTCTCGAGCAGGTCGTCGCTCGGCAAGCTCGGCTCGACGCCTTGTGCCTCGAGGTCTCGTGCGAGCTCGAGCGAGCGTTGCAACACGTCGAGCGTCACTTCCCAAGCGATGCCTTCGCTCGCGACGAAACGTTGCACGATGCCGAGCGTCGTGACGAACCCATCGTGTTCGTAGCTCGCGCTTCCGATCGGCTCGGGCACGTTCCGATAGCCTGTCGCCCACAGGAACTCGTTGACCTCGACGTCCGGATTCTGTCCCGGCTCGAGCTGACGAAAGAGCTTGAGGATGAAATCGTGCCCGAAGAAGACCGTCGTGTTCGACTGTTCGCCGGAAGGTACACGCGGCACGAGGTTCGGGCCGGCCGATCTCTTCAAAGCTTCGCTCGGTCGAGCGATGACGCGACCCTTCCGCCCCTGGGTCTCCGCCTGCACGA
The DNA here is from genome assembly GCA_035687405.1 of Polyangiales bacterium. Classification (GTDB taxonomy): domain Bacteria; phylum Myxococcota_A; class Polyangia; order Polyangiales; family JAFGIB01; genus JADGRF01. The sequence continues at coordinate 451 of DASRXR010000539.1, forward strand.
AGAGCTCGAGCAGAGCGTGAGAAAACTCGTCGCTGCCCGCGGGATCGTAGACCACACCGCTACAGAGCTCGCCCTGGGTCGCAGTTAGATCGAACAGGTGATGACTGTCCGCGCCGCGAGTGCCTTCGCTCGTAGGCTCGAACGCCAAGGGGAGCGTGTACGTCTCTGCTTCGCGCGCGGCATACTCGACGCGAAGGAAGACCAGCACGAGCTCGCGTGGTGCTGCTCGCAGCGGCACCGCGTCGAGAACCTCGAGCCGCCGGATCTCGCGCGCTTTACCGCGAAACCAGCGGCGCGTTCGGATGTGCTCTGACAGTAGCTTTTGCACTTCGACTGGCAGCGGGCTGCTCAGCAGCGCGGAGAACGACGGCGCCTCGAACGCTTTCGGCGAAGCACTGATCTCATCCGCTACATGTCGGAGACTTTCCATAGGGTTTCCGTCCTCCTCCGCCCACCGATCAAGCGAAATAGTCGAAGTCCGCTTCGCTTCGAACGCGGTAGCGCACGACGAAGAGGTGCGCCGGCATGCCGCCCGGATCCAAATCCACGTAGTTGCGCGACCCGTTCCACAGATACCGGGCGTCGGACAAGAGATCGTGTACTTGGTAACTCGCGGCGTCGCGGATACCGAGCTTCTCGAGGTCGAGGCTCAACCAGCCGGCCTGACGATGGTGCGGGTCGAGGTTGACGACCGCGATGACGGCCTGGTCACCGCGCCGCTTGCTGTAGCAGAGCAGCGATTCATTGTCGGTAGGGTGAAACTCGAGACTGGTGTTGTCCTGCAGGCACTCGTACTCGCGGCGGATCTGGTTGAGCCGCGTGATCAGCAACCGCAGACTGTCCGGCCGATCCACATCCCACTGTTTGAGCTCGTACTTCTCATTGTCGACGTTCTCTTCCGCGCCCGGTCGTGCGACGTGATCCATCAGCTCGAACGCCGGTCCGTAGATCCCGTAGTTGCTGCTCAACGTCCCGGCGAGCACGAGCCGCGCGATGAACGCGCCGCGTCCGCCGTACTGCAGATGTTCGGGCAGGATGTCCGGCGTGTTGGGCCAAAAGTTCGGCCTAAAGAACTCGACCACTTCGGTCTTCGTGAGCTCCGTCAGGTACGTAGTGAAATCGTGTTTCGTGTTTCGCCACGTGAAATACGTGTAGGACTGGCTGAACCCGAGCTTCGCAAGCGCGTACATCAGCTTGGGCCGCGTAAATGCCTCGGCGAGTAAAATCGCGTCGGGGTAACGCTGCTTCAACTCGTCGACACAGTGCCGCCAAAACGCGAGCGACTTGGTGTGTGGATTGTCGACGCGAAAAACTCTCACACCGAGCTCGGCCCAAAATAGAAAGATCGACGTCAGCTCCTGCCAGAGCGCCGGCGCGGCCTCACACTCGAAGTCGAACGGATAGATATCCTGATACTTCTTCGGTGGATTTTCCGCGTATTGGATCGAGCCATCCGGCCGCTTTGCAAACCACTCTGGATGTTCGGTCACGTACGGGTGATCGGGCGAGGCTTGCAGTGCGATGTCGAGCGCCACTGACAGCCCGAGCTCGCGCGCCCGTGCCACGAACGCGCGGAAATCTTCGAGCGTTCCGAGCTGCGGGTGCACGCTCTTGTGGCCGCCCTCGGCGGCGCCGATCGCCCAGGGGCTTCCCGGCTCGTTGGCGGTCGCAGTCGGTGAGTTGTTCTTTCCCTTGCGGTGCGTGCGCCCGATCGGATGGATCGGGGGCAGATAGACGATGTCGAAGCCCAGATCCGCGGCGTACTGCAGCCGCGCGTAGCTCGTGCGGAAGCTGCCGTGCTCGCCGGGCGCGCCGGTGGACCGCGGAAAGAACTCGTACCAAGCGCTGAAGTTCGCGAGTTTCGGCTCCACCACGAGCTCGTACACGCGCGGAGAACGGCCTGCGGTCTCGAACGGCGGGTAGCGTTCCGCCAATCCGAACACGACGGGGTCGGCCGCGGTAGTCGCGGCGTCTCGAGGGCGGCGCTCGGCGTCGTCCAAGCGATCGGCCGCCGTGAGCAGCAACCCGCGATCCGGATCGGGCGCGCGCGCAGCGGTCGCTCGCAACACGGCTGCACCTTGTCGCAAGTGCGCGACCACGTCCGCCGCGGAAGAGCCTTGCTGTTTCCGCTCGAGGGCACGCCGCCAGGTCGCAAATTGATCGACACAGCCTTCGACGACGAACTCCCAAACGCCGAGTTGATCGACGGGGAAGCTGGCCGTAAAACGATCGTTCACGATCGGTGTCAGGCGCACCTCGCGCCAGTCCGACTCTCGCACACCGCGTGGTCGATAGAGCACGCGCCCCGTCACGACATCGTGCCCATCGCAGATCAAGTCTGCTTCCACGCGGACGTCATCTCCGAGCACGCGCTTGACCGCGTATGGACCGGCATCGAGTGTAGGCGTTACACGCTCGATAAAAACGCGAGTCGTCATGGGCAGTCGGGTTTCACGACTAGCGGTTTTGGATTCGGTCACCACGCTGCCTCCATTTGCCGCGGCTTCTGCAAAAAGTGTGCGTCCGATAGATACGCACGCATCGGCATTACGGCCGCGTACGACGGAGTCCGATGCAAATTGGCGGCGCGTTTCTGCCACATATGAGACGATCCGAGTGTTACAGGCGCGGCGATGTGGGGGAGGTGGCGAGACGTGGATGCAGCAGACTGACGGGAATGCAACGAGCTCTATGGGGCTAGCCGGTGACACGGCATTCGTGCGTGAGTCGCTGGAGCGGCTCGGAGTCCGGCGCTTCGTTCTCGGCGTACACATGAGTGCGTTCCCGCCCGGCGAGCTCGATAGCGGCTACGGGGCGCCGCTATCTCAGGCTGGAGAGCGCCTTCTCGCGTTTGCTGCACGGCTCGGCTTCGACGCGCTGCAGCTGGGCCCGGCCGGCCAAGTTTCCATCGCAAACCTCTCGCCGTACGACGGCACGGTGTTCGCGCGCAATCCGTGGTGCCTCGGGCTCGCGGCGCTCGCGAGTGAAGACTTCGGCAGCCTTTTGCAGCCGGAAGTCATCGAGCAGCTCGAGCTCGGGAACGCGGCTGCCGCGCGAGTCGAGCCCGAGCGCGCCGCACGCGTAACGCGCATGGTGCTCGATGCCTGTCACGCCCGCCTCTTACAGCTGCGGAAACGCCCCGACCATCCGCTGCTCGCAGACTTCGCTCGCTTTCGCAACGAACACGCGTCGTGGCTCGAGCTGAACGCGGTGTACGAAGTGATAGCAGCCCGCACCGTCGACGATCCAGCGCTGTTCGAGCCCGCACTCGTTGCGCTGTTCGAGCCGGGTCCGGCGGGCCTGCAGCGCAGAGCGGCAGTGCGTGCGACGCTCGGGCCGGCGATCGAACGAAGCGAGCTCGCCCAGTATTTGTGTCACGCTCAGCACTCCGCGTTTCGGGCCCGCGCGCGCAAGTTGGGACTCGCGCTGTGGGCCGATATGCAAGTCGGGTTTTCGCATCGCGACCGCTTTCTCCATCGCGAGGCGTTTGCTGCGAACTGGCTGCTCGGTGCGCCGCCGAGCCGCACCAATCCGCACGGTCAACCTTGGGGTTATCCGTTGCTGGATCCCGATCAGCTGGATCAACCGGACAGTCCGGCACGACGCTTGTTCGAGCTCCGCGTGCGCAAGCTGTTGGCCGAGCACGATGGCGTACGGATCGATCATCCCCACGGTTTGGTGTGTCCGTGGGTCTACCCGTCGCGCGATCCGGACTCCTATCACGCGGTGCGGCACGGCGCGCGCGCGTTCGAAGGGTCTGACAGTCACGAGCCGGATCTGGTGCGCTGGGCGATCGCGAAGAACGAAAATCTCGATCCGGGCGCGCACTCGCGCTTCGCGGACAATCGCGTGCAGCAACTCGACTCGGCCCAAGTGGAGCGTTACTCGCGACTCTTCGATGTCCTCGCGAGCGCGTGCGGCCCGTCCGCGCGGCTTCGAGACGTGTTTGCAGCGGAGGTACTCAGCACCTGTCCGTATCCACTGCAGCGCGTGCTCTCGCGACATCACCTCGGGCGCTTTCGCGTCACACAGAAAGCCAATCCCAACCACTCGGACGATGTCTATCGAACCGAGCACGCACAGCCGGAAGACTGGCTCATGCTCGGTACGCACGACACGCCGCCGATCCATCCGATCGCAACAGCTTGGCTGCAGGACGGTAGTGTGCAGCCACGAGCGGCGTACCTGGCGAACCGACTGATCGCGGATTCGTCCGAACACACGCGTGCTGCGCAATGGATTGCAGGGAGCGAGCGCAACTTGTTGTGCGCCAGCTTGGCGGACTTGTTCAACAGTCAGGCCGAGAACGTATACGTGTTCGTCGGCGACTTGTTCGGCGAGTCCGAGCCGTTCAACCGGGCCGGCATCGTGCATCCGGACAACTGGACCGCACGACTGCCGGAGAACTTCGAAGCGGTCTACGCCGAACGTGTGCGCGAGGGGCGTGCGCTCGACATCGCAGCGGCGGTGCGGCTGGCACTCGCGCGAAAGTTGCCGAGCTGAGTTGCGCAGCTGGTAGCTGCGCAACTCCGTCGACTCGCGCGGTGAGCGCTAACGCGCGAAGGCGCGACCGCGACGGCCGCTCGGACTGCTGAACCCAGGCTTGACCGGGCGTTCAGCTCCGCGGGCGGATGCCGCTTGCAGCTGCTGCACTGCTGCTCCGCCGTCGCGCGGCGCATGCGCAGCCGATTGCAGATGGTCGTCCCGCCGCGGCTGCTGCCGCCGTGGGCCGCCACCGCTGTGTCCACCACCACCACCGTTGCGACGCGCGCCCGCGTGCTGCGGTGGCTGGCGGTTTTCGCGCGGTGCGCGATCCGAGTCGCTCTTCTGGGCCGGGACGTGCGGGTGCTCGCCGACGACACGGATCTGCATCCGAATCAGTCGCTCGATGCTGCGCAGGTACGGCCGCTCCTCTGCATCGCAAAACGACAGCGCCGCGCCACTCGAGCCGGCACGACCGCTTCGGCCGATGCGATGGACGTAGCTCTCCGGAGTGTTGGGCACTTCGAAGTTGATCACGTGCGACAGCTGTTCGATGTCGATGCCGCGCGCCGCGATGTCGGTCGCGACGAGCACGCGAAGTTTGCCGCTCTTGAACGAGTCGAGCGCACGTTCACGCGCGTTCTGCGACTTGTTGCCGTGGAGCGCTGCGGCGGTGAAGCCGCGCTTCTGCAGAAACTCGACCACGCGATCGGCGCCGTGTTTGGTCCGCGTGAACGCGAGTGTGCGATCGATCTGAAGATCTTGAAGGACCCAAGCGAGCAGCGAGCGCTTGTCGGCTTTGTCGACGAAGTACACCGACTGATCGAGCGTCTCGGCTGCGGACGACACCGCATCGACCGCGACGTGCACCGGCGAGTTCAACAGCGACTGCGCGAGCGAACGAATGGTGTCCGGCAACGTCGCCGAGAACAGCAGGGTCTGCCGGGTCTTCGGAACCGAACGGGCGATCCGCATCACGTCGTTCACGAAGCCCATGTCCAACATGCGATCGGCTTCGTCGAGCACGAACACTCGAACGTCGGCGAGTGAGATCGCGCGTTGCTGCATCAGATCGAGCAGGCGACCAGGCGTCGCAATCACGACGTCGACACCGCGTGCAAGCGTTTGAATCTGCCGTTGGATGCCGACGCCGCCAAACATCACTGCATATCGCAGCGAGGTGTGCCGGCCGTAGGCTTCGAAACTTGCGCCGATTTGCGCAGCGAGTTCTCGCGTCGGAGTAAGTACGAGCGCGCGCGGCGCCGACGAGGCGGGTTTGCCGTTCGGGCGCGGCAGTGCGTCGAGACGGTGTAGAATCGGCAACGCGAAAGCCGCTGTTTTGCCGGTGCCGGTCTGCGCGCAACCAAATAGGTCACGACCGGAGATCACGTGGGGAATCGCCATCGCCTGAATCGGCGTGGGCGACTGATAACCTGCGGCGTCGAGCGCGCGCAGGACGGGCTGACTGAGCCCGAGACCTGAAAAATCCATGAGTGGCCGCGAGCTTTGCACGTTCTGCGCCAAGCGCAAGCGCACTCAGTCCTGCTGCCGGTAGAAAGCCATACTAGTGAGTGCAAGGGCGAAAAGTAAGACTGCCGCAGGCACCACGCTCGCGAGGCCGCGCAAACCCATGACCTCGCCGAGGTTGTAACTTGCCCACACGGCGCTCTCGGACTTCATCGGCTTGATGTCCAGCATGCTTTGAGTCGAGACCGAAACCTCACCCCGGCTCAACTTGCGCACCGAGTCGCTGAC
>DASRXR010000540.1:0-8776 GCA_035687405.1 Polyangiales bacterium
CCTGCGGCGCGTACCAGAGCATGACGTAGTCGCAAAATCGCAGGTTCTCGCCGCCGCCGTGCAGATCAGGAGCGCGCGGACGACCGTTGTTACGGAAGGCCTTCGGTTGTGTCTGCGTGCCCGCGCCGATGTGCAACATGAACGGCACCTTGCGTTCGCTGAGCAGGGCCCAAAATGGATCGAACGCCGGATGCCCCGGCGAACGTTCGCCGGCCGGGCCGGACGAAACCAGGATCGCGCCGCAACCGACTTCGAGCGCGTGTTGCGCCTCGGGCAGCACACGCTCGGGGTCGTCGAGGGGCACGTAGCCGACCGCGACCAGCCGTGGATCGCCAGCGCAGAACGCCGCGATCGCGTGATTGTACGCACGCGCCGCCGCGTATCGGTCTGCGTCTACTTTGCTCTCGTGGACTGGACGTAATCCCGCAGTCGGGAACACGAGCTGGCGCGAGAAACCGAATTGGTCGAGCACCTTGCTCCGCTCGTCGGAGTCGAACGCGCCATATGCCCCCCACCCCTTGGTGCCGGCGATCGGATTCGCTGCGGCCTGTGCATCCAACTCGGCATCGTGCTTGCGCTTCCGCGCTTCATCGATCAGTGCATCGAGCCGGCCGCGTTCTTTGCCCAACAAACCACGGCCAAGCTCGGCTTGCTCGGCGGCGAGAAAGGCTTCGAGCCACTCGCGAGTCTCCATCACATGACTATCGGCGTCGTGGACGACGCGTCCTTGTGAATATGTCGTCATTTGTCATCCCTTTCGAATGGGCGGCGCTACATGCCCCCGCAGTCCGCAGCCTCTAGCTGCATCATCGACATCAGAAACCCTGGTGGATAATCCGCGCGTTCGATGCAGCCGCGCAGCACGCCCGAGCGCACGCCGCACTTTTTGTCTGCTTTGCAACAGCCGGCGATCATCGTTCCGGCCGTGCTCATCGCGCTTGGGCAGCTCGGATCGTCGGTACCCGGTTGATCGACGGCTTCACATCCGCCCATCGTATCCACGACGGCGCCGCATGCTCCGCCACTATCCATGTCACAGCAGCCTAGGCTCGGCGCGGCCGCTCCAGGCAGCGTCACCTTTGGATCGCACACCTTGTCCATGCACATCACTTTGGGAGGCCCGGCGTCGATTTCGGGCGGTTCGCCGACGATCAGCTCGACCTCGCTCGGGTTGCTGATCGCACCCCTGTCGTCGGTGACCCAAAGCGAAAACGACCAGGTGCCCTCGCCGAGCGTGACAGTGGGTTGCTTCGCGTCATCGGGCCAGCCTGCATCCTCGTCGTCCGGCTCGTCGCGACCCACGCCGCCATCGACCAGGCCAGTGCCGAGCCAACGGTATGCGACGATCTTCCCATCCGTATCGCTCGACGCTGTGCCATCGAGCTTCACTTCGACCGGGTTGCCGTCGAACGGATAGATCGGACCGAAACCATCATTCACAGTAGAGTCGACGGCCTCACCACTCGGGTCGATCGCGCGAGCGACTGCGACCGGGATCCGATTGTTGCCAACGTCCACGTAAGTTTGGCGACAGCCCGAGGCAAGCACGCAGAGTGCAACGAACAAAAAGCTACTGCGATTACGGAGATGCGCGCGCTTGACCATGACCATGGCTCGCCTCAAAACTCCCCGCTCAGCTTCGCGTAGATCATGCGGCCGCGCGGATCATGAATCCCGTTTACGTACGCGAGTGCCGAGCCATTGACGTGAGGTGGATCCTCGTCGAACACGTTGTAGACGCCGACGCGCAGCGCCAGCTCCTTGCCGATGACGTTCTTGAACGTGTAGCCGTACTGCAGATCGAGAGAGAACCAGGCGGAGATGCGGTCGAAGGTTCCATCCACGTTCGGCTGGACGTCGTCGTCCAGGCCACTGATGAAGCGAGGAATTGCGCTCAGGGTGTGACCCGCGAGCGCGAATGTCACGGGGAAGTTGACGCGCCATCGCGGGATCGGCGGAGCAAAGTTGGTCTCGTTGCGCTTGCCCGCAACGTGACAGGCATCTTTGTCGTTCGCTTTATCGTTGTTGGTATTCATGTCGAAATCGGCTGCGGAGTTGCCGTCGCAGTCGGGCGGCGGCAGCACCTTGGCTGGCTCGCCGGTCGCAGGATTTGCCGGGATCGCGCGGGTGCTAGTTTGGCCACGCGGGATGTCATAGACGAATGTGTACGTACCCGTGACGCCGATACTGAGGTTCCAACTGTCAGGTGTGCGGCCGGGGCCCGGTACATCGAAAACGGCACCGAAATCGAGCCCGCTCGTGACCGTGTGCCCACTGACGTTGATCTGACTCACGTTGACACCCACGATGCTGTCGTTGGTGTCACGGACGACGCGTGAGTCCATCGTGAGCATGTCTTCGTTGATGATCTGCTGCGCGTCCTCGACACCGATCCGATCGACGTAGTCGTAACGCCACAGGTCCACGAGGAGCGAGAGTTGCTCGATTGGAGCCCAGCTAAAGCCCCCACTGATAGTCAGGGCCGTCTCCGGCTTGAGATCTGAGTTGCCGAAGCGACGGACCGGTAGATAAGTCGACAGCGGACTCGACGCGGTCAGCCGGAGTGGCGTCGGGACAGTTTGAAAGCCGGAATCGCTCTGGACGATCGTCGGCGCACGAAAAGCCGTCGAGATGTTGCCCCGCAGCTGCAGCCTGCGAAACACCGGGGCCGTGTTGTCCGTCCCAAACAACTGCGCTGGAGTCACAGTCACGCCCGCGAACGGGCTAACCGCACTCGTACCGATGTCCGTGTAGTGCTCGACGCGCGCGGCGGTCTGAAGCTCGAGCCCATCGAGGAATGGCCAACGCACCTCGAGGTAGCCGCTGTACACGTTGCGTTCCACACTGCTGTCTGGGTTTCCGACGTAGAAGACGTAGCGATCTTCGTTGGCGTCGTGATCGAGCTCGCCGGTGCGCCACTCGTGCCGAAGTTCGCCGCCGAACGCGAGCGCCGCGTCTCCGCCCGGGAGCTTGAACAATGAGCCAGACATGCCGGCGTTGTAGGTCTGCAACGCGTGGTCGTTCATGATCGTCATCTCGCCCGAGAAGCTGTTGATGACGCGTTCCGTGTTGGGCGTACCAGTGCCGTCGATCGCCGAGTAAAAAGGATTGAAGCAACCGGTCAGATTGGTGGGATCGGAGCAACTGTTGAGCGCGGTGAGCAGCGGCTGACCCAAGTTGTCTTTGAACGTGTAGCGGTAGCGGCTGATCCCCATCATCGAATACAGCTCCCACTCCCACGACTCGAAGACCGTGCCTTCCGCAACCTCCTCGAAGTCGCCCTTGAGCCCGAGCACCGCTCGGAACGTATCGTCTGCGTAAGGATTCCGAACTCCGCCCGCCGCGGCACCGAGCGGACGCCCGATCCACAACACCGGAGTGCGCTGGCCGGCGTTGGGCAGGCCAGCGGGCACTACGAATGGGTTGTCCACGTGATTCGCGGGAATCAGCGGGTATGGAAGCAGCGGTAGCGACGGCGAGTTGATCGCGTCACCACGCATGCGGGATGCAGAAATCTCCCCGAATACGGTCGTATGTTTTGTCAGATCATATTCGGCACTGCCAAAGACATTCGCTCGCTCGGTGTTCCCGATCAGAGTCGTGAAGTCGCGATAGCCGAACGAGCAGAGCTCGCTCGTTCCCGAGAGCGCCGGCATCGAGCCCGGCACATTTGCGCACGCCGGATCGGGCTTTGCACCGGCGAGCGGCATTCCCGCCGCGGTGGCAGGGACGTACGCGCCAGGTTGGCCTTGCGTGCTGATATACGAGCCTTTCGTCCAGTCGCGTTCGCCCGCGGTGAGCTCGCCGCGGCGAAGATAGCTGCCGGCAATCATCACGCGGCCGCGCTCGTCCGACGCGCCGAACGCCGCACTGCCGGTGAAGTCCTTTTGGTCGAATCGCGACGTCGCCTGCCCATCGGCCTCGACGCGGAAGCCACTGAAGTTCTTGCGCGTGATGATGTTGACGACGCCGCCGACCGCGTCCGCGCCGTAGATCGCTGACGCACCGGCTTTGAGGACCTCGATGCGCTCGACGGCCGCGAGTGGAATCGTCGACAGATCGGTGACGTTCGTGTCGACGCTTGCGCCGCTCGGATTGACTCTTCGGCCGTTGATCAGCAGAAGCGTCGCGCCTTCGCCGAGGCCTCGAAGATTGACGGTGACAGTGCCCTGAGCCGCAATGCCGCTTTGTGTCAAACCGCCTTGCGAGCCATTGCCCTGCGACGTCGTCAGGTTCTGGACCACGTCCGCGAGGTTCGTCGCACCCGTACGTTCGATCTGCGCGCGGTCGACGACCTCGACTGGCGCGGAAGCTGAGAACTTGGTGCGTCGGATGCGCGACCCGGTGACTACAATCTCATCGCGAGACTCGGGTTCGGCCGCGACCGAGCTCTCTTCGGAAATAGTGAGCTCTGGTGCGGCGGCGGCCTCGTCTTCCACGAGCACGGGCACATCGGCCGATGCGCCCTCCTCCACCGGTGCTGTGACACCCGCGTCCGCACTGCCTTCAACCGTGCTGGGCGCCGCGCCTGAATCCACGCCCGCATCGACCGAAGCGGGCGTGAACGGCGCCTGCGCGAGAACCCGCACGTTGAAAGACAGCGCGACGCAAAACACCCCGCAAGCGAGCAGTAGCTTCACGCGTTCGCCCCTTCGTCCGCATCCGCAGATGGTGCAAGTCTGGAAGCGCCTAATTCCAGCCCTCGACAGCTTGAGTAACTAGAGTGTGCAGAGATTACTGTCAATACTTGGTCAGTGAATGACGTCCACTAGTCGCGGTGACACTCGGGCAGGCTGCGATGTTCGTGCGCCTCGGTCGACTCCCGATGCTGAGACGCGCGCGACTTCGAACTCCCAGGTTGGGGCGTGAATCAAGGTTCTCCGAGCAGGCAGCCGGCGACCCTGCACCCGAGTTCGCTTCGCCTCGAGGTTGTGTCCTAGCTGACTTATGGAGGAGCCACGCGTCGTGACGATCGACGGTCGCGCTCCGAGGCTACTTTTCGCCGTCGAGCAGCTCGCGCAGTTCACGGATGATCCGGTCCGGCTTGATAACGCAATCAGCCGGCAGGCCTTCATCGAGCGCGTCGTGCCAGATCGCGTAGATGCCAAGCCGCTGCGGCGCGGCGATCTCCCACTCCAGGTTGTCGCCCACCATCCACGTCTCGCGCGGTTCGACACCGAGCGCTCGCATCGCGTGCAGATACGCACGCTCGTCCGGCTTACCGAAGCCGACTTCCTCTTCGATCTGGAAGTGATCGAACCGGTTTGCGAGGGCGAACCGTGCCAGCTTCGCGCGCTGTCCGACCGCATCGCCGTTGGTGACGAGGGCCAGCTTCACACCGCGTCCTTTGAGCGCGTCGATCGTTTCGTGCGCGCCCGGAAATAGCTTCATCTGTTCGATGCGATAGTCCGTGAATCGATCAGCGAGCCTGAGCGCCAACTCGGCGGCTACCGCGGGGCGCCCATGTGCTGCGAGCTTAGCGAGTGCGGTTGCCACGACCTCACGACGCGCGAGGCGCAAGTCGCGGCGGCCGGCTTCGGCCCGGGCTGCATCTTCCCAGTACTCGCGTGCAAATTGCGCAATCGCGTGAACGGCTTCAGACACCGTCAAAGGTGCAAGCTCGTGTGCGAGCTCAGTTGCGACCGCGCTCCACGCAGCCAACGGCTGCGAGTAGGCCGAAATGATCGTGTCGTCGAGATCGAACAGGATGGCGGCAGGGAGCGTCACGTGACGCATTTTAGCACTCCGGAATCGAGGTCGCGCGCGCGGCGCCCCGCTGATTCTTACGTTCGGGTGTCACGCGATGTTTTACTGTGCCGTGTGCGCGAGGCATTCGCGAGAGTCTCCATTCTCGGCGCGTTACTGCTCTGGCTCGGATCTGGAATGAGTGCATGTCGCTCGCACCATCCGCACCAGTCGCAGGCAGAAGACGCCGGCATGCAAGCGGGCATGGCCGGCGGTGCCGGCGCGTCAGTGAGCGCGGGTGCCGATGCTGCCGGGCAATCCGGCGCTGCGGGCACCCAGGTCGCACACTGCGAAGACACTGAAGAGGCTTCGGTACTGGGGATCGCATCGGTCCCGCTGAACGCTGCGCCGCCGCTGCAGATCACCGAGACGGTTCAACTGCTCGGCGATGGCGTCCCGCGCACACTCATGGCGCAGCAAAACATCGCGGCCGGACTGCACTGGAAGGGCGAGCGCATGTTCATCACTACTGACCCCGGTTTCTGGGACATCGGTGTCGAAGGATCTGCGCGCTGGCACGTCACGAATTCAACCATCGTATGGGGCCTTCGTTCGGGCGACCTCGATGGAGATGGTGATCAAGACATCATCGTGCTCACGATGGAGCCGAGCTCCGCGCCCAACAGCAACGGTTCTACCAGTCCTTTCGTGTACAGGCTGACTGCTTGGGACCGCACGTCGGAAGGATTGATGGAACGTGGCGAAGTGATGCGCACGCCGGAGAGCCGCGTCGGAATGCCCTACGTACTCTGCGATGTGGACAACGATGGCGACCTGGACGTGGTCGGGTTCGAGAAGGGTGCTCCGAGCGGATATCGCAATGACGGAGCATTCATGTTCTCGCGAGCCACGTTTGGAGAGGTCGCATCAGAGCTCGTAGATACAGGCATACTCGCGCTCGACTGCACGGATCGAAGTCAGGACGGCTCTCCGGACTTGTTGATGGTTGCGGGCAACTTCGTCGGAAATCAGCTCGAGAATTCGATGTTAGTTCTGTTGGGCGATGGGACCGGCAAGTTTGGAGCGCCGGGCCCCGCGACGAAGGGCGAAACTCCGCTCGTTCCGCACGGGCCTGACGGTTTGGGTCTCGGGATAGCGGATGTGACAGGAGACGGCCTTCCGGATGTCATCGCGCAGGACGCTCAAAGTACGGACGCTGCGCCGATCTTACGCCTGTATGCGAGCACTAGCGCAACGAGCTTGTCGCCGGCGGTTCTACTGGAGGGTCTGGGTTTCGAGTTCGCAGACGTGGACGAGGATGGAACGACAGACATCGTCACCACGTTGAACAACCGGCTGGTCGCGCTGCTCGCAGATGCCGATTGCTCGGCGGGTCGATGTGAAACTCAAGCCTGCATTCCCTAGCGCCGCGCGCGGTTTTAGAAATACACGAGGTGCATGTTGATCAACGCGGCAGCTTGCGGCGGCTCCGACGCGGCGACGATCGCCCGCACTTCACGAAAAGTGTGCGTGAGGAGCTCGCGGATCCGGGCGAGGTCGGCCTCGTTGCACGAGATCAGGTTGTACGCGAGCCAATCGTTCGCCTTCGGTTCGAGGGCTCGCGCACTCGCGACGCGCGCCCAATGATGACGCAAGCGCCGCATCGCGAGCGGATCGGTGCCGGTATCGACCGTCAGGGGTCGGGCTCGATAGCGCTGGCCCTCCCACGTGACGATGCCGGCGTGTGTCAGCGCGGCGAGGCACCGCGCCTCGTCTTCGCGGGAAATTCCGAGCCTCTCAGCGAAGCGGCCCGCTCGACTCACGCCGACAGGGTGCGCATCTTCAGTCTCGATCAAACGTAAGATCGCTTCGGTCCAAGGCTCGTCGAACGCGAGGCGTTTAGCCGCCGCGCTCGCTTGGTAGCGCGCCTCCATCGCCGGCACCTGCGCGATGGGTACAAGCTCGGCGATCAGCTCGGGAACGCGGCCAGTCAAGGCATCGATGACGCGGAGGAAGTCGGGCAAACGCGGCTCCGACTCGCCCGAGAACCAACGCGCCAGCGCCGCGCGTGAGTGTCCCGTTCTACGTGCGAGCGCGGCGATGGAGGCGGTGCCGGCGAGCTGCCGTAGCCACGGCCCGAGTGCGAAGCCCGGAGCTCGTCCTGGCAGCGGCTCCAGCGGAACGCGCGGCGTGAACCGCGCAAAGGCGGCAGAGACATCCTTTCCCAGCTTGCCGGCTGCTCTCAGTGCTTCTGCCGCCGTTGGCTGCCGGCGCCCATGTTCCCAGTCAGTGATGGGGTTGGCGCGATAGCCGAGACGCCGCGCGACTGCACGCTGAGAGCGGCGGCCGCGCATCGCACGCAACAGCTGGGAGGCGGTGAGATCGAAGACATCAGGCACTTGCCCAGATTAGCGCAGGTTGCGTCTATTCTGCGGGATGGTTTGCGATAAATCGGGCAACTGGTCCTTGCCGCGGACGTAGTGACTTGTCAGTGTGAACGGCAGCTCGATGCGGAGAAAACCATGAATCAGCGCTCGGTCTGCTGCACGGCAAGCGCCGCGCGGCTGTCGTCGTTGCTCTGCATCGCCGCCCTCAGCTGCGGTGAGCCGAGTGGACTAGGCGAACGTCCTGTGAGCGAGCCCGACGCGATCCACCCGATCGGTGGCGGTCAGTCCGGCGGTGAGGGCTCCATCGCGTGCGTGTTCGAGCCGAAGCACATCGCGACCACCACCAGCAACGGGATTCCTCTCACTGAGTGGCTGACGCCGTTCCGCGCTGCATTCGAGAGGCCGACGCACGCTCAATGGTGGCCGATCGTTCGCGAGCCGACTCCGATCCCGCCGACCCAGGTCGAGCTGCTCGACCTCCAGATCGACAGTGCGATTCAGGAGGGGTGTTCTAGTTTCCAGATCTCTGTCGTCTTCCGAGCACGCTCGGCGGACGGTCAACTCGACGGGCACTTCGAAGGTCACTTGACCGGCTACACGTTCGGGGAACGCAACCTGGAGCTGGCGGCGGCGATGGTCGGCGGTGAGTTTCGCGACGGGCCAGTGCGCGCCGGCCTCGATCCCGACGCGACGCTGAGTTTCCT
>DASRXR010000541.1:0-4703 GCA_035687405.1 Polyangiales bacterium
AATAAAAAAGGACACAACTCGAATCGACATGGGCCGATGCCCAAGACGGCGCGACGAGGATGAACGCTCTTCGAGCCAAGAGCCGAGCGGGCGAACATCAACGCATGCACAACGAATGGAGCACGCAACAGCAGATGGGCGCGAGGATCGGAACGAAGTGCTGCGGCGCCACGCATGCGATTGAAAGAGTGGGGCGAGTTTCACTACGAAGCGAACGAGCTGCACGAAAACCAGGGCCATTCCTTCGGGGGAACGCCGGTAAGCGCCCCCACGATTGGACTGAGTCCAGACCCAGGACGATTCAAAGTGGTGGGGCTCTGCGCGCCGGCCACCACGACGACGTGTCATTCGAGGCGAGCCCCAAGACCGGCCGATCATCGCATCCCTGCGTTGCAGCGCGCGGGTGGAGGGAGCTAGCTCCGCCCCGCGCGTCTGACGCCGACAGCTTCGCCCGCGCTGCTGAGGCCGCGGCGCAGTGAGCGCGAAGCGCGCGGCTCTTCGCGCCAGCCGCCTCGACGCGCCATCATGCGAAAGGAGCCCGGAAGGCCATCATGCCGCCGCGTCCCCCCTTATTCAGCTCCTCCATCCCGTCATCTGCCGCCACCAGCGGCGACCGCACCGCTGAAGCCTGGACGCAATGAGTCGCGAAGCCGCTGCTCTGCGCGGGGGCCGGCGGAACGCCGCCGCATTCGATTCGAAGTGAGCCCAGCACCCCCCGTCGGGCGCTCGCATCCTCCGTTGCTCGCTCGCGGGATGCTCGCGCCGCACATCTGACTCCAACAGTCTCGCCGTCGCTGCAGCGGCGCACCAGCGTTCCCGGTACCGACCCTACTGCTCATACCCGATCTTCAACACACGCCCGCTCTGGTCGTCCGACACATACAACGCTTCGTCAGGGCCTTGCCGCACGTCGACTGGTCGCGCGTCCCAACTTCCTTCCTTCAACTTGCCGGACGCATCCTTCTCGCCGACGATCGTCTCGAACATCGTGACCTTGTCGCCTGAGAGCTTCGCTCGCGCGATGACGCGACCAGTCGCAGGGTCCCGATTCCACGATCCGTGCGCTCCGATGATCAAATCACCTGTCATCGGCACCGCGCGACCTGTGTAACGAATCACCCCCAAAGGCGCCCAATGCGCCGGCATGACGTAGACCGGCGGTTTTACCTGCGCCGCGTCGCGACAATAGTCGTCAGTCTTACGCTGCGACGCCGCGAGAGTTTCGTCCGCCCACTGTGTCCCCTGACCCTGACCACCGCTCAGCTTGAACTCACTGAAGCAGTGCGGATAGCCGTAGAACTTCGGGCCCTTCCCATCGACGAGGTTGAGCTCTTCGCCAGGATTGTCGTTGTGGATGTCGCCTCCGAGGTCGTCATCGGAGAGATTGTCGCGACCGTTCTCGACGCCCCAGATGCGATCGTCATTATCGACGAAGATGCCTGCTTCGTTGCGCATCCCCGAAGCGAGTACTTCGCCGGTCGTGTACGCGAGCCCGCCGCTCGGAACGTTCGCCGGAATCTCATAGCGCCGAATCTGCGAGCGCGAATCCCAATCCGACTGACTCGTGTCGACGTTGCTTCCCGATCCGATGCTGACGACTAAACGCCCTTTCGAATCGAAGCCGAGCGTACGCGTGCTGTGGCCACCCGACGGAATGCCCTTGACGATGACTTCCGCCGCACCCTCCGCCGTGCGAAGGCCATTCGAGTACTTCCAGCGAAACACCGTCGTCGAACTCGATGCGTAGACGAACTTCGCATCGCGCGAAAACACGACGCCGTGATTCAACCCGGATTGCGTCGCAAACGTCGCGCGCTCGTCCGGATCACTCGTGCCATCTTTGTTCCCGTCCCAGAGTGCGATCACTTTGCCGGTGGCGCTCACGAACAAGTCGCCGTTCGGCGCAAATGCCAGCTGCCGCGCACCTGACACGTTCTGCGCGTACACGTAGACACAAAGCTTCGGGTCGGACACGAAGACATCGAGCTTCATCGAGCCGGTACACGTCTTCCCGACCGGGCCCGCATCCGGGGTAGGGGCCGAGGCAGCGTCGCCGCTGACAGCGGCATCCTTCGCTTGCGGCTTGGGTTTGTCTGAGCCGGAGTCGCAGCTAGCGGCCAACCAAGCGATGACTAGGAATTGGAATCGACGCGCCATAGTCACACTGTGACGTTCAGCGTCGTGCGCTGCAAGACCGCCCGGCACTGCCGACCAGGACATTTTTGCAGCGTTTTGTAGTGTTCTACAGCGTGTTACATTGCGTCTGTGGTTGGAACTGAAGGCAAGACAGCAGCGGTTTGGGACGCCGAGCGTCTGAGCTTAGTGCTCGCCGCATCCGGCCTCGGCGATTGGAGCTGGGACGCAAAGACAGACGTAGTGACGTTTTCCGAGCGCGCGGCGGAGATCTTCGGCGTTCCACCGGGTGCGTGCATGACGTGGACTGCGATGGGTGAGTTGTTGCATCCAGACGATCGCGAGCCGTCGCAAGCGGCGTTCGAACGAGCCCTCGAGGACAAAAGCGACTACACGTTCGACTTCCGAGTGATCAACGGGGGTCTCGAACATTGGGTGTCTGCGCGTGGTCGCGCTCGCTACGACGACCAAGGGCGCACGCTAGGCATGCTCGGCGTGGTGCAGGAGGTCACGCGGGATCGGTTGCTCCTGCGGGTCGACGACGCCGTGCGCCCGCTCGTCGCGCCGGAGGACATCACGTATACCGCTGCGCGCGTACTCGGGGAGCACCTTCGCGTGCATCGCTGCGCGTATGCATTCGTCGAAGCCGATGAAGACACGTTCATCCTGACCGGCAACTACACGAACGGTGTGCACAGCATCGTCGGTCGCTATCGGTTTCGTCAGTTCGGTGAAGCGTGTCTGCGCTTGATGCGCGCGGGCGAGCCGTACGTCGTCGCGGACAGCATCACCGATCCGCGGATCGACGACGAAGATCGCAAGGCGTACCAGCAGACGGCGATTCGGGCCGTGATCTGCGTGCCGATTCGAAAGACCGGGCGTTTCGTCGCAGCGATGGCAGTGCACATGCAGACGCCACGCAAGTGGACGAAGGCGGAAGTCGAGCTGGTCCAACAAGTTGCGAGCCGGTGTTGGGAGTCGATTGAACGCGCACGGGTGGAGCGAGAGCGCGAAGGTTTGTTGCAAGCTGCCGAGGCTGCCAATCGCGCGAAGGACGAGTTCCTCGCCATGCTCGGCCACGAGCTACGCAATCCACTCGCGCCGATCCTGACTGCGCTGCATCTGATGAAGCTGCGCGGCGAGCAGGCTTCCCTGCGCGAGCGCACGATCATCGAACGGCAAGTCAGTCATCTCGCGCGGCTCGTCGATGATCTGCTCGACGTCTCGCGGATTGCACGCGGCAAAGTCGAGCTCAAGTGGGAGACAGTGGAGCTGAGCGAGATCGTCGCGCGCGCGATCGAGGTGGCGAGTCCGCTGCTCGAAGAGCGGACCCACCAGCTCAGCATCGAGATTTCGCGGACTGGGCTTCCGCTTCGTGGAGACGCTGGGCGTTTGGTTCAAGTCGTGAGCAACTTGCTGACGAACGCTGCGAAGTACACGCCGCCGAACGGCCGCATCGTGGTGACGGGCGCGAGCGACGCAGAGCAGGTCGTGTTGCGCGTGAAAGACAGCGGCGTCGGTATGACGCCGGAGATCATGAAACACGCGTTCGATCTGTTCTCGCAAGGCCACCAAACGATCGAACGCGCGCATGGCGGGTTGGGGCTCGGTCTCACCATCGTGAAGAGCCTCGTCGAACGTCATGGCGGTACGGTGACCGCAGATAGCGCAGGTACGGATCGCGGCAGCGAGTTCGTGGTGCGTCTACCAAGAGCGCAGTTGCAGGACGCGAGCGCGGCCGTTCCGGCACAAGCGCAGCCGCATGCGCCTGACACAGCTGAGACTGGAGCGCGCATTTTAGTCGTCGACGACAATCAAGATGCGGCGGAAATGCTGCAGTCCGCGCTCGAGATCTACGGGTGTCACGTGGAAGTCGCGCACGACGGC
This sequence comes from Polyangiales bacterium, assembly GCA_035687405.1. Lineage (GTDB taxonomy): Bacteria > Myxococcota_A > Polyangia > Polyangiales > JAFGIB01 > JADGRF01. Next base: position 4,021 of record DASRXR010000541.1, read on the forward strand.
TTGCAAGCATTGCGACTCGCAGAGGTGCACGAGTTCGATGCAGCGTTGGTCGACATCGGGTTGCCGGTGATGGACGGCTATGAGCTGGCCGGTCGTTTGAAGCGGCAACCGAACCTGGAACACGCGCGTCTGATCGCGGTGACGGGCTACGGCCAAGAGTCCGACCGGCAGCGCGCGCTCGCGGCCGGATTCGAGGAACACCTCGTAAAGCCGGTGGATATCGCTAAGTTGAAGCAGATCGTGTCGAGCCTTCGGGCGCGACGCGCGTGACCGTGTAGGCCTTGCCAATCCGATTTGCGGCCTCAGATTGATCCGTCATGACCAAGCGCCTTCAGGTCCAGATTTGGTCCGATATCGCGTGTCCCTGGTGTTACGTCGGTAAACGGCGTTTCGAGGGGGCACTGAAACAGTTCGCGCATGCAGGCGAGGTCGACGTCGTTTGGCGGTCGTTCGAGCTGGATCCTCGGGCACCGAAGAGTCGGCCGCCGCAGCGCTACGCGGATCGGATTGCGAGCAAGTACGGCGCCACGCCTGAAAAAGGCCAGCAGATGATCGATCGCATGGTTCAAACCGCGCGGGTCGACGGCATCGAGATGGACTTCGAACACATCCAGCCGACCAACACGTTCGACGCGCATCGCGTGTTGCACCTCGCGCGCGACCGCGGGCTGCAAGACTTGATG
>DASRXR010000542.1:0-2535 GCA_035687405.1 Polyangiales bacterium
CGTTTCGAAGTGACCCATCAAGTACGCGGGCCCGAGCGGCGCATCGCCGACGAACACTTCATTGCCTTCGAGATAGACTCCGACATCGTGAGGTAACACGAGCGGCCGCGTGAACCGACCTTCGAGTACGCGCAGCTTGTGCACGTCGCCACCGAAGACGCCGCGATTCAGCGCTTCCACCGTTCGCGCGAACGTCGCAAACCCGTGAAGGATCACGCTGCGAAAGCCGGCTGCCTTCGCGTACGGACGGATCCAGTGGATCGGATTGAAGTCGCCTGTCAGTTTTGCGAACGACAAACCCGCGTCCGCGGAAATCCGTCCAAACGCGATCTCGCGCGCACCTTCCGGCACGCGCGGCTTTTCCTTCTTCGGCGCGCCCGGCTCGGGTTTATCGCGCTTGAGCGGCACGTGCGCGTGAACTTCCGTGACTAGCGCGTTCGGCGCGCTCGCTGTGCTGGTGACCGCGCGGATCGTCAGCAAGGCACGCTTGCCGTCGTCATCGATGTTCACGAGCTGCGCTCGCACTTCGAGTCGCTCGCCACGCGGCAGCGGCGTGTTTACTTGCATGAGGCAACCTGCGTTCACGACGCGCAAGATTGGATATGGAAGCCCACTCAATGTCTCCGAAGCCACCGGCATCACCCAGTGCGGAAACAGGTGCGGCGGCAGGATGCCGCGATACGCTTTCGGATCGCCGCCGAGATGGCTCACGTATGCGTCGAGCAGCTCGGGCGCAGGCGGTGCAAAACTGCGACTGACTTCCGGCGTCGGAGTTACGGGCGGAGAGCCCGCACGCTTCGGCGCGATCCGTTGTGCGAATGCCAGAGCGGCCGTCTTGCCGAGCGTGGCCAACATCGGGCCCTGCTGCAGCACGTAGCGCGAGGAGACAGGCATGGAGACCTCGGGAGTGGCAACGGACCGGTGTGTCTACCGGATGGTCGAGGGGTTGGCTAACACGCGAGTTCTGGCCGTTCAACCCTGAGATGTTTTGGGAGCACGTTTTTGTCGTGAATATGGCCAAAACAGATGGCCTGTTTTCTCCCCCGCGGAGTCCAGTTGCGTCCGTTTCTACCAAGTGGTAGACGATTGGCGTGGACAATTCCGCGCAGATCCGCGTGGCAGCGACGAAGCTTTTCGCGCTGCGCGGGTATGAAGGCGTCTCGTTGCAAGCCATTGCCGATGTCGTCGGCGTGGCCAAACAGACGTTGCTGTACCACTACCCTTCCAAAGAGTCGCTCCGCCGCGCGGTGTTGAACAACGTGTTCGAGCACTGGCGCCGCACATTGCCCGCCATTCTGCAGGCCGTGACGAGCGGGAAACGCAGGTTCAGCGCGCTCACCGACGAGCTCGTGCGCTTCTTCAGTAGCGACCGTGATCGCGCAAGGCTCTTGGCGCGCGAGCTACTCGACAACCCGGAAGACATGCAGCGTTTGATCGGCGAGAATCTTCGCCCTTGGCTGCTGCTCTTGGCTGAGTACATTCGCGAGGGTCAAAAAGTCGGCTCGATCCGTGCCGATGTCGATCCCGAATCCTATGTGTTGCATGTGATCTTGTTAGTCGTAGCAAACGTGGCCAACCTATCCACACTGTCGATGAGCTTGGACACCTCTGGTGCGGCCTCAGATGCGATAGAACGACGCCACCTGAAAGAGCTCGCCCGCCTCGCGCGCTCTGCTCTTTTTGTGCGCTGATCCGTTTTTCGAGGAGACTGGCTACATGAGCAAGAACCCCATGGCTGCGTCGCTCGCGATGCTGAATCGCTTCTCGAGCTCGCCGATCGTGCACAAGCTCGGCTTGTACAAGCCGGCGCAAACCGCAGCGAGGGTGGCCGTGCGTGAAGGTTTCAAGGCTCAGGCGCTGATCACGCGGCAGTTTCGCGCGGCGCAAAAGCTCGTGCGGCCCGAACGCTTTCAAAAAGTCACCAAGGCGAGCGACGCGTTCGATCTCAATCTGACTGAAGAGCAGCAGATGATCCGCGACAGCGCGCAGCGGTTTGCGCGCGAGGTCTTGCGGCCGATGGCGGCGAAGTCGGACGAACATGCGGCGCAACCGGAAGGCTTTGACGCGCAGCTGGCGGAGCTCGGGTTTTCGCAGCTGTCGGTGCCCGACAAGCTGGGTGGTTCGGCGAGTGAGGCTGCGGTCGTGACCGGTGCACTGTTGGCGGAGGATCTCGCGTACGGCGATCTCGGTCTCGCGCTTGCGGCACTCGCGCCGATCGGTGTGGCAAATGCGCTCACGCGTTGGGGCTCGGCCGATCAGCAGGCGAAATATCTGCCGGCGTTCGCGGAGCCTTCACCGCCGAAGGCTTCACTCGCGATCTCGGAGCCGCGGCCGCTGTTCGATCCGAACGAGCTGCGGACGCGCGCTACGATCGATGGGGACGGCTTCACGCTGAACGGCGAAAAGAGCTTCGTTCCGCTGGTCGATACGGCCGAGTTCTTTCTCGTCGCGGCAAGTCTCGTCGGCAAGGGTCCGCGCATGTTCGTGGTGGAGCGCGGTACGGCAGGGTTGAAGACGGTCGCGGATCCTGCGCTC
>DASRXR010000543.1:0-2872 GCA_035687405.1 Polyangiales bacterium
GCGACGATTCCCGACCGGTGCACGACCAAACAGAAGAATGACCACGCGATCTCGGGCATTGTCAGCGATCGCTTGGTTGCTATGGCTGTCGGAATGCGACCGTAAACACGATCGCATGGCCACAACGGCAGAAACACGCAGCGCTGACAGAATCCAAGACCACTCAGCGCCCGCGTGGTGTCCATATCCCGCCGCGATCAGGTTGCGAGGTCCACCTGCAGTGATCACGGGCCGCCATTCGTTGCAGCTTGGAACAACTTCACCGTCGACCAAGCGATCTTGTGCTCTATCGACGATCGCACGGTCGTGTTCTAGTTGCCGATCGTTGCAGTAAGGACCACACGCGGTTGGAACCAGCGATCCCACAGGTTGTCCGCGATCGCCGGCGCCGACACGCGTGATCGCGCAGCTTCGAACAAGGTGTTCGCTGCGAAGCGTTTGAGACTGGGGCCTTAGGTTCTCTCGGGGTCGGGATCGTCGCGCTTGGGACCGTCGCGTCGTGCCGGACGCCGGATGCCCAGGCTGTTCGTCGGCACGACGCGAGAGGCGGGTTGCGCACCGTAATAAAGCGACTGGGGCCGGTGCATCTGCAAGCCGCCGTGTCCCGAGCGCGACGATCCCGACCCCGAGAGAACCGTCACCGAGCCCCGAGCGACGCAGATTCCGAGCAGCTTCGGCACTTCGCACAGCTTCGGCGCTTCGCACAGCTTCGGCGCTTCGCACAGCTTCGGTCCGAGCGGGATTGGCCGGCGCATCAGCAAGCCAGCGTTAGCTCGGAACACGACCGTCTCGATCGCGCGATCTTGCGCATGATCGACGATCGCCCGGCCGCATGTGCCCTAGCTGGCAACGCGCCGAACGACGAGACGCACGACCTTCGAACGCCACCTCGAAACCCGCACGCGTGCTCGGCCCACCCTCGCAACGCTCGGTCCGTGAAAGCCGAGCCGCCGTACGGACATCCCGCCCAGTGTGTGTTCAGACCTGAACCGGCGCTCCGTGCCCAGCGCCCGATCTGCGTGTTTCCGGAGCAGTTTCGGGTCGGTTCCTGATCACGGCCGCCGCCAACCGCGGCGGCCGGATTCCATGCTTTTCGCGATCACGATTGTTAGTTTGGCGAGTGATGCCCTTTGACAGCGCTCTATTGAAAAGAATATATTCGTGCGTGCTATTCACGAGAGTCGGATGAAACGAAGCGACCCACCGCACACGAACGTTTCATCCGCCGGCGGGGCGAGTGGACAGCACTTCAGCGAACCGGAGCTCGTCGAGCTCGAAGCGCGCTATCCGGATGGCTTGACGACGCAGGACGTCGTCGAGCTCATCTCGGCGCGCGGCGAACGCTTGAGCGAAGCGACGTTTCGCAAATACGTGCAGCTCGGCTTGTTGCCGCGCAGCGTGCGCGTCGGTCGCAAGGGCAAACATCGCGGATCACAAGGTCGCTATCCGGCGAGCGTGATCCGGCAGATCGACGCGGTGCGCACGTTGATGGCGCGCGGCTACACGATTCAAGACATTCAACGCGAGCTACTCAGCTTGCGCACGGACATCGACGCAGTCGGTCGCCAGCTCGCACAAGTGCTGTCGAACATGGATCACGCGCTGCGCGAGAACGCGCCGGGTGGTGGGGATGAGATCGCGGCGCGCGCGATCGCGGACGCGCGGCTGAATGCCAGCGAGCTCGTCGAGAAGCTGCGCGCGATCGAACAACGTTTGGCCATGCGCGCACGCATGGCGAGAGCTGCCGTGTAACGCGGGAACGCGAACGCGAGTCGGTCGAGACGGGGTACGGGGTAACGGGCGAGAACATGGACGAGGGAGGCACGCATGCTTGAACAAGATAGGGTTGAAGTGGAGGAAGTAGACCGCAGCGAATTCGACGGCGGCGCGCAGGGTCGCGTGCACGGTTCGCTCGCACTCGCGTTCGAAGCCAGTTTGACGGAAGGCGACGATCTCGCTCCAGACGACGAGGCCGACGAGTCCGGCCGCCGTCGGCGGCGCTCGCGTGCCCGCGCTCGCACGATCTCGATCCGACGGCTCAGTAAGGCAGAACTGAACCGCGGCCGCGCGCTCTACCCCGAAGAAGACTACTGGCGGCCGACCACGCGCGCGCAATGCGCCGACATGGAGCGTCCGTGCCCGTTCGTCTCCTGCAAGTACCACCTCTACATCGACGTCCATCCCGTCCGCGGCTCGATCAAGATCAACTTCCCCGACGTCGAAGTCTGGGAGATGACCGACACATGCGCGCTCGACATCGCCGATCGCGGTGGCATCACGCTCGAAGAGGTCGGCGAGATCATGAACCTGACGCGTGAACGCGTGCGCCAGCTCGAGACGCAGGGCTTAGCTCGCTTGCAGGGCATGGACGACGTCACCCGGTTGCACGACTACGTGGGTTGAGCGGTTTCGCTGCTGGCGCCGCTGAGGGCGGCGCCAGCTACCTGTACACGAACGCGACGCGCCCAGTGTTGCTCACGTCGCTCGCGTCGATCGAACCGCCGAGCCCCTGGCACCCGTAACATGTGGTCCAGAGCAGCCGATTGGGTTCGCTGGTGCTCCAGCCGATCGCGAGCGCAGGTTCAGGTTCGAGCAGCACCGTGCTCGCGACGTGTTTCGGCTTGTCGCCCGCTTCGAAGACCGCGATCACGACGCGTGGGCCTGACGAGCCGGTAACGACCCAAAACTTCTTCGTGCCGCTCGGCGTCCACTCGAACGGACCATCGACAAACGTCCAAGTCGTGACCGTCTCGCGCGTGTGCCCGCCGCGTTCGATCGCCTTCTTCGTAGCGGTCGGCGGAAAAAGCGAAAACGCGCTCGCGTACAGCGTGAGCTGAGGCACGGTCGACAGCAGCTGTCGCCACTCGCGAAC
>DASRXR010000544.1:0-11077 GCA_035687405.1 Polyangiales bacterium
CGTAACTATGGTCTCGGGTGAGTCGCACCCCGGATCCCGTGGACGCATCCAAGCCCAAAGACCATCAGCTCACGCATCGCGAACTCGCGCCCGTCGCTCGCAAGTTCCCGATCTGCGTGATCGCGGACGCCATCGAATCGGCAGTCAACGTCGGCAGCCTGTTCAGGCTCGCAGACGCATTCGGCGTCGAAAAGCTGTTTCTCACCGGCGGCTCACCGACCCCACCCAGTCAAAAGCTGCGAAAGACCTCGCGCGCGGCGGAGCGACACGTCCCGCATGAAGCGCGGGCCGACGCGCTCAGTCTCGTCGGCGAGCTCAGAGCGTCCGGCTATTTCATCGCAAGCCTCGAAGTCACCGCGCTCGCGATCGACATCCAAACCTTCGACACGCCGTTCGAGAAACTCGCGGTGATCGTCGGCGCCGAAAACTCCGGCGTACGACAAGAGCTTCTCGACGCCTCGGACGTCGCGCTTCGGATTCCGATGTTCGGGCAAAACTCATCGCTCAACCTCGCGACCGCCTGTGCGATCGCGCTCTTCGAGGTCACGAAACGCTTTCTGCGTTGAGCGAGCGAGCCACACTGCCACCCGTTTGCAGCACACGCTTCGCAGACGTGGTGAAACCTTGGCGTGGTAGTGTCGCGCATGCTCGTTGCTAAGCTCGCGCTGCTCGGCGCGCTCGGTATTCTCGGCGCGGCGTTCGGGACTTTCTGGTCTCGCGAGCTTCGCGTCCGCACACACGAGCGCCGGCGCCCCGGACTCGTCGAATGTGCGATCGGCTTTTTGACCGACTTTCTCGATACGCTTGGGGTCGGCTCGTTCGCGACGACGACCGCGCTGTTTCGGCTCCGCCGCCTCGTCCCCGACCGCGCGCTGCCCGGCACGATGAACGTCGGACACGCGCTACCGACGATCGTGCAAGCGCTGATCTACATCGTCATCATCGAAGTCGATCCCCTCACACTCGCCTTGTTAGTCTCAGCATCGGCCGTCGGCGCCTATCTCGGGGCGGCGCGAGTCTCACAGTGGCCGATCCGGCCGATTCAAGTCGGAATGGGGCTGTCGCTGATGGCGGCGGCGATGCTTTTACTGCTCCGTTTAGTCGAGTGGTTACCCTCCGGCGGGGACGCGACTGGACTTCACGGTGGGTTGCTCGTCGTCGGTATCGCCGGAAACCTGTTTCTCGGCGCACTCATGACGATCGGCGTGGGGTTGTATGCGCCATGCATGATCATGGTCGCGCTCCTCGGCATGAACCCCAAAGCCGCCTTCCCGATCATGATGGGGTCGTGCGCATTCCTGATGCCAGTCGCATCCGTACGTTTTGTGCGCGCCGGCAGCTATTCCCCTGCCGCAGCGCTCGGCCTCACGATTGGCGGCATTCCTGGAGTTTTGATCGCCGCGTACGTCGTGAGAGAGTTGCCACTCGATGCGTTGCGCTGGTTGGTACTGATGATCGCGATTTATACTGCGATTTCGCTGTTACGTGCTGCGGCGACTCGCGGTCCGGCCGAGCTTGCCCTAGGGGATGATAGTCGATGAAAGGCTGACTCGGCGGCGTCCATGATTCATAGGTTTTTGGACTTCGAACTGGATGAAACCCTGTTCGAGCTGCGCTTCGGGGGTGAGGTCGTAACGACCCAAACGCGGGTCTTTGCCTTCATCACGTACTTGCTGCGCCATCGCGCTCGCGTCATCGGAAAAGAAGAGCTGATCCGCGAGTTGTGGAAGGCTCAATTGGTTACCGATGCAGCGATCAGTCAGGTCGTGATGCTTGCGCGTAAGGCGCTTCGCGACGAAGGCGACCAACAGCGCATCATCAAGACGGTGCGGGGTCGCGGGTTTCGTTTCGTCGCAGATGTCGCAGATGCGGCAGTTGTCGAAAATTCGGATCCGAAACCGACGAACACGCGCGACGCGCCGGTAACCCCACTACCAGCGAAGACGCGCGCGTTTCCAACGCTCGGGCCCGCGGGGTCTGGGCTACCCGTGGTCGAGCCGGCTGCACCGACCGGGCCTGTTCGAGCAATCGCCGCCATTCGCGGCAACATATTCGGCCGCGAGAGCGAGCTGCGCGAGCTCACACAGCTCATAGCGGCAACGCGTGACGGTCGCGGCGGGCTGGTATTGATCGAAGGCGAGCCCGGAATCGGCAAGACGACACTCGCAAGTGAGCTCGCCACGCTCGCGACTGAATCGGGACTCGACGTGCAGTGGGGTCGCTCGTGGGAGGAAGGCGGCGCGCCTCCGTTTTGGCCGTGGGTTCAGGTACTGCGCGGGCTCGTCGCGACGGAAGGCGAAGAGCGCGTGCTCTCGTTCATGGGTCACCGCGCGCCGGAGTTGTTCACGCTGTTGCCCGAGCTCGCGTCCGCGGGGAACACATTCGCCAGCGACGGCGATCACGCGCGCGCCCAGTTTCGGTTGTTCGATGCGATGGCGAGCTTCCTGCGGAAAGCCTGTGGTGCCGCCGATAGCGGCCGGCGCCCTCGCCTCTTCGTGCTCGACGATCTGCACGCCGTCGATGAAGCCTCGGTCCAGATGTTGCGGTTTCTCGCGCCCGAGCTGGAGCACGCGGGCCTCTTGATCATCGGCACGTTTCGCGACCTCGAGTTGCAACGCCAGCCGGCGCTCGCACAACTCGCGAGCGCATGCGCGGAGAGTCAGCGGGTACGGCTCAAGAGTCTCACCGAGGCCGACGTCGCGAACTGGCTCGAACGCAAGCTCGGCCGAACGCCCGCGCCTCTACTCACGCGAAGCCTCTACGAAGTTTCGTGCGGCAATCCGCTTCTGCTCGCGGAGCTGTCGCGCCGCTTCGAGCGCGACCAACCCGAACGGATCGAGGAGTTGCGCGCGCTCGCGAACGAACCGCTCCCGACGCGGATACTACGCGCGGTGCGCTCTCACTTGAGCGAGTTGCCGGCGCAGACGATGCAAGTACTGGCTGCAGCGTCGGCGCTCGGACGAGAGTTCCCGTTGTCGGTGCTCGCGCCGCTGCGCGCGTGTTCCGAGGCCGAGCTGCTCGAGCAGCTCGGCCCGGCGCTGCAGCGGGGCGTCGTGCAGCACGCTTCGAGTCCCGATCGGCTGATCTTCTCGCATGCGATGGTGTGCCAAGCGGTGTACGCGGACATGTCTGCAGCCGCTCGGCTCGAGCTGCACCGCAAGATCGCCGAGCTGCTCGCCGAGCTCCACGGGCCAGCGCGCGCGCCGCTGTATGAAGTTGCACATCACTACGCGCTTGCAGCTGCGAGCGGCTGCCGGCCCCAAGCCTTACACTACGCGCGCCGCGCAGCGCTGCGAGCAGCCGACATGCGCGCGTTCGAAGTCGCGGCCGAGTTGTACGATCGCTGCGTCGCGCTCGCTGAAGCGGAAGGCCTCGACAACGAGGCACTCCACGAGCTGCTGTGTGCAGCGGGCGAAGCGTGGTACCGCGTCGGGCAACTCGAGCACGCAAACGCGCGTTATGGCCGAGCCGCCGAGCTCGCTCGCGCAGAGCACAATGCGGAGCGATTTGCCGCGGCCGTGCTGAGCTCCGCATCCGTCCTGCGAGGCGTCGTGCTCTACGACCGCAACCTTCAGCTGCAGCTACGCGATGCGCTCGAGCTGCTGCCCCAAACGGATAGTCCTTTGCGCGCCGGCCTGCTCGCAGCGAGCGCGCTCAGCTTGCGGTCCGGAACGATCGCAGAGCGCAACCGAGCGTCGCTTGCCGCGATCGAGATGGGCCGGCGCCTGAACGACGACGGGACGTTGCAGTGGCTCTTGAATGCGCGGCATCTCGCGATGTGGGGTTCGATTCACCCGCGCGAGCTCCTCGCTTCGACGAGTGAAATGATGGAACTCGCGCGCAAGACCGGCGATACCGAAGTGTTGTTGGATGCACTGATGTGGCGAGTCACCGACCACAGCGAGAGCGGTGACATCCCGAGCGCCCACCACGATGTCGAGACCTATCGTTTCGAAGTCGAGCGTTCGGGCAGCCCATGGCACCGTTACATGTTGCACTCGGTCGATACCTTCAGAGCGCAAGTCGACGGCAACTTCGCCCTCGCCCGCGAGGAGTCGAAGCGCGGTTGGCAGTTGGGGTTGCGTTTGCGCGAGCCGCTCGCGGATGCGTTTTACTGCGAGCGCAGCTTGTTCCACCAGATCGACGAAGGCCTGGTCCACGGGGATCCGGAACGCCGCGCTGCGTCCGAGGTCCGCGAACCGCCGGCGTGTGTGCCGAGCGACCATCGTCCGTTATGGGCGCTCGCGTGGGCGATTCAAGACAAGAGCTTGGACGCCGAACGTTCGGTGACGCAGTTTCTGTCGCACGATGCCGCCGGGCTCGTCCTCGATGCGATCCGTCGGCCGCTGCTCGCGGTGATGAGTCAAGTCTGTTGGCTGCTCGACGACGACGTCCAAGCCGCGCGGCTCTATCCCTTGCTGCTGCCTTCGGCCGGCCTGCACATGCTGCTGCAATCCGGTGTCTACCTCGGGCCAGTCTCGTTCTACTTGGGTTTGCTCGCGACCACGCTCTCGCAGCTGGAAGCGGCAGCGAAGCACTTCGATAAAGCCCTGGTCGAGTGCGCTACGGGTCCCACCTGGGTCGCGCGGGTCCAGCATGCGTACGGTGTTGCGCTCGCGCGAGCACCGGGGCAAGAAGCTCGCGCTTGCCAACATTTGCGCGGGGGTCATGCGGCTGCGGTTCGCTTCGGCATGGCGGACTTGCGTGAGGCTTGCCGGAGTCAGCTCGATCGTTTGTCGCCAAGCGACGGCAGCCAAAGCGACGCGCCCGTGACGATGGCCTGACGTCGCGCGCTCCGTTAGAGTGCAGCCCCGGAGGTTGCATGGATTTCGAGCACTCAGCGCGCGCGCAGCAATATATCGAGAAGGTCGAGCGGTTCATTCGCGAGCGCGTTCTTCCGAGCGAAGCCGAATATTACGGCGCGCTCACGCATAGCTCGGATCATACGCAGTGGCGGGTTCCGAAGGTAATGGAGTCGCTGAAAGCCGAAGCCAAGGCGCAGGGCTTGTGGAACTTGTACCTGTCAGACGCGGAGCGCGGCGCGGGTCTCGACAATCGCGACTACGCGGCGATCGCGGAACTCACCGGTCGCAGCTTCCTCGCGCCCGAGGTCTTCAACTGCAGTGCGCCCGACACCGGCAACGCCGAAGTGCTGTTGCACTACGGCTCGGAGGAGCAGAAGGCGCGCTGGTTGATGCCGCTGCTCGCCGGCGAGATTCGCTCTGGATTTGCGATGACGGAGCCTGCAGTCGCATCGAGTGATGCGACGAACATGCAAGCGAAGGCCGTCATCGAAGGCGACGAGGTCGTCCTCGATGGTCGCAAGTGGTGGACGACCGGTGCGGGAGATCCGCGCCTGAAGTTTTTGATCTTCATGGGGCTGACGGATCCGAACGCGGATCGCCATTCACGGCATTCGATGGTGTTGGTTCCCGCCGATTCGAAAGGCGTGAAGATCGAGCGGATGTTGCCGGTGTTCGGCCATCTCGATGAGCCGACCGGCCACGGCGAAATCAGCTTCGAAAACGTGCGCTTGCCGAAGAGCAGCGTGATCTTGGGGCCCGGTCGCGGTTTCGAGATCGCGCAGGGCCGTCTCGGTCCGGGCCGGATTCACCACTGCATGCGCTGCATCGGTGCGGCGGAACGAGCGCTCGAACGGTTGTGTCAACGTGCGGTCTCGCGCATCGCGTTCGGAAAGCCGCTCTCGAACTTGGGGTCGAATCGGGACATCATCGCGAACTGCCGAATGGCGATCGAGCAAGCACGCTTGTTGACCTTGAAGGCAGCGTGGGCTCTGGACAAGAAGGGCGTGTTTGGTGCGCTCACCGAAGTCTCAGCGATCAAAGTCATCGCGCCGAACGTGTTGCAGACGGTGACGGATGCAGCCATTCAAATCCACGGCGGTGCGGGCGTCGCGGATCCAGAGCTCACGATGTTGCTCGGCATGGCGAGGAGCCTGCGCTTGGCAGACGGCCCAGATGAGGTGCACCGAGGGATCGTCGCGCGGATCGAACTGTCCAAGTACAAGTGAGCGAACCGAGTTACGCGTCGCTCCACAAACAGCGCACCGTCGTGCCGCTTCGGGTCCTCGCGATCTCGAGCTTGCCGTCGATCATCTTCGCGCGGTAACGCATGCTGCGGAGGCCTAAACCTTCGAGCGGCTTATCGATGTCTCCGATGCCGACTCCGTCGTCCTCGACTGACAACACCGACTGCACGCCTTGCCTCGAGAGGCGCACGATGATGTGCCGCGCGTGGCCGTGCCGCACCGCGTTCGTGATCGCCTCACGCGCGATCAGGCACAGTTGCGCGATCGCAGCCGGCTGCGCGTTGTCGATGAAGCCTTCGAGCTCCAGCTCGCAGCGCACTCCCAGCAACTCCGAGGCTTCGCTGACGGTGTTTCGCAACACGGCCTCCAAGCTTCGCTCTTCGACGTGAATCGGCGAAAGCCCTCGCGCCAAGCTCCGCACCCGCGCGATCGCCAGGTTGATGAGCTCGACGATTCGCTGCGCTTGCGACTGATGTTCAGTGGCAAGGTTGTGCTGCAACCCTTTTGCGAGGAACGCAGTCCCCGTCAGCAACTGGCCGAGACCGTCATGCAGGTCCTGACCGATCTGACGCTGGAGCTGTTCGCTCGCCTCGAGGACCTGACGCTCGAGCACGCGCCGTTGTGTCATGTCACGCATCACGACGATGACCGCAGACTCCGCGCCACTGCCGACCTCCGTAAACCCACACTCGAGCGCGAAGGTACTTCCGTCCACGCGCCGGCCGACCACATCCTGCAAGATGCCATTCGAGGGCAACAGGTTGGCCGGGAGGTCGAGCAGGGTCGACCACGGAGCACCCGAGAGGGTAACTTCGGCTGCGCGAAACATCGAGATCGCAGCCGGGTTCAGCGCCGCGATCGCACCAGTCGCGTCGATCGTCATCACGCCCTCGCTCGTCGCGTCGAGCACAGCGTGCAGACGCGCCTCGGTCAGCTGCAACGCCCCATCGTTCGAGCGCTGTCGCGTGACATCGAGCCCGGCCCCTACGATGCGCAGCGACGGTTCCTCGACCAATCCGCCTGCGAGGAGCAACCAGCGCTCGCCGAGATCCGCGCAGACTCGCACTTCGACTTCGAACGGCGTTCCGGTCGCCGTCGTCTGATCGAGCGCCTCGGCCAGCGTCGCGCGATCGGCCGGGTCGACCAATTGTGTGAGGTCAGAGAGCCGGCGCGGTGGGAGCTTCTCGACTAATCCGATCACGTCAGCAAACGCGCCCCACATCTCCAGCTCGTCATTCGAGTAGTCGATGCTGAAGAACGCGAGGTGCGCGACGCTGGTCGTCACCTCATCGATGCGTTCACGCACACGTTGCGAGGCCTGTTCGCGCATGTAGCGCGACGTGATGTCTGTAACCACGAGCACCCGACACGGAACTGTTTCAGGTTCGTCTGAAGCTAAGAGCGACGACACCAACCCGCGGAAAACCGAGCCATCGGCGCGCCGGCACCAACCCTCGAGGACACCGGAGCGATCGGTGAGAAACGGCACGAGCTGCTCGACCCGCAAGCCTTCCGCGTGTTCGGTCGTATAGCCGAACATGACCTCCGCATCTTTCGTCCAGCGACATACGCTAGCGGCGGCATCGACCGTGATGAGACAAGCGCCGCCGCCGACATACGGAATCGTCGGAATACGAAGCGCTACATGACTGCGAGAAGAGGCCATGCGTGGATCGGTTTCTCGAAGACGCTTGCCTCGGCTTGCATCGAGTCCGTGTGTGCCTTACACCGAATCGAGAGAATGTTGAGACCGACTGAGCTCGCGCGTCTTGCGACAGCCTTGGGTGGTCTGCCCATTCTAGGTTGTCTCGCCGGCAGCCCCGCGGAAGAAGCGGGAATGCGTTACGGCGACATCTTACTCGCGGTGAACGGAATTCCCACGGGTTCGTGGGACGATTTCTTGCGCGCACGTGCGCATAGCGACGGCCAACTTCTCGCGCGCGTGTTTCGGCAGGGCGTTGAGTTCGATGTGTCACTCGCACTGCGCGCTAGCACTGCGTCGCCGCTCGAGGTTCTGGGTGAGTTGCAGATGCGCGGCATCATGCCAAGCAGCGATGGCGCTAGTAGTGACAGTTAGTCCAAATTGGTCAGCACACCTGTCGTAACGCTGACATCGCTTGCCGATTAGACCGCCGAGGTCTGAAATTCTTTCGGCTCCTCGGCGAGCTCAGTCAGCACTTCATCGAGGATTCGGCTGCTGTGTGGCGTCTGATTGTGCAGAAGCTCGCGCGCGATCGCCGAGAGCACATCCAAGCGCCGGTCGCGCAGCGTATCGCGCACGATCGAGCCGAGTTGTGAGCCGATCCCGAACGTGAGATCCGCACCTGGATTTGCGAGCGGTTCCATCGGCATCAGCCCGACGTATACGGGCCCGCGATCACCGCAACCGATCGTGTCGAGTGTGCAGGGCAAGCTGCAGGGCGCGCTCTGCATCCGCACCCCGATCTCACACAGCAACGTCGCAGCTTCCACGATCCGCTGTGCTGCTTCAGGGGTCGTGCAGCGTTGGATGTCCGTCAGCCTCTCGCGCAGCGAACGTTCCGCGCGGACGATCTGCCAGAGCCGCCAGGTCTTTTGCCCCGTCGTAGCCAGAACGATGCAACGATTGTCGGACAGCAAGCTCTTGCACGCCGCGTGCAGCCGCGCGACACGCACGAGCATCTCGCGCCCAGCTTCGACGTCCCCGTAGACCGTGTCCGCGCTCGAGAAAATTCGCCACCCGTGACCGAGCCCGGCAGTCCAACCACCGCTGCGTAGGCGATGCGTCGTCATCCGAGTCGACGCAGCTTCCTGCAAGATCACGCGCCCTTCGACCGGCGGCCAGATCGACCCGCTGGGCGCCGATGGATCCGGCGAGCGAGGCCGGTCGTCACTGGTCACAGCGACCGACACGTCGTTCCATGGCGTCGATTGTGTCACCGTGTCGTCGTTTTCTGCGAGCACCTGACGGATCAGCGGCAACGCCATCGGCAGACCGTCGCTCGCGCCGGGCGGCTCACGACTGCGCAAGTGATCCATCAAAGCGTCACTCGAATCGATCTCGGGTTTGCCGATCGCCAGCGTCTTCGAAGCCAACTGTTCGCGCACTCGATCGAGCGCCAATCTAACCGCAAACACGAAGGCCTCTCGAATGCCCGTACCATCCGCCGCGATCGACTCGACCACACCGACGGTCGACCCGCCGGTTCGAACGAGCGCGCGAAGCTCCTCGATCGGCATTGCGGTCGGTAGGTCGCGTTTGTTGGCTTGAAGGATTACGCCGACCGGTGGTGCAGACGTGCGCTCGAGAAAACGTGTCAGCTCGCGCAAGCTCTCGAGCGACTCGACGACCCGGTGGTGCGTCGAATCCGCGACTGACACGACGACGTCCGCATCTTTGATCAGCCGCCAGCGGCGCTGCGCGAGCTCGGGCTGACCCGGCACGCTCACGATCTGACAGCGGATCTGAAAGCCCTCGAAACGCCCAGCGGTGTAGTCCATCCAGTCGAAATACAGCGTTCGCCCGTACTCCTCCGCGGGCGAATATAGGGTTTGGCCGAGGCTGCCTGCGAGTGCACGAAGGCTCGTAGTCTTCCCTGCCTCCGGTGCTCCATCATAGACAACCCGAACCACGATCACGTCGCGCTCGCGATCAAGGACCGCCACGGGGGCCTCCGTCTAGTCGTTGCAGACGCGGGAGTGACGATCCGGTGCTCGCCCTCCCGCGCCTACAGGTTTCCATCACTGAAAAACTGACGCGTTTCGATTCACGACGTTGCGCACGATCGCCAAGTTGCAAGACGCTCGGTCCGCCGCGAGATACACGAACGTGCCGGGAGTGATCATCTTGATCACGTGAATCTGATCCCCGAGCGTGATGATCATGTCTTCGAACGTCGTCCTGAGGTTCAACGCGCGCATGATCTTCAACTTTTGCTTCACCATCTCGCTGTTGTACGCGCTTGCGGCAGCGAGATCGAAGTCCGGTCGGTTCGACTTGAGCCCGAGTGTCATTCCGGACTCGATGTCGACCAAGGACGCTGCGATGAAACCCGGGATGTCGCCTGCCAAGCGTTCGAAATTTTCGTTGATGATTTTCTCGGATGCCATGATTAGATCTCCGGTGGTAGTTGACGACTTTCGTTGCTCAGATCGTGAGCTCTTTTTCGAGCCCCGATAATATGTGCCGCGCCATCGCTAGGTTGGCCCGGTTCCGATCCAACACGACGTACACGAACAGCGCGTCGTTCGACGAGAGTGGTCGGATCATGTGGTACTGCTTGCCGAGCGAGATGAGGATGTCCTCGATCTGCTCGTTGAGGTTGAGCGCCTTCATTGTCTTGCGCTTCGCCCGCACGACTTCGGTGTTGCCCGCGGCCGCAATCTCCAAGTTGACGCTTCCACCGCCGACCGCACCCAGCATCATGCCGCTGTTGCTGTCGACGATGCAGGCTCCAACACAACCATCGATTTCCAGAAGTTTCGGAAGTGTCTCTTTTGCAGTTGCCATGGCTACGCTCCTTGTTGATCTCGTCTGATTCGTTCTCGAACTCGGTCGAGCACAGTTGTTCGTGTCGCCAGCACCATCGCCAACGACTGGTTCCCCAAACTGGCTGTAAGCCGTTGCAGTGATGCGCCGTCCGCACACAGGGCAGCGCAGCACTGTCCTTGGTAACGCCACGCGATTGCGCCGCCGTCCGCCGATCGCGCGCAGCGATGCGCGACCTCCGGACTAAAGCCGGGTGACGCACCCAATGCTGCGTCGGCCCAAGTCGTCAGATCGACCAAGTCTTCGATGTCGAGGGACAGTTGCGTCGCCGCGCCGATGAAGATCGGAGTCCCGTCCGGCTGGAACGAAAACGCGACGAGCGCGCTTCGCGCATTGCTGAGGCTTTCGAGGTGGTCGATCATCACCTCAGCCTCGGTTTCCTCGAGCCGCTGCACCCCTGCAGCTTCGAGCACTTCCACTGCACCGAACGTGTAGCGCGGGTTGAACCCGGGACCGGCGTGGTCGATCCAGCGCATCGGCCACTGCCGAGTCTGATTGCC
>DASRXR010000545.1:0-12112 GCA_035687405.1 Polyangiales bacterium
CACCGGTTTCGGGATCGTACTCGGTCGGAGGGACGAGGACGCGACCGGTCGCGGTGCGCACACCGGTGATGCGGCCGTCGCGCAAACCCGCGAGAAACCTGCCGATGACCTGGC
Organism: Polyangiales bacterium; assembly: GCA_035687405.1. GTDB lineage: Bacteria > Myxococcota_A > Polyangia > Polyangiales > JAFGIB01 > JADGRF01. Next base: position 115 of record DASRXR010000545.1, read on the forward strand.
CGACACTGCGGGTATACGTGTATTCGAGGACGTACCCGCTGGAAAGCACTTCATTCACGGTACCGTGAATAGAACATGTTTCACTCGGATCGTCCAGGGCTATTTGGCGCTGGATTCGCTCGCGTCTGACTCGGCCAGCGCGAGCGCGCCTTTCGGGCAGCGCCGCATCGCGTCTTCCACTCGCGGGATCGCTGCCGCGGACGGCTGCGGCGACAGCACGCGCAGTTGATCGTCGTCACCGATCTCGAACACGTCCGGCGCGACGCTGGCACACATGCCATTCACCTCACACAGATCCCGATCGACCACCACTTTGAGATGTGTCATGTGAACAACCTTCCGATGCGCGAGCCCCACAACCAGTGCATGACCTTCTGCATCGCGTCGGCTTTGTCGCGAGTGTACGGGTACCAGGCGTCTTCTTGACCGAAGCGCCAGCGTTCGAGCACGATCGATTGCGCGAAGCAGTACCCTTTGAGCCCGGTCGGCCCGTGGACTTGCCCCAAGCCGCTTTGCTTGCGCCCACCGAACGGCGCTTCGTGCACGCCGTAGGTGATCGAGCTGTCGTTTACGCATACCGAACCGGTTTCGATCAGCTTGCTGATGCGCAGCGCGTCATCTGCATCGTCAGTCCAGACTGTTGCAGCCAAGCCGAAGCTCGATTGATTTGCGAGGCGGAGCGCTTCGGCTTCGTCGCGGACGCGCACGATCGGCAGGACGGGCCCGAACGTCTCCTCGTGCATGAGCAACATGTCGGGCGTGACGTCGGTGAGCACGGTGGGCTCGAAGTACAAGTCGCCGAGCGTGCGATTGCGCTTGCCGCCCGTCAGCAAGGTCGCACCCTTCGCGAGTGCATCTTGGACGTGTCGTTCGACCGTCTCGATCTGCCTCGGCCAGATCGCCGGGCCCAAGTCGTATTCGCCACTTTGACCTTGTTTCAGGCTCTTCACGTAGTCGACGACCTGGCGCGTGAAGGCTTCAGCCACGCTATCCACGACGTAGACGCGGCCGGTCGCGCAGCAGAACTGGCCCGCGTTCAAGAACGCACCGAACACGCAGCCCTTGGCTGCACGCGGGATGTCGGCATCGCGACACACGATCATCGGATTGTTGCCGCCGAGCTCGAGCGTGCACGGGATCAGGTTGCGCCCGCAGGCTTCGCCGATCTTGCGGCCGGTTGCGACGCTGCCGGTGAACGAGACCTTGTCGACGCCCGCTTCGACGAGCGCGGCCCCGGTCGAACCATCGCCTTCGAGCACGCTCAGCACGTCGGGTGGCAGGCCCGCCTCTTTGAACAGCTCGCCGACGAGCTTGCCCGAGAACGGCGTGACTTCGGACGGCTTCAGTACCACACAGTTGCCGGCCATCAGCGCTTGCACCGTCGGGTTCAACGACAACACGAACGGCCCGTTCCACGGCGTGATGATGCCGACGACACCGAGCGGGCGATACGAGATCACCAGCTTCTTGGTCTTCAGCAAGTGCAGGGCCGGAGTTTCGTCACGTAACAGTCGCTCGGCGTGTTTGGAGTAGTAAGCGAGCGAATCGCAGGCGGGGAACAGCTCCATCAGCACCGTTTCCATGCGCGAGCGCCCGGTCTCGCTCGTGATGACGTCGATCAAGCGCTCCGATTGCGCGAGCACGATCGCCAACACTCGGCGCACGATTGCAGCGCGCGCAGGAAAGCCGAGCGCTGCCCAGGCCGGTTGCGCGATGCGAGCGGCGGTGACGCGCGCGCGCACTTCGTCCGCAGTCTGAACCGCAATTTCACCGATCGTCTGGCGTGTCGCCGGACTCTCGAGCCGCAGTCTTCGCGCGCGACCGTTGTTCACTGTCACGGATTCGACGATCGCCATGCGCACCTCGGGGAGATGCGGTCAAACTAGCACGCGAAACCGGCGAGTGAAACGTGTTTCAACGCGCGAGGACAGGCTGCAATCCACGCGCTTTTGGGCTCGCGAGGATCAATTCGATCGCCTGGTTCATGTGCGTCGTCACATCGGTTTGGCTGAAGATGCCGGCTGACCAAGCGACGAGCGAAGCGAACCAGATCTGCTGGAGCAACGTGGCTAGTGCCAACTGGCGATTGTCCATCTCGGCTTGTTCGACGTCGCCTGCCATCGCTGAACCGATGATCGCATTCATGCGCCCTTGATAGGCGGTGACGTGCGCCGCGACTTCCGGTTGGCCCGAAGCCATCGCGCGCAGCACTGCCCGGGCATACTTGGGCTTGTGACACATCGCACGTGTGATGATCTTGAACAGTGCCTGCAGGCGCTCGGTCTGAGTGTCACCTTGGGGCGGACGCGCGTTTAGTCGGCGTTCGAGCTCGTCCGCCTCGCGAGCCAGGGCGGCCGACAAGATGTGTTCCTTGCTGGTGAAACTCTTGTACAGCGTGCCGAGCGCGATGCCAGCTTGATCAGCGACGTCGCGCTGCCGCACGTTCTCGTAACCGCCGGCGGCGGCGAGCCCCACTGCGACGTCGAGAATTCGGTCCTTACGATCCTTGTCCATGTGCGTGTCCTCGCTAAGCGATCGCTGGTCCGAAAGTTACCGGCCGCGTCGTGTAGTCGGTGAACCGAGCTCCCGCTTGTTGTGCCACTCGCGCGCTGGTCGCACGCTTGCGGCAACGAAGAACAACGAGGAGTGCTCGCTTCGAGTGCCTAATACGGTGGTAGTGAAACACGTTCTGCACGTCAAGGTCTATCGAGCAAACTCTCACAAACGGCTCGCACACGCGCGTAGCTCTGGCTTGACTACCTTACCGGACGCGTTGAGAGGTAACTGCGGCACGATCGCATAACGCCGAGGCACTTTGTAGTTCGCCAGGTTTGCTCGACAGAACGCGGCCAATGTTTCGCTCCAGTGCGGTTCGCTCGTGAGCGTCCCCGCGCGGGGAACTACGAACGCCATTCCTACCTCACCCAAACGGGCATCCGGGATGCCGATTACGGCCACCTGGGCGACCTCGGGGTGGCCGGCGATCACCCGTTCGATCTCCGCGGGGTAACAGTTGAAGCCCCCGACGATGAACATGTCCTTCAGTCGGTCGGTGATGCGCAAGTTCCCGTGCGCGTCCAGCACGCCGACGTCACCGGTGTGGAGAAAGCCGTCTCGATCGATCACTTCGCGCGTCGCCTCGGGCGCTTCGAAGTAGCCCTGCATGACGTTGTAACCGCGGATGAGGACCTCACCGGCTTCGCCGGCTGGCATCACGTTTCCCGTGCTGTCGACGACGCGGACCTCGACACCCTCGATCGCGCGGCCTGAGGTGTGTGCAATCGTGCGGAGGTCATCGCCGGCTCGACACATGGTGGCGATGCCGCAGCTTTCGGTGAGCCCGTAACCGGTGATCACCGTCTCGCAGCCGAGCTCCCGCTTCATGCGCTCGATCAACTCCAGCGGGACGACGGCAGCACCGGTGACCGCGAGCCGCAGGGGCGGGATGCCTGCCGCCGCTAACAGCTGCGGGTTCGCGAGCAGGCTCTGATAGAGCGCGGGCGGGCCGGGTAGGACCGTGATCGACTCTGTGCGCAGTCGTTCCAAGACTTGCGCAGGGTCGAACACCAGGTGCGGCAGGATCGTCGCGCCGGTCATCAGACAGGCTAGGAAACCGGCCTTGTAGCCGAACGCGTGGAAGAACGGACTGACTATCAGATAGCGATCCTCCGCTGTCAGACCTACCGCCGTGCACCAAGCGTGGTAGGCGCGGATGTTCTGTCCATGCGTAGTCGCGACGCCCTTGGGGCGGCCGGTGGTCCCGGACGTGAACAGGATGTCCGAGACGTCTTCGGGTTGGACGCTGCGAGCCCGCGCGAGCACGGCGCTCGCTGCGATGCCGTGCCGACTCGCCAGAAACTCGTCCAGGGTGCGCGCTCCGCTGGCTTCACCCTCGAACAACACGACCTGTTCGAGAGACTTCAGACCGCCGACTGGGCGCGCACCGCTCGGCCCGCCGAGCTCTTGCTGCAGCATCTCGACGTACCGCGCGCCTAGAAACTCCGCGCACGTGAACAGCAAGCGCGCTCGGCTTTTCTCGAGCAAATATCCAGCTTCAGCAGCCTTGAAGCGCGTGTTGATCGGCACCAGCGTCGCACCGGCGAGCGAGCTGCCGAGCGCGATCACGATCCACTCGTGACGATTCGGCGCCCAAATCGCGACGCGATCACCCGGTTGAATACCGGCTGCGATCAAGGCCGACGCGGCCTGTTGTGCTGCTTCGGCGAGCGCGCGGTAGCTCATGCGGAGCGGGCCGGCTTCGATCGCGGTGCGTTCACCGAACTGGTCGGCCGCGCGCGCGATCAACCCGGGAATGGTGGCCGGTAGGCTCATGACACAACGGCTAAGCTAACACGCCTGGTCTTCGAGTGAAACATGTTCTAGTCTGGCTTCGTGCTCGAGTCTTCGTATCCCCCAAACCGGAATTTGCTCGCCGGCAAGACCGTCCTGGTCACCGCTGCGGCGGGTACCGGCATCGGCTTTGCGACCGCCAAGCGCTGTCTCGAAGAGGGCGCGCGGGTGGTGATCAGTGACATCCACGATCGTCGGCTGGCGCAGGCGGCCGAGACGCTGTCGGTGCTCGCGGGCCAGCGGGTGCTCGGCGTGCGGTGCGACGTGACCATCGAGGACGAGGTGCAAGCACTGATTGCAGCTGCGAGCGGCGAGCTCGGGCACCTGGATGTGCTCGTCAACAACGCCGGCCTGGGCGGTACGGCGAATTTAGTCGACATGACCGATGAACAGTGGCTGCGCGTGCTCGACGTGACACTCACTGGCACGTTTCGCGTGACCCGCGCCGCGCTGCGCCCGATGATCGCGCGCGGCAGCGGAGTCATCGTCAACAACGCGTCGGTGCTGGGCTGGCGCGCTCAAGCCGGCCAGTCGCACTACGCGGCAGCAAAGGCCGGCGTGATGGCGCTCACGCGTTGCGTCGCGCTCGAGGTCGCGAGCAGCGGAATTCGCGTCAACGCCGTCGCACCGAGCCTTGCGACGCATCCCTTTCTTTCGAAAGTCACGAGCGAAGCGGTCCTCACCGAGCTCACCGCGCGCGAGGTGATGGGCCGTGGCGCAGAACCATGGGAAGTCTCGAACGTGATCGTGTTTCTAGCGAGTGACCTCTCGTCGTACATGACTGGTGAGGTAATTTCAGTCAGCAGTCAGCATCCATAGTTGGCAGTCGACTTCCACAGTCAGTGGTAGATCGTACGCGAGTTGAGTACGGTCCTCAGATGAGCACCAAACAGGAACAGCAGGAAGCACGGACTACGGTCGAGGAGGTCGCTCCCGGCGCGCTGCGCATGCAGTTGCCGATCGCGATTCCCGGCCTTCGTCACGTGAACATGTACTGCTTTCCAGATGCGCGCGGTGCCACCGTGATCGATCCCGGCCTGCCCGACGACGCGAGCTGGGCTGCCGTGAAGCAGCGCCTGCGCGAAGCTGATCTCGAAGTACGTCATGTGCACACCGTGCTGGTCACACACTCCCATCCCGATCACTTCGGAGGCGCGGCGCGGTTCCGCGCCGAAGCCGGCGCGCGCGTGATCGCACACGAGACGTTCAGCGTGTTCGGCGAACATCTGCACTTGGCGGAGCCCGAGGTCTCAGTGGAGAACCTGGAGCCTCGCGCCGTGGTCCCGCGCTCGGCGGAGGAGCTCGCTGCCGCTCCGAGCGGCATGCACATTCCGTGGGGTGGGGATGGGCCGGCCACGGGCGATCGCGATCGCAAACAGTGGGAAAGGATTCGTTCGTCGGCGCGCACCGGTCTGACGCCGCCGGTCACGCACGTGGTGCGGCACGGCGACATGGTTCAGCTCGGCGGGCGGCCGTTTCGTGTGGTGCACAGCCCCGGCCACACGGGCGATCACATCTGCTTTTACGATCCCGAGGCGGGTACGTTGCTCGCGGGTGATCACGTGTTGCCTTCGATCACGCCACACATCTCAGGCTTGAACTCGCTGAGTGATCCACTCCAGGCGTTCTTCGATTCGCTCGACCGAATCGTGGAGCTGGGTGTGTTGCAGCGTTGTTTGCCGGCGCACGGCGACGTGTTCGACGACGTGCCGGGCCGGATCGAAGCGATCAAACGCCACCATCGCGAGCGGTTGAACAAGTTGGTCGAAATCTCGCGAAAGCTAGGCCCAGCGACCGTGACCGACTATTCGCACGCGCTGTTCTCGGAGCGCGCCTGGGGAATCATGGCCGAGAGCGAGACCTACGCGCACCTCGAGCATTTGCGGTTGCTCGGCAGGGCAGAGAGCCAGCGCCGCGACGACGGCCAATTGCTCTACGTGTCCTGAGTCGGGCGCGCTCGCGCGACTGCGCCTAAAAACGCGGGGCGTTCGCCGCCCCCGTGTACGACTAAGTTTGCTCCACTGATGTAACTCGCTTGCGGCGACGCCAAAAATACACACGCGTCGCCGACGTCCGCCGGCGTCGCCAGACGTGCTAGCGGCACCGTTGCCGCTGCCGCCTTCTGACCCGCCGTATCGCCGTAGTGCAGCTCCGCGAGCTCGGTGAGTACCAAACCTGGACTCACCGCGTTGACCCTCACCTTCGGCGCCCACTCGATCGCGAGCGACTCCGTCACACTCAAAAGCCCGGCTTTTGCGGCTCCATACGCGGCCGTGCCGGGGGAGGCACGCAGGCCGCTGATGCTCGCGATGTTCAGAATGCAGCCGCCACCCGCCTGCGCCTGCATCAGCGCGTTCGCCTTCTGGGCGCAGATCAGCGCCGCCGTGAGGTTCAAGTCGATGATCGAAGCCGTGAACCGCGGCGATGCCGTGGCCGCAGCCGTCGGCGGCGCACCGCCCGCGTTGTTGATCCACACGTCGAGCCGCCCGTAGCGCACTTGCAGCTTACTCATCACGCGATCGATTTCGTCTGCGACACGCACGTTGAGCGGCTCGTACACCGCTTCTCGCCCGCCCGCGCCGATCGGCTGCGCGAGTGGCTTGCGTGCGCAGACGACGACGTGTGCACCGGCGACTAAAAACCGCTCCGCAATGCCACGCCCGACGCCCTGCGTGCCTCCGGTCACGACGACCACGCGATCGGTCAGTAATGTCTGGGGCGGGGGCAGGTCGGTCATTTGTCGAACTGCGCCGCGCGCTTGTCGACGAAGGCGGCACGCGCCTCATCCGAAACGCCGCTCAGGTTCAGCTCGAACGTGAATCCTTGCTCGAAGCGATAGCTGCGCTTGACGTCTACCGGATCGATCCCGTTCAGCGACTGCTTGGCCGCGCGAATCACCGTCGGGCTCTTGGCGGCGATTCCTTGCGCGATCTTGAGCGCCGCCGCCCTCAGCTGCGAGGCCGGCACCACCTCGAGAACCGAGCCGTGATGGTGTAGCTCCGTCGCGCTCGCCCGAGCCCCGGTGTAGACCATCGCCCGCATCTTGTGCGCCGGCACGAGGCGCGCCAAGTGCGTTGCCGCACCGAGTGCACCGCGGTCCACCTCGGGCAAACCGAAGCTCGTATCTTCGGACGCGACGATGATGTCCGCGTTGCCGACCAAACCAATGCCGCCACCCAAACAGTAACCGTGCACAGCCGCGATCACCGGCACCTCACAATCATAGACCGCAGCAAACGCGGCGTAACAACCGCGATTGGCACCAATCAGGGCCGCATGACCCGGGTTTGCCTGAATCTCTTTGATGTCCACGCCTGCGTTGAAACCGCGGCCCTCCGCGCGCAACACGACGACGCGCACGTTCGGATCCGCGCCCAAACGCAGTAAGCATGCGGCGAGATCGAACCAGTCCTGCACGCCGAGCGCGTTGACCGGTGGTTTGTGCATCACCACCTCGGCGATACCGGATTCGAGGGCCTCTGAAATGAACATGCTTGCTCCGCCCGGCTTGCGTGAGCACAATGAAACATGTTCTATTCCGGCTCGCAAGCATGCTCGACAAACGCATGACCGAAGACGAAGTCGTCGCGCAGCTCGCGGACGGCATGACCTTGGGCATCGGCGGCTGGGCGTCGCGGCGCAAGCCGATGAGCCTCGTCCGTGCGATCGCGCGCTCGAAACTGCGCGATTTGACGCTGGTTTCGTACGCCGGACCGGATGTCGGTTTGTTGTGTGCGCTCGGCAAAGTGAAGAAAGTGATCTTCGCGTTTGCATCGCTCGACAGCATCGCGCTCGAGCCGCACTTTCGCGCAGCGCGTCAAGCCGGATCGCTCGAAGTCGAGGAGTTCGACGAAGGCATGTTGCAGTGGGGCTTGTACGCCGCCGCAAATCGCTTGCCGTTTTTACCGATTCGCGCCGGGCTCGGCTCCGACGTCGCCGATCGCACGGCGCGCGTGCGCACGGTGAAATCGCCGTACGACGACGCGGAAGAGTTCATCGCGATGCCTGCGCTCACGCTCGACGCCGCGATCATTCATCTGCATCGCGCGGATCAGTCCGGGAACGGTCAGTGCCTCGGTCCCGATCTCTACTTCGACGACTTGTTTTGCATGGCGGCGAAACGCCGCTTCATGTCGTGTGAGAAGTTGATCGAGACCTCGGAGTTGTGTCGCGAGGGTTCGGTGCAGACGCTGCGCATCAACCGCATGATGGTCGATGGCGTAGTGCACGCGCCGTATGGGGCGCACTTCACCGAATGCCCGCCGGACTATCCGCGGGACGAAGCATTTCTGCAGCTGTACGCGGCGACCGCCAAAGATCCCGAAGCGCTGGCGAAGTTCGTCGAGCGGTTCGTGCAACCGGTGAGCGCGAGCGCGTACCGAGAAGCGGTGGCGCAGCGATGAGCGACGTCGCCCGCCACGAATACTGCGTGATCGCACTCGCCGAAGCTCTGCGTGGTAGTGGCGAGATCTTGATCAGCCCGATCGGCGTGTTGCCGAACATCGCAGCCCGCTTGGCGAAGCTCACGTTCGAGCCGGGGCTGTTGCTCACGGACGGTGTCGCCACGCTCATGGCAAACGTGCCGGCGCTCGGTGCTGAAGCGACTGACGTGATCGCCGAAGGCTATCTGCCGTACCGCTCGATCTTCGACGTAGTTTGGTCCGGACGGCGCCACGTCATCATGGGCGCGGGCCAAATCGATCGCTACGGCAATCAGAACATCTCGGCGGTGGGTGATTGGCAGCGGCCGACGGCACAGCTGCTCGGCATGCGCGGCGCGCCCGGCAATACGATCAACCACGCCACCAGCTACTTCGTGCCGAATCACACGCGGCGTGTCTTCGTAGAGCAGGTCGACGTCGTGTCGGGTGTCGGCTACGACCGCGCGCGCAAGCTCGGTGCTCAGGCCGCTCGGTTTCACAACTTGGTGCGCGTGGTTTCGAACCTCGGCGTGTTCGACTTCGAAGGTCCGGATCAGCGCATGCGCATTCGCTCGCTGCATCCCGGTGTCGAGCTGAGCCAAGTCGAGCGCGAGACGTCGTTCGAGCTCGCGCGCGCACCGGACCTCGGCACGACGCGCGCCCCGAGCGTCGATGAGCTGCGCCTGATTCGCGAGGTGATCGATCCGAAAGGCTTAGGCCGGAAAGAGGTCGCAGCGTGACCCGGAGCTTGAACACGCGCCTGTGTGACTTGATCGGGATCGAGTACCCGATCGTGCAGACCGGCATGGGCTGGGTGAGCGGTGCGCAGCTGACGGCGGCGACGAGTGAGGCTGGCGGGTTGGGTATCCTCGGCTCGGCGACGTTGACGGTCGATCAGCTGGAGCAAGCGATCGCGCGAGTGAAGCAGCGCACCCGCAAGCCGTTCGGCGTGAACCTTCGGACCGATCAAGGCGACATCGAAGCTCGCGTAAAGCTGATGATCCGCGACGGAGTGAAGGTTGCGAGCTTCGCGCAGGCGCCGAGTCGCGAAGTGATCGAGCGTCTCAAAGATGCTGGCATCGTGACGATGCCGACGATCGGCGCGCGCCGGCATGCCGAGAAGATGGCGGAGTGGGGCGTCGACGCGTTGATCGCCCAAGGCCACGAAGGCGGCGGCCACACCGGTGCAGTTCCGACCACGCTGCTGTTGCCGCAGGTCGTCGACGCGGTGAAGATCCCAGTGGTCGCAGCGGGTGGCTTCTTCGATGGCCGCGGCTTGGTTGCTGCGCTCGCGTACGGCGCGGAAGGCATCGCGATGGGCACGCGGTTTCTGCTCACGCGCGAGAGCCAAGTGCCGGACGCGATCAAACAGAAGTATTTGGCTGCGAGCGTGACCGATACGCGCGTGACGCGCGCGATCGATGGCCATCCGCAGCGTGTGATCGAGACCTCGCTGGTACTGGCGCTCGAAGATCGCTCGCTGATCGGGCGGCTGTTCCACGCGATCAAACACGCTTGGATGTTCAGTCGCTTGACCGAGACGTCGTTCGTGGCGCTCCTGCGCGAAGGACTCGCGTTGCGCAGCCGCCAAGAGCTCAGCTGGCCGCAGCTGCTGATGGCTGCAAACGCTCCGATGCTCACGCGCGCGAGCTTGGTCGAAGGGCGGCTCGAATCCGGCGTACTGCCGACCGGGCAAGTCACCGGAGTGATCGATGAGCTGCCGAGCGTGGCGCAGCTGATCGAGCGCATCGTGAGCCAGGCCGAGCAAGCGTTGTCGCGTTTGCGCGACGAGAAGGGACGGGCGGCATGAGCTCCGACACAGTGCTGTACACGGCGCGCGGTGCAGTGGCGTTCGTAACGTTGAATCGCCCGCAGTATCGCAACGCGCAAAATGCCGAGATGACTCAAGCGCTCGATGCGGCGCTCCTGCGTGCAGTGCAAGACGACGCGATCAAAGTCATCGTGCTCGGTGGTGCGGGCGAGCACTTTTCGGCCGGCCACGACATCGGCTCTCCGGGTCGCGACATTCACAAGTCGTTCCCACGCGTCGCGACGACCTGGTGGGAGCACGAAGACAAGGCGGGCGCTGAGAATTTGTTCGTGCGCGAGCAGGAGCTCTATCTCGGCATGTGCCGGCGCTGGCGCGACATTCCCAAGCCCACGATCGCGATGGTGCAAGGCGCGTGTGTCGCTGGGGCGCTGATGCTCGCGTGGACGTGCGACTTGATCGTCGCTGCGGACGACGCGTTTTTCGCGGATCCCGTGCTCAAGATGGGGATCCCGGGCGTCGAGTACTTTGCGCATCCGTTCGTGATGGCGCCGCGCTTGGCGAAAGAGTTCTTGTTCCTCGGTGAAAAGATGAGCGCTCAGCGTGCCCACGAGATCGGCATGATCAACCGCGTCGTGGCGCGCGATCGGCTCGAGGCCGAGACCCTCGCGATCGCCGAGCGCGTCGCGACGATGCCGCGTTTCGGATTGGCGCTGGCGAAGAAGGCGATCAATCAAGCCGAGGATCGCATGGGCTTGCGCGACACGATGGACGCGACGTTTGCGTTGCATCACCTCGCGCATGCGCACAACACGTTGACGAGCGAAGATCATCTGCAGGGGCTCGACGCCAAGAGCATGGCCAAAGGCTTGCGGTAACCCGCAATGGACCTGACGTTCAGCGCGGAGGAAGAAGCGTTCAGGCGCGAGGCACGCATCTGGCTCGAAGCGCACGTGCCCAAGATGCCACTCGTTTCGGGCGACACGCGCGAAGGCTTCGCTGAACATCTGCTGTGGGAGCGCGCGCTGTTCGACGCGGGCTGGTCCGTCGTCGCATGGCCGCGCGTCTACGGTGGCCGTGAGGCGAGCTTGATGCAGTGGTTGATCTTCGAGGAGGAGTACTGGCGCGCCGGGGCTCCGCAGCGCGTCACGCAGAACGGGATCTTCTTGCTCGCGCCTTCGATCTTCTCGTTCGGCACGCAAGAGCAGAAGGACCGGCTGCTGCCGCCGATAGCTTCTGCCGAGTGTCTGTGGGCGCAGGGCTGGTCCGAGCCCGGTGCCGGGAGCGATCTCGCAGCGCTGCGCAGCTACGCGGAGCGCGTGTCCGGTGGTTTTCGCTTGTACGGGCAGAAGACCTGGACCACACGTGGAGCGTTTTGCGACAAGATCTTCGGCCCGTTTCGCAGCGAGCCGAGTGGTTCAGCGCACGCCGGCCTGACGTACTTCTTGGTCCCGCTCCA
>DASRXR010000546.1:0-4328 GCA_035687405.1 Polyangiales bacterium
AGGAGCAAGAAACGCTCGGCGGGCGTCTCGGTGAGATCTTGGTGCGTCGTGGTTGCATCCACGAACACGAGCTCACGCAGATTCTGTCCAATCGCGCGAGCGTGGCTTGGGTATCGCTCGGTTACGTCGAGTTCACGCGCGAACTCTTGAGCTTGGTTCCGCCCGAGCTCGCGCAGGAACTCAACTTGATCCCAGTGTTCTTCCGGATCGAGCGCACGAAGGAAAAGATTCTCTACGTCGCGGTGGACGACCCGACGAACTTCAGCGCGATGGAGAAGGTCGCGCAGCACACCGGCATGCACGTGCGGCCGTTGCTCGCGCCGGCTTCGGAGATTCGGCGAGCGGTGCGGCACTACTACTTCGGTGAGGATCCGCGGGAGTGAAAGCTCTCTAGTGCTGCACTAGCCGGCCGGTTGCGCGACTGTGCTCGCCTGGCGTCAGGGGTGATCGGCGGATAGTCTCGCGCGATGCTTCGTCTGCACTTTCCTCGCGGTAAGCCTGGAGTCGAGGAGCTCGAGCTCGTCAGTGCAGTCCGCGACGGCTTCGCAGCGTATCGCGAGGACCCCTGGAGCATTCGCTACCGCTCGCTGTTCGAGCAGGCGCAATCCGAGTTCGTTGCGGTCGACCTGAACGACGCTCAGATCGTGTTCTATCCGCACATGTACGAGCCAGGCGAGCACGCCGACGAAGTGATGCGGCTCGCGCAGTCACGCGGATTGCCGCTCATCTTTCTCAAGACCGGAGATGCGGCGGGGGCGATTCGCGTTCCGTACGGTGTGGTGTACCGGCATTCGATCTTCGCGAGCACGCGCGCGCCCGGCGAAGACGCGATGCCGGCGCCGTGTGAGGACATGCTGGCCGCACCCGCGGAGCGACTCGAAGTCCGCAGCAAGAGCTCCAAGCCGTCGATCGGTTTTTGTGGATACGTCGGCAATCGCCCACTGCGCATGATCTATCGACTGCTCGGCCGCAGCCAGAAAGCCGTCGGTCTCGAGCTGCGTTCGCGCGTGCTCGATCGGCTGGAGGCAACCGAACACCTGGACTGCCGCTTCGTGCGAAACAATCGATTCCTCGGGACTGCTGCGGGAGTGCTCAATCCCGACCGAGCGATCGCAGCCAGGGTTCGGAGTGACTTCGCGCGCAACTTGCTCGATTCGGACTACACGGTGTGCGTGCGCGGGGCCGGAAACTTCTCGTATCGATTCTACGAAGTGCTCTCGGCCGGTCGCATTCCGATCTATCTGAACAGCGATGCGGTTTTGCCGTGCGAGAGCGAGATCGACTGGAAGAAGCACTGCGTGTGGGTCGAAGAAGACGCGATCGATCGCATCGGTGAGCTAGTGGCCGAGTTTCATCGGGGCCTCGATGACGCGGCATTTCAGGCGTTGCAGCGCGCGAATCGCAGCTTGTGGGAGCAATATCTGACGCCGCTCGCGTTCTATCGCTGGGCCTTGACCAAAGCAGCGAAAGCCGCGGCTCAAACCGAGCGCAAGTGACTACTCGGCCGATTGGCTTCCGCCGCGCGCTTGATTCGATTTTCGACCGCATCCGCCACGAGCTGCAAAAGGATATCGGCTTCCGGCAGCACGTGTCCGGTGTCGCTCGCCCATGAGAAGTGCAACACACCGCCGAGCGATGGCACCGCGAAGCTGGCAGTGACGGACGTAAACGCCTCTGCCTCCAATCGTTTGGGGGTGGGCCGATCTTTCGCCCAATAAAACGACTCGAGCGGACCTTCCGAAGGGCCGGTGTACTCGACGACCTCGAGTTGAACGTGTGCGCCGAAGTCTTCGAGCACGGCTACGATTTCACTCGGTTCACGCGTTGCGGCGATGCGCTCGAGCGCGCTTGCCATCTCGGAGCGCAGGTGCTCGATGACGGCCGGACGAATGCGTTCTTTGCGCAACCAACGTTGCAGCGCGTTTTCGAGGTTGCCGAGCGAACGGACGATGCCAACCGCGGCGATCGTGATGACGATCAGGCATGCGCCCACCGCGGTGTTGCGCCCCACCGACACGATGATCGCGCTCGCAGTGAAGAGCACCGACAGGCCGTACAGGAGTAAGACCGCGCGCCGATGAGTGAGCCCCATCGCGAGCAACTGATGATGGATGTGGCCGCGATCGGCCGAGAAGATCGAGCGATGTTCGAGGACCCGCCGCATCATCGCGAGCAGCGTGTCGATGATCGGCAGCCCGAGCGCGACGAACGGAACTAGGATCGCGACGGTCGTAGAGCTCTTGACGGAGTTGCCCAGGATCGACGTCGTCGCGAGCACGAAGCCGAGGAACATGCTCCCCGAATCGCCCATGAAGATGCTGGCCGGGCTGAAGTTGAACAGCAAGAAGCCGAGCGCGGCTCCGCCGAGACTGGCCGATAACAACATCACGATCACGTCGTGATTGATCGCGCCGACCACGAAATTCGTGACGCACGCAAAAAACGCGACGCCGCCGGCGAGCCCGTCGAGCCCGTCGATGAGGTTGATCGCGTTTACGATCGCGACGATCCAGAGTGCCGTCACGACGATGCCGAACGAGCCCATCTGCAAGTCGCCGATGAACGGCAACTTGATCGCATCGATCCGAAAGCCGCAGGCGTACGCAGTGCACGCCGCCGCGCATTGGACCCAGAGCTTGTGCCAGGCGCGAACGCCACGCAGGTCATCGAGCGCGCCGAGGGCGCAGACGAGCAGGCCGCCTGCGATCAATCCGAGGAAGTGGCTGGGCTGCGCAAAGAACAGGTCCGCGACGGCGGTCTGGGCTGCGAACAGCGCGAGGATCGGCGCGAAGAACCCGAGCAGAATGGCAATCCCGCCGAGCCGCGGCGTCACGCGGCCGTGGACGCGGCGATCACCCGGCCGATCGATCGCACCGAGGCGCAACGCCACAGTCCGCACGACGGGCGTGGTCATGATCGCTACGAGCATCGATCCGGCAAATACGAAGACGGAACTCAGCATCTGTTAGTCCGGCTTACGCCTGCGCGATCGGGCGCGAGGGCTTCTCGTCTGCCTCGTCTTCGGATGCCTCGGACTGATAGTAGCCCTCACTGCTGTAGTAGTAGTAAGAGCCGTAGCCGTACCGATGCGCCGACAAGTCCACTTCGTTTAGTACCCCGCCGGTCGGCTGACAGCCCACGTCCTTCAGCTGACGGAGCGCGACTTTCAACGCATCTCGCGTCGTGCGCGTGCTGTGGATGACGAGAATCGTTGAGTCGACCTGTGGCGCGATGATCGCAGCGTCCGTGACTGCCGCGAGCGGAGGGCTATCGAGCACGACGTGGTCGTACATTTTCGACAAATCCTGGAGCAACTGGCGAAACTGCGCCGTGTGCAGCAGCTCGGATGGATTTGGTGGGATTGGCCCCGAGGCGAGGAAAGAAAGGCCGGGAATCTGCGTGTCTTGGATCGCGTCTTTGGCGCTGCTCTCCCCGACGAGCACCGTCGTCACACCCTTCGAAAGCGTCGTCCCGAGCGCCCGGTGAATGCGCGGTTTGCGCAGATCGGTATCGACCACGAGCACGCGCTTGCCGCCCTGTGCGAGCGAGATTGCGAGGCTCAGCGCCACCGTCGTCTTGCCCTCGCGCGGGCTGCCGCTCGTTACGACGACGGTCCGGCGCGGTTTTTCCGCGGACATGAACGTCAGGTTCGTCCGGATCGTGCGAAAACATTCTGCGGCGGACGACTTCGGATGCGTGTGTACGACGAGGTCGCGATTCGCGAGCTGCTCTCCAGGTTTGCCGTTGCGCCGCTTGCGCCCGTACGTGCCGTTGCTCGAAAGCGACTCATCGATCTTCGGCATGATGCCGAGGATCGTGATTCCGGTCGCCTCTGCGTCCTCAACCGTGCGGATCGTTCGATCCAGCTGATCGAGCGTCAGCGCAGCCATGATGCCGAGCAGAAACCCTACGAGCGTGCCGAGCGCCAAGTTGAGGTTCACGCGCGGTGAGATCGGCAACTGCGGCGCGAGCGCCTGGTCGACCACGCGTACGAACGAGACTTGCAGCGCACGTGTGAGATCCGTCTGAGCGGTGCGCTCGAGAAGTGTCCCGTACAGCTTCGAAGTGTTGTCGCGCTCGCGCTGAAGACGGCGATGCGAGATCTCTTGTAAGTTGAGATCGAGCCCGATGCGATTCGCCTGATCGAGCGCGGACTTCAAGCCCTTCTCGATGTCGATCGCTTCGTTCAAGTCCGATTGCGCAGCGGACATCATTCCGTCGATCTCGGAACGTAGCGCCTTCTTCACGCTGTCGAGCTGAGTGCCGATCGCGACGATCCGAGGGTGGTTCTCGCCGTACTGAACCGACAGCGACTCTCGCTCGCGAAG
>DASRXR010000547.1:0-2148 GCA_035687405.1 Polyangiales bacterium
TCTCGGTGTTCGGATCGGAATGATCTTGCCGGCGAGCGAGCGGGAAACGAAGGTGCTCCGCCCCGCGCGCGAGAAGTTCGACCGGTTCGCCGGTGACGCGCGTGAAGCAGCGAGCGACCTGGCGCAGGTAGCGCGCGAGACTGCGAACGAATCGCTGGGCGCATTGACCTGATATTGCATGTATGTGTTCGAGCGCGCGGCCGGACTGATGCCGGTCGCGCGCTCTCTCTACGACGCGATCCAGCAACATCGTTTTCGCAGCGGCGCAGAACAAGCATCCTCAGTGCTTCACCATTTCGCAGCCGGCATCGGCAGAATCTGCATTGAGCACCTCCGCTCCAGCATCGCTGAGCACGGAGCATACTAGGTCTCGAGCATACTATCGCGCCGCGGTTCATGCTCGCGAAAGTCGCGCGTTTCGATCCTGACAAAACACATGCGCCTGGCGAAGCTATCGCGCAGATCGAACGGCTGGTGTCTCGCCCCTATGAGGCCAGTGAGATTCGCCGTGCGGGTGCAACCACCGCGCGCAACTGCGCGTGGGACACCGTGATTCAGCGAAACCTGATGCGACAGGTCGAGCTATCATCGCTTTGACGAGATTTGCCGCTGCTGTCGGGTGCGCTCGAGCCCGAGCTCGGGCGCTTCAAACCGGCGGAGCGATTTGCGATTTCGAGCCCACTGTTTTAGAAGCGAAGGGTGTCGTCGGAACGCCGTCTCCTCTCGATTCTCGAACCGCTCTTCGAGCTGGGTCCTGCGTCGATCGACGTCGTTCTCAGCCAGTGCGCTGACCTCATCGCGGCTGGCTTGGAGAGCGAGAAGGTCGACGCCTTCCTATACGAAGGCGCCAGCGATTCGCTCGTGGCCATCGGGACCAGTCATACGCCGCTCGCCGCGCTACAGCGACGACTCGGGCTCAATCGACTTGCGATTGCGAACGGCGACCCGATGTCCAAGGTGTTTCGATCGGGGGAGTGCTATCGCACCGGTCACGCGGACCAGGACTCGACGCAGCCACGCGGCGTCATTGATTCGCTCGGCGTGCGCTCGATGGCCGCGGCACCGATCGACGTCGCCGGTGTGCGCCAAGGCGTGCTGAGCCTAGCGTCGCCGCGCACGGACGCATTCAGCGCGGACGATCTCGCGCTCTTGCGCATCGTCGCGGTGTGGGTGGGCAGCCTCGTCCACCGCTCGGAGCTGATCGCAGGTGCGGCAGCGCTCGCGAAGGCAGATGGCCGGCGCGCAGCTGCGGACGAACTCGTCACCGTACTCGCCCACGACGTACGGAACCTCTTACAACCAATCATCGCGCGAGTCTCTCTGATGCGCGAGCGCGCGGACGGCGAAGGCCGGACACCTGACGCGCAGGATGCCGTGCGCGCGCTCGCGGGGCTCGGCCGCTTGAGCGCGATCGTGACCGATCTGCTCGATGTCGCGCGGCTAGACACCGGCATGCTCGCGCTGAAGCGTGATCGGCTCGAGCTGGTTGCGCTACTGCGCGCCACTGCGGAGACGCTGCGGCCGCCCGATGTCGAGGTTCGCGTGGACAGCTTTTGCGAACAGCTGCACCTGCAGGCGGACGGTGATCGACTGCGTCAAGCGCTCGAGAACGTGCTCTCGAACGCGATCAAGCACTCGCCGCGCACGGCGGCGGTCGTGCTCGCGCTCGAGTCGACTCGGAACGCTACCGCGGAAGTGGGGAAGATCGTCATCAGCGATCAGGGCCCGGGTATCCAGCCGGACCTCCTGCCACGAATCTTCGATCGCTTCGTCGCGGGAGAGCACTCTGCGGGACTTGGACTCGGCCTCTACCTCGCGCGAGCGATCGTGGTCGCTCACGGCGGCACGATCGAAATGCATTCGGTTGTGGGCCAAGGCACCCGCTGCGAGATCTTACTGCCGCTCGTGCATGAAGCCGAGGCGGGATTGAGTTAGTCGCTATACTCGTACCGATGCGTCCGCCCGATTCTTCTGCCCCATCTCGTTCGAGCCTACTCGCGGAGCTACGGTACGGTACTCGACTGCAGCACGCGGCACTCGACACCGGCTTGAACTTGCAGCCGAGCACCGTCACACGTGCGCGTTACGCGACCTTCTTGCAGTGCATGCTGTCGGTGGTCGCGCCGCTGGAGGCCGCGCTAGCGCAGG
>DASRXR010000548.1:0-5697 GCA_035687405.1 Polyangiales bacterium
CAAAGATGTCAAATCGGCCGACGGCACCCCGATGCAGCTCTGGACCTGCTCGAGCAAGCCCCAGCAGAACTGGAGGTTGCCTTCGCTGGTCGAGCCATCCAAATCCATGTTCGGCCCGAACGTCTACGTGTTCGACGCGAGCTCATCCCGCGAGGAGATACAGCGCCAACTGAACCTGATCTTTCGAGAACAAGAAACCAATCAGTTCGGTGAAGAGCGCTTCTTGATCTTGTTCAAGCCGGGCATCTACGCGATCGATGTAAACGTCGGCTTCTACACGCACGTCGCGGGCCTCGGCACGAGCCCTGATGACGTGCAGATCCAGGGCGCCGTACACGCGGAAGCCGACTGGTGGGGGCAGAGAAACGGCCCTGCCAACAACGCGACGCAGAACTTTTGGCGCACCGCGGAAAACCTATCGGTGACTCCGCCTTCGAATGCGGATCGCTGGGCGGTCTCACAAGCATCGGCGTATCGACGCATGCATCTGAGAGGCGATCTGAGGCTCGACGACGGCGGCTGGGCGAGCGGCGGCTTCATCGCGGACAGCTGGATTGAAGGAACGTTGTTGCCGGGAAAACAACAGCAGTGGCTCACGCGCAACAGTGAGTTCCAGAGCTGGCAGCAGCCGAGCGACTCGGGCTGGAACATGGTGTTCGTCGGTGACATCGGCGCGCCTGCAACGAGCTTTCCAAAGCCGCCGTTGACCACGATCGACCTCACGCCCGTCGTTCGCGAAAAGCCATTCTTGTCCATCGATGCGCAGGACAACTATCACGTGTTCGTTCCGCCGCTTCGCTCGGATGAACGAGGGACGTCGTGGGCGCATGCGACGCCGAACCTGTCGCCGCTGCCGCTCGACCAGTTCGCGATCGTTCGACCGAGTGAGCGCGCAGCTGACGAGATGAATCAAGCGCTCGACGCGGGAAAACATCTGCTCGTCATGCCCGGCGTCTATCACTTGACGAAGCCGATCGAGATCAAGCGGCCGAACACAGTCGTCCTCGGTCTCGGCCTACCGACGTTCGTCGCAGACAACGGAGCGATGGCGATTTCGATCGAAGACGTGGATGGGGTGAAGCTGGCCGGGCTGATCATCGATGCCGGCGAAACGAGCTCACCGCTCTTGATGCAAGTCGGTGCGCCGGGATCGAAGCTGCGACACGCCGCCAATCCCACCTCACTCCACGATCTCTATTTCCGCATCGGCGGCGCCAGGATCGGCAAAGCTGCGGTCAGCCTCGAGATCCACAGCGCGGACGTGATTACTGACAACATGTGGCTTTGGCGCGCCGACCATCAAGACGAAAATGGTCCAACCAAGACTACGGGCTGGGCGTTCAATCTGGCCGATCACGGTCTGATTGTGAGAGGTGATCACGTTACGGCGTACGGACTGTTCGTAGAACACTATCAAAAGTTCCACACGCAGTGGTTTGGCGCGGGCGGCCGCACCTACTTCTACATGAACGAAGCGCCCTACGATGTTCCAACCCAAGATCAGTGGATGAACGGCGCGGTTCGCGGGTATCCGACCTACCTCGTGGACGCGAACGTTCTCGAGCACGAGGCCTGGGGGCTCGGTAGCTACTGCTTTTTTTCGACCAACAACCAGATCGTGCTCGACCACGCGTTCGAAGCACCCGTGCGCAATGGCGTCAAGCTCACCAACATGCTGACGCAATCGATCGGGGGCACGGGCACGATCACCGACGTATTCAATGATCAGGGTGGCGTGGCCAACACGCTGACGAACCAGCGTTCGATCCCCCCCGACCCCGCGAGCCCGCAACCGCCCTGAAGCGGTGCGCGGGCCGCAGGATCACTCTCATGGTTGAACTGTCGCCATCCACGCAGTCACCGCGGCGAGGCCGGCTTCGTCCACCTTCTCGCTCGCGATCGGAGGCATCTGGCCCTGGATCCCGCGTGCACCGATGCGCTGGAGCACGCTGCTTTCCTTGAGTCCGCCCATCAAATCCTGCGCGATCGTGGCATAGACGGGAGTGGTCTCGACGTTCCCTAAGCTCGCGACGGGCAGCGAGAAGTCCACGCCCGTCGCGTTGGAGATGAATGTGCGCGGGTTATGACAACCGTTGCAGTTCGCGTGCAGGTAGAGCAACGCGGCGCGCGCGGTGTCATCGCCCGGGACGCGCAGCGCAGTAGTCGGCGGTGCGGTCAAGCGGCCTGCCTGCACCAGCGTCGCCGTCGTCAGGCCGCTTCCCTCGCCGAGTTGCGCTGCGTTGAACCCGAGTGCAATGTCGGCGACGCCACCGTGACAACGCACGCAGTAGTCCTGGTTCGGAATGTCGTGTTCGGTGCCGAGCGCGTTTCGCTGACCGCGCGGCAGAGCACGCGCCTCGCTCCCGTCTGCATCCCACAGGAACGCGATCATGCGCCAGTCGTCGGCGCTCCTCTTCTCGAGCAAGCGCGTCTCGATGCGCTTACCCGCGATCGAAAACTCTTTCCAAAACTTGGTGCCGACCGGGAAGATCCAGTCGTCCATGTTCGCGCTGTCGATCGCTGTGCCGGGCGGCAGATACACCCACCGATGCTTGTCGGCGCCGTCCGACCACAAGGTGCCTTGCGGCGCGAAGGGCCACACCCCTTCGGCGAGCGTACGCGTCGCGATGTCAGCGTAGAGGCCGGTGTCCGAAAGCTTGTCCGCGCGCGGATCGACTGCGGGCAACACGGGCTCGGGCGCGACGACCGTTTTGGGCGGCGCCTCGGGCGCGTCCAGTCCGAGAGCGACGAGCTTGGGAACCCCGAGGCCGAGTCCGGCCGCGACCAAGACCTGATCGCCGCTCACGGTGATCGGCGCGTTGATGCCGAGCGGCGCTTGGCCCTGCCATGCGATCGATCCATCGGCGCGGTTGAGCGCATAGATCTCTCCAGCCAACGTCGCGGTGAACAGCAGATCGTTGACGACGGTCATGCCGCCCATCACCGGCGTCTCGAAGTCGCGCTTCCAGCGCACGCTGCCATCGATCGCCGAAACCGCGACGACTTCGCCGCTCCCTTCCCCGTCGAACCCCGCGAACGCCGAGGGAAGGTAGTTCGTGCCCCAGTTGACGACCGCGGCGTAGACCGTGTCGTCCGCGAACGCCATCGGCGTCTCGACGCCACCGAACGTGCCAGGGTAAACCGTGACACCGGTGCTCGGAACCTCTTGCAGCTCGTCGTTTTCGTGTCTGCCTACGACCGCGCGCCAGAGGAGCTTCCCACCCTGCTCCGGATCGAGCGCGACGATTGTTCCGGTCTTGCCCGAGCCGACGACCAACGGCCGTTTGGCGCCGTCGCTCGTCACGCTGACGACTAAAGGCGAGTTCTGAAAGTCGAGATCGAATAGATCGTGCGGCCGCTCCTGGTGATACCAGTGCAGCTCGCCATCGCCGGGGCTCAGCGCGACGACCGAGCTCGTGTACAGGTTGTCGCCCGGACGGCTCGATCCAGAGGGAAACTCGGGTGTTCCTGGGTACGGCCCGGGATTGCCGATGCCCCAATACATCTCGCCGCGCTCGAGGTCGATCGTCGGTGGATACCAAGCGCCGCCTCCACTGTTGACTGTCGGATTTCCCCACAGAGTTGTGTCCTCGACTGTCTGAAAACTCCAGCGGATCTGACCCGTCTCTTGCTCGAGCGCGTAAAGCGTTCCGTTGACACCGCCGAGGTATTGACTACCCGAGTTCAGCGGGACGGTGCTGAGGTACACAAGCCCGCCGTATGCGATCGGTGCGATGCCGATCCCGCCATAGCGAGACACGTCGATGGGCGCCCGCCATAATTCGCGCCCGGTCTCGAGATCCAGCGCGACGAACGAGTCGTCGCCCGACGCTGTGAACAGCTTTCCCCAACCGACAGCGATCCCGTTCGGTAGCGCTCCGGTCGCGTCGTAACGCTGCTGCCACTTCAATGAACCGGTCTTGCCGTCGAGCGCGAACACGTTGTTCTGACCGTCGACGAAGTACACGACACCATCGAGCACGAGCGAAGACGACGAGCCTGCACCGTAAGCACCGCCGGTCGAGAGCTGGAACGACCACGCCTCTCGCAGCGTTGCGACGTTGGCCGATGAGATGCGCGAAGCGCGCGTCGCGCGGTCGCCGGTGTAAGTGCGATTCGCGAGCGGCCATTCGTCGCTTGCGGCGAGCACTTCGGGTGGGATTTTCGAACCCGCTGAGGGCTTGGCTCCCGCATCAGCCCTCGAAATTTCCGGTTTTGTGTGCACCGCGTCGTTCGTTGAAGTGACCTCGCAACCTTGTTGCGCCCCACCCCACAACGATATTGCGACTACAAATCCTGACCATCGTTTCACTTCGCCCATGCGGACCACCTCTCTGCGCGACTTTGTGCGCGGCACGACAACGCCGCCCACGTTTGCGACCTGTTGGAGAAGTGGCATCTGCGTTGTGACCAAAATCAGCGTTTGCCCACGCGTTTTTTGGGGAGAAGCTGGCTTCGCGGGCGCAAAGCGCCTCGACGGCTTCGCTCAACCTACGCGGCGCCCTCCCGAACCGCGCCGGCCACGCATGCGGCTTGACCCGACGGCACGTCGCCAGTGAACTCACTCACCTGCCCGTCCTGGAGATTGAAGGACAGCCTCGGATACCCGCCTTGGGCTGGAGGGTCCGGACTCTTCTCGATGTCGACGATGCGCGTCCCAACGCGACGTTGGAACTTCAAGATGTAGTCCATCTCGTGACCGTACTGCGCGACGAACGGGTGTGGTCCTTCGGCAGCGAGCAAGAACGCCGTCGTGATTCCTTCGTTCGCGGTGATTGCGAAAATCGTCGGCCAAAAGCTCGGATTTCTCGCGACCGCCGGTAGATTGGAATGCAGCGCCTCGACACCGACAAACGCGATCCAGTCGACTGGAACGGCGTCGCGCCGGGAGCGCCGGATGTACCGGATCAGCTCAAATGCGACTTGCGAGGCGTTCAATGTGTCATCCACTCCGTATGAACAAAAGCCGATGTCACTGACGTTGTCGTGCCACTGCGCACTGAGCAGTCGCGACTCATGCAGCGGCCGCAGGTACTCTTGGCCGTTGCCTCGAAACGAAACAATCAGAGTCGCTCCGTTCGTTCCGAGCGGCCAATTGGGATAGTCCACCAGCTGCACTCGCTGAGACATCAAGTTGAGGAGAAAGGGCGCTTTCCCAGCTTGCGGCTCCCCATACAGGAGCACCGCGCTTCCGCGACGAATTGTCGGCCAATCGGATGATCGAACCGCAGCTGCATCAACTGCTGACACGCTGCTCGCTAGCTGATCACCGCGATTAGGCCACCACACGCGAGTCGGGAACGGCGTGACCCGCTCGCTGTCGAGCGCGGGAGTCACACGCCTGCGAAGCCGTCGCTGAATCGACACGAGGTTCGGATACAGCATCACGCCACGCTGCTCGACGAGTTGAAAGACGTGCGGGCCTGGATCGAACGGCTGCGTGCGACACTTGAGGATCTCCAGCGTGCGATGCATTCGAGTTTCGTCGACAGCGAGCTCGATCACGGCGTCGGCGAGATAACTGAGGACGTCCTTCCGGGGATTGTGGGCACCACACACAAGCAACCCCCAAAAGCGCGTGTGCTCGATGACGCGAATCAGCTCCGCCATGGAGGTGCGTTCGTCCGGCCTCGTGGTCGGCTCGCCCGGCGCGGGGACCTCGATTTCGAGCGCGTCGAGAGTGTCGATCACGACCGA